>NZ_CAACUY010000129.1 GCF_900659615.1 Actinomadura fibrosa | reverse complement strand
GCCTCTCCGGCGCGCACCGGGGGCACGGCGCCCTCCGCGGGGGCGCGCGTCAGCGCGGCCTCCCGCGCGGGACGGGCTCCGGCCGCGTGGTCTGCCGCGGCACCGGTCACCGCGTCGGTCGATACCACCTCACCTGGCACTCAGCCTCCCCAGTCCTCGCGGGCGCGATGCCTCTCCGCCCCGCGGGATGCGCCCGTCCCCACCGGACCTGATGCCGCCAGTGTATCCGGCACCCTTTTCGTGCTAGACCGTAACCAGCGAATGGACGTCCACATTCCCCAGCTTGCCGCGTCCTTCCAGGAACGACAGTTCGAGGAGGACCGACAGGCCGGCGACCTCTCCCCCGCCGCGGCGGACGAGTTCGGCGGCGGCCCTGGCCGTGCCCCCGGTGGCGAGGACGTCGTCGACGATCAGCACCCGGTCTCCGGGCTCGAACGCGTCGACGTGCATCTCGATCGTCTCGGTCCCGTATTCGAGATCATAGGTCTCCTCGTACGTCCGCGACGGGAGCTTCCCCTTTTTGCGCACCGGGACGAAACCCGCGCCGAAGTGGTAGGCGACGGGCGCGGCGAGGATGAAGCCGCGCGCCTCGATGCCCACGATCTTGTCGATGGTGCCGCGCCCGTGGTGGTTGACGATCGCGTCGACCACGCCCGCGAACGCGACGTGGTCGGCGAGCAGGGGCGTGATGTCCTTGAACACCACGCCGGGCTTCGGATAGTCGGGCACGTCCCGGATCCGGTCCTGGATCAGCTTGCCGAGGTCCACGTTCGCACTCCCCTGTGATGGTCCGTCGTGTGCATGAGTCGGCCGGCCGGTCGTGTCGCACCGCGCCGCGGCGGCGCTCCCGCCGCCGCGGACCGCGGTCACCGCCGCGCTACTGCTTGCCGCGGCGCTGCTGCCGCGTGCCGCGCTTGGGCTGCTGGCGCGGCCCCTGCTGCACCACTTTGCGGACGGTGACGCCTGCCTTCAGGTCCTCCTGAGGGGCGTCGTCCGCGTCCCGCGCCTCGTCCGCGGCACCCTCCGGGGCGTCGCCGGGCGGGCCGGTCGCGGCCTTGACCTTGGCCGTCCTGGCCTGCCGCTTCGCGCTGGTCTCGCGGCGCGCGATGTTGGCGCGGATCTGGCGGTACTTCGGCTCGCGCTCCTTGAGCTGCACCAGCAGCGGCGTCGCCACGCAGATCGAGGAGTAGGTACCGACGATCATGCCGACGAACAGCGCCAGCGACAGGTCCTTGAGCGTGCCCGCGCCGAACAGCGTGGTGCCGATGAACAGGATCGCCGCGACCGGCAGGATCGCCACCAGCGAGGTGTTCAGCGAGCGCACCAGGGTGCTGCTGAGCGCCTGGTTGGCCGCCTCGCTGTAGGTCGTCCTGGAGGTCGGGGTGAGCGGTTTCGTGACCTCCTTGATCATGTCGAAGACCACGACCGCGTCGTACAGCGAGTAGCCGAGGATGGTCAGGAAGCCCAGCAGCGTCGCGGGCGTGACCTCGAAGCCCGACCAGGCGTAGATGCCCGCCGTGATCACGAGGTCGTGGACGAGGGCGACCAGCGCGGCCACCGCCATCCGCCACTCGAACGCCAGCGACAGGTAGCCGATGATCAGGATCATGAAGACGATCAGCGCCTGCCAGGCCTTCTTCTGGATCTCGCCGCCCCACGAGGCGCCGACGACCTGGGTGCTGACCTTGTTCTCCGGGACGTGCAGCTGCTTCGCGACGTTGCCCTTGACCTCGGTGACCTGCGCCGACGACAGGCTCTCGGTCGTCACCCGCCAGTCCTCGCCGGCCTTCTGCACGATCGCCTGGTGCGCCCCGCCGCCGGTGACGGCGCCGCGCACCTGCTCGATGGAGCTGGACGGCGCCTTGAAGGTGAAGACCGAGCCGCCCTTGAACTCCACGCCGAAGTTGAGCCCCTGGATCAGCAGGCCCGCGATCGACAGCACCAGCAGCACGCCGGAGAGCGAGTACCAGATCTTCGGCTTGCCGACGATGTCGGCGCTGATCTCGCCCCGGTAGATCCGGGAGATGACCGCACGCGTCCCCATTGGTCAGACCTCCTGGCTCGTGGAGCGGGCGGCGGCGCCCGAGGGGGCCGGCGCCGTGCGGCGCAGGCGCTTGGCGTCGAGGCCCGACATCGGGTGGCCCCTGCCGAAGAAGGCGGTGCGCGACAGCAGCGCCACCAGCGGCTTGGTGAAGAAGAACACGACGACGAGGTCGATCAGCGTGGTGAGCCCCATCGCGAACGCGAACCCGGCCACGCCGCCGACGGCGAGGAAGTACAGCACGAGGGCCGCGATGAACGTGACCGCGTCGGCGACCAGGATGGTGCGCCGGGCGCGCTTCCAGGCGTTCTCCACCGACGAGCGCAGCTTGCGGCCGGCCCGCAGCTCGTCGCGGAGCCGTTCGAAGTAGATGATGAACGAGTCCGCGGTGATGCCGATGGAGACGATCAGGCCGATGATGTGCGGCAGCGACAGCCGGAAGCCCATGCCCTCACCGAGGATGACGACCGACTCGTAGGTGATCGCGGACGCCACGATGAGGCTGGACACCGCCACGAGCCCGAGGCCCCGGTAGTAGAGCAGGCAGTAGACCACCACCAGGCCGAGACCGATTCCGCCGGCGATCAGGCCGCCGCGGAGCTGGTCGGCGCCGAGCGTGGACGACACCTCGTCGATGGAGCTCTGCTTGAACTCCAGCGGCAGCGCGCCGTACTTCAGCACGTTCGCGAGGTCGGTGGCGTACGACTGGTTGAAGCTGTCGGGCGGGCCGTCGATGCTCGCGGTGCCGCCGGTGATCGCGCCCTGGTTGATGCTGGGGGCCGAGACGACCTGCCCGTCCAGGACGATCGCGACCTGCGCCTGCGGCGAGCTCGGGTTGGTCTGGTAGGCCTTGTAGGCCTCGGTGGTGACGTCGCCGAACTGGCGGGCGCCCTTGCCGTTGAACTTCAGCGAGACCGACCAGCTCGCCTGCCCCTGCTGCGCGTTCGGCGGCATGGCCGTCGCGCCGGAGACGTCCTCGCCCAGCACCCGCACCGGGCCGAGGATGTACTTGGCGATCTGGCCCTTCTCCTCCTTCTGGTCGCAGGCGGCGACCCACTTGCGGTTCGGGTCGTTGGCGCCCGGGGCCCGGCGGTCGCCGTTGTAGCAGTCGAGGGCCTCGAACTGCTTGATGACGGCCTTGTCCTCGACGCCGGTGTAGTCGGCGGCCGGGGCCTGGGCGCCCGCCGTCGGCAGCCCGGACGGGACGGCCGTCGGCGCGGCCGAGCCGGTCGGCGTCGCGGTCGGCGCGGCCGATCCCGAGCCGGACGGGTTGGGCGTGGGAGCGGTGAGCGCCCGCGACAGCGCGCGGCCGCGCGGCGTGGCCGACGAGGACGGCGACGCGGAGCCGGACGGCGTGGCGGACGTGGACGGCGACGGGCTGGCCGAGCCGCCCTTCTTGCCCTTGCCCGTCGGGCTCGCCGACGGGGTGGGCGTGGCCGACGCGGTGACCGGCTTGCCGTCGGCCACCGTGAACACCTGCCGGAACTGGAGCTTCGCGGTCGTGCCGATCAGGTTGACGACGCGGCCCTGCCCCTCCCCGGGCACGTTCACGACGATGTTGTTGCTGCCCTGCTTCGCGACCTCCGCGTCCGACACGCCGAGGCCGTTGACCCGCTGCGTCATGATCTTGACGGCCTGGTCCATCTGCGAGGCCGGCGGGTTCTTGCCGCTTTCGGTCTTGGCCGTCAGCGTGACGGTGGTCCCGCCGGCGAGGTCCAGTCCCAGCTTGGGCGTGGTCCGCCCCTGGAGGAACGCCACACCGGCCAGGGCCACCATGATCGCGAAGAGCGCGAGGAGCGTGCGCCCGGGCTTGGGGACATTGCTAGGCGGAGCCACTGGTCGTCTTTCTTCCCGTCTCGGAGTCGGTGCCGGCGGTGGTGCCGGCGGGGCGTCAGGCGGAGGGCTTCTCCGCGGCCTTCGCCGCCGCCTTCGCCTTCGTGGACCCGGCCTTGACCGGCTCGTCCGCGGTGGCCCCGTCCTCGGCGGTCGCGGCCGTCGCCCCGGCGCCCCCGGCCGCCTTGGCGGTGCCGGTCTCCTCGGCCGCGCCGGCGTCCCCGGCCTCGCCCTTGGTGAGCTCGACGCGCTCGTCGGCGGCGGTCTCGTCCGCGGCCTCGTCGTCGTCCTCGTCGAGCTCGTCGTCCAGCTCCTCCGGCTCGTCGTCCTTGAGGACCTGCATGACGGCCTGCTTGACGAAGCGGACCTCGACGCCCGGAGCGATCTCCAGGAGGAGGCCGTCGTCGTCGACCTCCACGACCGTGGCGCGCATGCCGCTCGTCGTGAGGACGCGGGCGCCCGGCTCCATCCGGTTCTGCATCTCCATCTGTTCCTTGCGCCGCCTGCTCTGCGGGCGGATCAGCAGGAAGTAGAAGACCAGAGGCACGGCGAGGAGCAGCAGGAGGTTGAACGCCCCGCTGTTGCCGCCCGACGCCGCGAGAATCATGTCGCTGCCCATTACTGGGGCATCCTTCCGATTGGTTTGCCCAGCCCGCGACCGGATCGGCCGCTTTCACGGGACCGTCGGCTGGAGACGGTGAACCAAGTCCCGGAGTCTAGAGAGTACGTCAGACACCGGCAACGACGTGACGAGCGGCGCCGCCGGGAAGTTCCCAACCCGTTATCAGATGATCATCATTCCGGCGCGGGCGCGTCCGTGCCGACGTCGAACAGCGTGCCGGCCATGGGCGAGGACGGCGGCTGCGGGATCCCCAGGTGCGCCCACGCGGCGGCCGTGGCGATCCGCCCGCGCGGCGTCCGGGCCAGCAGGCCCTGCCTGACCAGGAACGGCTCGGCGACGACCTCGACGGTCTCGGGCTCCTCCCCCACCGACACCGCCAGCGTGGACAGCCCGACGGGGCCGCCGCCGAACTTGCGCAGCAGCGATCCGAGGACGGCGCGGTCGAGGCGGTCCAGGCCCCGCTCGTCCACCTCGTAGAGCTGGAGCGCGGACCGCGCCAGCTCCCTGGTGATCACTCCGTCGGCGCGCACCTCCGCGTAGTCGCGGACGCGGCGCAGCAGCCGGTTGGCGATGCGGGGCGTGCCCCGGGAGCGCCCGGCGATCTCGGCGGCGCCGTCGGCCTCGATCCCGACGTCCAGCAGCCGCGCCGACCGCCGGACGATCACCTCCAGCTCGGCCGGGTCGTAGAAGTCCATGTGGGCGACGAACCCGAACCGGTCGCGCAGCGGCCCGGGCAGCATCCCGGCCCGCGTGGTGGCGCCGACCAGCGTGAACGGCGCGATGTCGAGCGGGATCGCGGTCGCTCCGGGGCCCTTGCCGACCACGACGTCGACCCGGAAGTCCTCCATCGCCATGTAGAGCATCTCTTCGGCGGGGCGCGCCAGCCGGTGGATCTCGTCCAGGAACAGGACCTCGCCCTCGGCGAGCGTGGACAGCACGGCGGCGAGGTCTCCGGCGCGCTCGATCGCGGGGCCGGAGGAGATGCGCAGCGGCTGCCCCAGCTCCGCCGCGATGATCATGGCGAGGGTGGTCTTGCCGAGCCCCGGCCCGCCGGACAGCAGGACGTGGTCGGGCGTCCGGCCGCGGCGCAGCGCGCTGTGCAGCACCAGCGAGAGCTGCTCCCGCACCCGCTCCTGGCCGACGAAGTCGTCGAGCTTCCTGGGCCGGAGCGCGGCCTCGATCACCTGCTCCTCGACCCCGTCGGGGTCGGCCGACACGAGCCGTTCCGGGTCGGTCATCTGCTGAGCTTCCGCAGCGCGGCCTTGAGCAGGGCGGCGACCGGCGGCGCCTCGGCGCCGTCGGCGGCGAGGTCGGCGGCGACCGCGTCCACGGCGGCGTCGGCGTCCCTCGCCGACCAGCCGAGGTTGATCAGCCCGGCCTGGACCTGGGCGCGCCACGCCTCCCCGCGGGCGGGCGCGCGCACGTCGGCGGCGCCGTCGCCGGTGGGGCCGCCGAGGCGGTCCTTCAGCTCCAGGACGATGCGCTGGGCGCCCTTCTTGCCGATGCCGGGCACCTTGGTGAGGGCGGTGAGGTCCTCGGCGGCGACCGCCTGGCGCAGCGCGTTCGGCGTGTGGACGGCGAGCATCGCCAGCGCGAGGCGCGGGCCCACGCCGCTGGCCGTCTGCAGCAGCTCGAAGACCGCGCGCTCGTCGTCGTCGGCGAAGCCGAACAGGGTGAGGGAGTCCTCCCGGACGACCAGCGACGTCGGCACTCTCGCCTGGTCACCGACCCGCAGCCCGGCCAGCGTGGCGGGCGTGCACTGGACGGAGAACCCGACGCCGTGCACGTCGATCACCGCCCCGTCCGGCCCGGCGGCGGCCACCTGGCCGCTGACGAAGGCGATCACTGGGCGCTTCCTCCTCTGTCTCCGCTCCGCGTGCGGGCGCCCCGGGGAGCCGGGGGGCCGTTCCGGGAGGGTGTACCGGTCCTGGCGGCGAGCCGTTCGCGCTCGGCGCGCGCCGCGTCCTCGATCCGCGACCGCTGCGCCCGGGCGAGCCGCGCCTGGGGCCCGCCGCGCCACACGTGGCAGATGGCGAGCGCCAGCGCGTCGGCCGCGTCGGCGGGCCGCGGCGCCGCCTCCAGTTGCAGCAGCCGCGTCACCATCGCGGTGACCTGGGCCTTGTCCGCGCGCCCGTTTCCGGTGACGGCGGCCTTGGCCTCGCTCGGGGTGTGCAGCGCGACGGGCAGGCCGCGCCGGGCCGCGGCGAGCATGGCGATGCCGGCGGCCTGCGCGGTGCCCATGACGGTCCGGACGTTGTGCTGGGAGAACACCCGCTCGACGGCGACCGCGTCGGGGCTCAGCTCGTCCATCAGGGCCTCGATGCCCCGCTCGACGCCGAGCAGGCGGAGGGCGTGCTCCTCGTCCGGGGCGGTCCGCACGACCGTCACGTGGACCAGCCGGAGCGGCCTGCCGGGGACGCCCTCCACGACGCCCACCCCGCACCGGGTGAGCCCGGGGTCCACCCCCATCACCCGCACGGCCGCTCCTTCGATCACCTGTTCGGCTGCGGCAACGCTACCAAGCGCGGCGCGCCGCCGTCGCGCCCGGCGGCGGCGCGTCAGGCGTCGATCTTCTCCAGGACCTCGTCGCTCACGTCGAAGTTGGCGTAGACGTCCTGGACGTCGTCGGAGTCCTCCAGCGCGTCCAGGAGGCGGAACACCTTCTTGGCGTTGTCCTCGTCCAGCGGGACGGTGACGCTCGGGAGGAACTTGCTCTCGGCCGACTCGTAGTCGATGCCGGCGTCCTGGAGCGCGGTGCGGACCGCGACCAGGTCGCCCGCCTCGCTGACGACCTCGAAGTTCTCGTCGTCGAGCTCGTTGACCTCCTCGGCGCCCGCGTCCAGCACCGCCATCATGACGTCGTCCTCGCTCGTGCCCTTCTTCGGCACGATGACGACGCCCTTGCGGGTGAACATGTAGGACACCGAGCCCGGGTCGGCGAGGGAGCCGCCGTTGCGGGTCAGCGCGACGCGGACCTCGGAGGCCGCGCGGTTGCGGTTGTCGGTCAGGCACTCGATGAGCACGGCGACACCGCCCGGGGCGTAGCCCTCGTAGGTGATGTTCTGCCAGTCGGCGCCCCCGGCCTCCTCACCGGCGCCGCGCTTGCGCGCGCGCTCGATGTTGTCGTTGGGGACCGAGTTCTTCTTCGCCTTGTAGATGGCGTCGTACAGGGTGGGGTTGGCGTCGGGGTCGCCGCCGCCCGTGCGCGCCGCGACCTCGATGTTCTTGATCAGCTTGGCGAAGAGCTTGCCCCGCTTGGCGTCGAGGGCCGCCTTCTTGTGCTTGGTGGTCGCCCATTTGGAATGGCCGGACATCTGTCAATCCTCCTCAACCATCGCCCGGCGCACCAGATCGGCGAAGTAGTGGTGCACACGGAAGTCGCCCGTCAGCTCCGGGTGGAAGGCGGTCGCCATCAGGCGGCCCTGGCGGACGGCGACGATCCTACCGGCGTTCGCCCCGCCCTCGGCGCGTCCGAGGACCTCGACGGCGTCGCCGACGGCCTCCACCCACGGCGCGCGGATGAAAACGGCGTGGTACGGCGTGTCCCCCATGCCGGTCAGCGGGACCTCGGACTCGAACGAGTCGACCTGCCGCCCGAAGGCGTTGCGGCGCACCGTCATGTCGATGCCGCCGACGGTCTCCTGCCCCGCCGCGCCGTCCCGGATCCGGTCCGCCAGCATGATCATACCGGCGCAGGAGCCGTAGGCGGGCAGGCCCGCCTCGATCCGCTTGCGCAGCGGTTCGAGCAGCTCGAACGCGCGCGCCAGCCGCCACATGGTCGTGGACTCGCCGCCGGGCAGGACGAGCCCGTCGATCCGGTCGAGCTCCTCGGGGCGGCGCACGGGCAGGGTCCGCGCGCCGGCGCCCTCCAGCGCCCGCGCGTGCTCGCGCACGTCGCCCTGGAGGGCGAGAACACCGATCGTCGGGACAGCAGTCACGAAGGAACCTTCCGGGGGTCGTACGGGGGACGGGGGGTCCAGGACGAGCATCGTCGATCCTGGACGCTCCGTACAACGTTCCAGGACGGGCCAGGTCTTCCCGGGCACCGGCCCTGCCGCGGGCATCGGCCGTGCCGCGGGCACCGGCCGTGCCGCCCTCGTGCCGCCCGGGGACGGCTCCGGGCTCGGGAACGGCCCTAGGTGTGCTTGAAGCGGCGGAGCGGCAGCTCCAGCGGCAGGAACCCGTCCTCGCCGCGGTCGGCGATCCCCCGGCCGAACATGTGCGCCTCGGCGAGCGCGAGCCCGAACTCCTCCGGGTCGAACGGCAGCGGGACGTCGGCGGCGCCCCCGTCGATGGCCTCCCAGAAGGGGCGCTCGGCGGGCAGCCGGCCGCCCTGGTCGACGACGACGCCGTCCTCGGCGGTCACGAAGACGTCGCGCAGCAGCGCGCCGGACTCGTACCAGCGGAACCAGCAGCCGCGGATGACGTTGTGCAGGACGAGCACGCCGCAGCGCGAGCCGGGCAGGGCCGCGGCGGCGGTGTCGGCGATCCGGCGCGCGTCGTCGTCGAGGCAGAACAGCCGCCGGTCGCACAGCAGCAGCGCCCGCTCGAACGCGCCGACGAACAGCTCGTCCTCGTAGGGCCAGAGCGCGAAGTCCAGGACCGTGTCACCGGTCTCGGTGAGGGTGTCCGCCGGGTAGAGGCCGCGGGCGATCGCCGCGGCCGCGTCCGGATCGGGCGCGAGGCCCGGCCGGAACACCTCGGCGGGCTCACCCGCGCTCGCGCAGGCCAGCGCGACCGACCAAGCCATGCTCTCCCCTCCCGCGGCCGTGCGCCGCCCGGGGCCGCCCCGCCGGGGGGCCGTCCCCGGGCCGGTGCCGGACTCCCCTCCACCGGCCGCGCCGACAGCGTAATCCCTCGGCGGCGCGGTTGCGAGGCGGGGATCCGAACTAACCGCCCGGTCACCCGGCCGTTCATCCGCCTGGTCACCCGGCTGGGCGGCCGGTCCGGCCGGGCCCGCGGGCCCGGCCGGACCGCGGCCGGCTCACCAGCCGCGGCCCGCGAACTTCTGGTCCTCGCCGAGCGAGGCGACGTTGATGCCGACCATGGCCTCGCCGAGGCCGCGGGACACCTTGGCGATCACGTCCGGGTCGTCGTGGAAGGTGGTGGCCTTCACGATCGCCTCGGCACGCTGCGCCGGGTTGCCCGACTTGAAGATGCCGGAGCCGACGAACACGCCCTCGGCGCCGAGCTGCATCATCATGGCGGCGTCGGCCGGGGTGGCGATCCCGCCGGCGGTGAACAGCACCACGGGCAGCTTGCCCGCCTGCGCGACCTCCTTGACCAGCTCGTAAGGGGCCTGGAGCTCCTTGGCCGCCACGTACAGCTCGTCCTCGGGCAGCGACTGGAGCCTGCGGATCTCCTGCCGGATCTGGCGCATGTGGGTCGTGGCGTTGGACACGTCGCCGGTGCCGGCCTCGCCCTTGGAGCGGATCATGGCCGCGCCCTCGGTGATGCGGCGCAGCGCCTCGCCGAGGTTGGTCGCGCCGCACACGAACGGCACGGTGAAGGCCCACTTGTCGATGTGGTTCCCGTAGTCGGCCGGCGTGAGGACCTCGGACTCGTCCACGTAGTCGACGCCGAGCGCCTGGAGCACCTGCGCCTCGACGAAGTGGCCGATGCGGGCCTTCGCCATGACCGGGATGGAGACCGCGGAGATGATCCCGTCGATCATGTCCGGGTCGCTCATCCGGGAGATGCCGCCCTCGGCGCGGATGTCGGCGGGGACCCGCTCCAGGGCCATGACGGCCACCGCGCCGGCGTCTTCGGCGATCTTCGCCTGGTCGGGCGTGACGACGTCCATGATCACGCCGCCCTTGAGCATCTCCGCCATGCCGCGCTTGACGCGGGCGGTCCCGGTCTCGGGCGCGGCGTTCTGCGGGGCGGGACTGGAAGTGGACACGGGCATTCCTCACGTGGACGGTCGACAAGTCGGTTTCCATGATATTGCCTGCTAGCGCCACCTCTCGACCCTGCAGAGTGTCAAGCGCGGAGGGGTGACGCTTACGGAATGACCGATGACCTTCGGGGATTCCGCCGCGTCACGGAATGTAGGGCTTCCCGTCGTTGACGAGAACCACCCAGACCTGCCCCGGGGCGAAGGTGATCGGCGTGCCGTCCGCGGCCGTGTAGGTGGTCCCCTGGTTCTCGGAGGGCCGCGACCACCGGGCGTCGAAGGCCTTGCCGTCCCGCAGGACGAGCGCGCGGCCCGTCCCGGTGGTGCCGATCAGCGGCGTGTAGCTGCCGAGGAAGTCGTGGAACCGCGACCGGGTCGTCTTGGCGTACTGGATGACCACGGTCTTGCCGCCGAGCCGGCCGCCCTCGGCGGCCATGTCCGGCTGGCCGCCCCAGCTCGCCAGCCAGCGCTTCTCCTTGGCCGACCAGGTGAAGCCCATGGTCGCGGCGGGCCACTTGGCGGTGAAGGACCGCGTCGGCGTGCCGCCCGCGGGCGCGGCGCCGAACCGGAAGCCGATGTCGCGGGGCGCGGTGGCGTTCGGCGCCTGCTTGAGCAGGTTCCTCGGGTCGGCGTAGAGGTTGTAGGGAATCGGCTTCGGCCCCGCGCGGAAATAGGCGGAACCGCTGTTCTCCTGGGAGATGTCGTACACCGGCGCCTGCCGGATGTACTTCTTCATCTTGCTCTGGACGCCGGAGAACGCAAAGGCGGGGCGGCCGAACTGCGGCAGGATGTGCAGGTCGGAGATGCGGGCGCTGCGGACGGGCCCGACCCGCTTCGGGAGCCTGGACGAGAACACGGCCATCAGCCGGGTCTCGCCGCCCTCGACCTGCTCGACGTAGACGATGTCGGCCGCCGACACGCCCGACTGCGGCAGCGCCGGGCGGGTGTTCTCGATCTTCACGGCGAGGACGGGGTTGGTCAGCCCCGCGGTGCCTCCGTTGAACGGGTGCGTCGCCGGGGCCGGCGTGCCGGACGCCGCCCCGTCCGAGGCGCCCGGGGCTCCCGGCGGGTCGGCGCGCTCGGCGCCGGCCGGGCCCGAGCAGGCCGACAGGGCGGCGCCGAGGGCTAGGGCGCCGAGCCCCGCCGCCGTCCGGCCCCGGACCGTTGTCTGCCACGCGCTGAGCACGATGTGAGCCTCCCTAGAGCGACCAGCCAGAGGGTAGCGAACGATTTCCCGTGCGCCCGCCTGCCAGGCGGTACGGGCGGGAGGGCGCGGGACGGTCAGATCCCGGGCGGATCGTCGTCGATCTCGAAGAAGCCGGGCAGCGGCGCCCGGCCCGCGAGGGGCAGGATCCGGATGAGGAGCTTGCGCCGCGCGATCCGCGCCTGGGCGACCGCGTCGTTGTAGAAGCGCCGGGCGTAGGCGACCTTCGCCGCGGCCGAGGACAGCTCGTCCAGGACGGACTTGCCGTCGCCGTCGCCGCGGGCGGCCAGCGTCCCGGCGAACCCGGGCTGGTCCACGACGGCGCGCAGCGCCCGCGACAGGTCGCTCTCGGCGAACTCCCGGTTCTCGGCGTCGGCGGTGCGCGCCTCGTGCGCGGCCGTGGCCAGCACCAGGCTGGCGGCCGGGTCGAGCAGCCGGGACGCGGCGAGCTCCAGCGCGGCCGCGGCCCGCCGGACGAGCGCCGCGTCCAGCGCCGCGCGGGCCGTCTCGACGCGGACGTGCAGCCGGTCCAGCCGGGTCGCCCGCCACGACACGTACACGCCGACGAGGAAGACGACGGCGATCCAGAACAGGACGTCGATGATCCAGTCGTAGGACATCGCCCCGGCCCCTACGCGCCGAGCCCGGACTCGACGACGCCGGCGTCGCCGATCGCGACCGTCTCGTAGACGCGGAGGACGTCGCGCGCGACCGACGACCAGTCGTAGGCGCGGACGGCGGCGCGGGCCTCGGCCGACAGCTGCTTGCGCCGCGCCGGGTCGTCCAGCAGCTCGCCGGCGGCCGCGGCCAGTGCCCGCTCGTCGCCGGCGGGGAACAGCGCCCCGGCGCGCCCGCCGCGCAGCACCCGGTCGAACGCCTCGATGTCGCTGGCGAGGATGGGCGCGCCCGCCGACATCGCCTCGGCGAGCACGATGCCGAAGCTCTCCCCGCCGAGGTTCGGGGCGACGAACACGTCCACCGAGTGGTAGGCGCGGACCTTGTCCTCCTCGCTGACCATGCCGAGCACGACGACGCGGTCGCGGAGCTCGGGCGAGACCCGGGCCGCCACGTCGTCGGCGTCGCCGGGCCCGGCGAGCAGCAGCCGCAGCCCCGGCCGCTCCCGGCCGAGGATCTCGAAGGCGCGCAGCAGGACCTGGAGGCCCTTGCGGGGCTCGTCCATGCGGCCGAGGAAGCCGAGCGCGCCGCCGTCCTCCCGGGCCCCGTCACCGCGGCCCTGCCAGCCCGGCAGCGGCTCGGCCATCGCGTACCGCTCGGTCGCGACCCCGTTCGGGATCAGCACGGCGTCGCCGCCGAGGTGCTCGACGAGCGTGGTGCGGGCCGCCTCCGACACCGCGATGCGTCCGGTGATCTTCTCCAGGGCGCTCTGCAGGATCGGCGCGGTGACCGACACCACGCGCGACTTCTCGTAGGACGCGTGGAACGTGCCGACGATCGGGCCGTCGGCGGCCCAGCAGGCCAGCAGGCCGAGCGACGGCGCCGCGGGCTCGTGGACGTGCAGCACGTCGAAGCCGCCCTCGTTGATCCAGCGCCGCACCCGTCCCGCGGACAGGAACCCGAACGCGAGCCGGGCCACCGAGCCGTTGTAGGGGACGGGGACGGCGCGCCCGGCCGAGACCGCGTAGGGCGGGAGCTCGGCGTCGTCGTCGGCCGGCGTGATCACCGAGACGCGGTGGCCGAGGGCCGTGAGCGCCTCGGCGAGGTCGCGGATGTGCTGCTGGACGCCGCCGGGGACGTTCCAGGTGTAGGGGCACACGATGCCGATCCTCACCGGCCGGCCTCCGCGAGGTCCTCCACCCAGACCTTCTGCAGCATGTGCCAGTCCTCGGGGTGGGCGGCGATGCCCTCCTGGAACTCCGACGCCAGCTCCTGGGTCATGGCCTGGATCTTCTCCTGCCTGGTGCCCGTCTCGGGGACGGGGATCTCCTCGTGCACGCGCGCCGCCCAGTACTGGCCTTCGTACCACAGCGTCACGGGGATGAGGGCCGCCCCGGTCTGGATCGCGAGCGCGGCCGAGACCGCCGGCATCCGGGCGGTCGCGCCGAAGAACTCGACGTTGATCCCGCTCTCGGTGAGGTCGCGGTCGACGACCAGGCACACCGGGCGGCCGGCGCGCAGCCGCTGGGCCATCCGCCCGTACGCCGAGGCGCCGCGGTGCGGCAGCACCTCCATGCCGAGGCTCTCGCGGAACTCGACGAACCGGTCGAACAGCGACTCCGGCCTGAGCCGCTCGGCGACGGTGGTGAACGGGTACCCGTTGTGCACGAGCCAGGCGCCCGCGTGCTCGTAGTTGCCCATGTGGGGCAGCGCGAGGATCACCCCGCGCCCGGCGTCGAGGTTCGCGAAGATCTTCTTCTCGCCGGTGACGCGCATCCGGCCGAGGATCCGCTCCCGGTCGTACTCGGGCAGCCGGAACACCTCCAGCCAGTACCGGAAGTACGACCGCAGCACCTTCTTGCTGAGGACGCGGACCTCGTCGTCGACCGCGTCCTTGCCGAGGACGCGGCACAGGTTCCGCTCCAGCTGGCGGACGCCCTTGCCGTACTGGTGCCAGGTCCGGTCGGCGAGCGCCGCGAACGCCAGCCTCGCGGCGCCCTCGGGCATCTTGCGGACGACCGTCCAGCCCATCGCGTACGCGGCGTCCATCACCTCGTCGCGGAGGGGCACGGTCATCTCCGGCGCTCCGGGCCCGTCCTCGCGGCGGTCCGTTCCCCGCCGGGCGCCGGCTCGGCGGGCGGGCGGGCTGCGGCGGGCTGCGGGGACGGGTCGGCCTTGGCCTGGGCGTAGACCGTGGCGAACCGCTGGCCCACCGTGACCGTACTCAGCGCGGCCAGGACCCACAAGGCCAGCGCGAGGATGTAGGGGACGTCGAGCCCGTCGAGGCCGGCGGCCACCAGCGCGACGATCAGCCGCTCGGCCCGCTCGGCGATGCCCACGTTGCAGGTGTAGCCGAGCCCCTCCGCCCGCGCCTTCGCGTACGACACCACGACGCCGGACACCAGGCAGTACAGGGCGACCGCGGCGAGCGGCTCCTGCCCGTCCCGGTAGAGGCCGATCATCAGCCCGGAGAAGATCGCGGCGTCGGCGACCCGGTCCATCGTGGAGTCCAGGAACGCGCCGAACTTGGAGATCTTGCCGGTGACCCGCGCGACGGCGCCGTCCAGCATGTCGAACAGCACGAAGGCGGTGATGACCATCGTGCCCCAGAAGAACTCCCCGCGCGGGAACAGGACGAGCGCGCCGGCGGCGACGCCGACCGTCCCGATGACGGTGATGGCGTTCGGCGAGACACCGGTCCGCGCGACCGCCCGTCCGATCGGGGTCAGAACGCGCCCCAGCGCGGGCCTGATTCTGTTGAGCATCGCCGTCCGTTCTCGTGAGGTCGGGTGGAAGGCCCCCCGCGGGCCGCCGCGGCGCGCCCAATCGTAGTGCGCGCGCCGCCCGCCGGTGGCCATGCCCGGTCCCGGCCCGCGCGGCGGGGCCGAACGCGGAAGTTCGGAATTCACCCCTTGTGATCCTGCCCTTCACGGGAAAGGGTATTGACACGGGTGTGACGTCGGTCACGCGCGTTGGACGAGGTCGGACGCCGCACTCGGACGTCAGGGCCGGGCCCGCCGGGCCGGGCCCCAGCCGCACGCGGGCCTCCGCGCGGAGACCCGTCCGAGGAGGTAGTCATGGCGGACAAGGGAGGCCACCCGGGAGCCCCCGGCAGGGCACCGGAGGCCGGCGGGTGCGACAGGGTGCGCAATGTCGCGCTGGTCGGCCATTCGGGGGCGGGCAAGACCACGCTCGTGGAGGCGCTGCTCGCCGCCACGGGCACGATCCAGCGGGCGGGCCGGGTCGAGGACGGCACCACCGTCAGCGACTTCGACGAGGTCGAGGTGCGCCAGCAGCGCTCGGTCAACCTCGCGCTCGCGCCGTTCACGCACGGCGACATCAAGATCAACCTGATCGACACGCCGGGGTACGCCGACTTCGTCGGCGACCTGCGGGCCGGGCTCCGCGCCGCCGACGCGGCGCTGTTCGTGATCTCGGCCGTGGACGGCATCGACGGCCTCACCCGGATGCTCTGGGAGGAGTGCGCGGCGGTCCGGATGCCCCGCGCGGTCGTCATCACCAAGATCGACCAGCAGCGCGGCGACTTCGACGACGTGGTCCTGAGCTGCCAGGACGCCTTCGGGGAGGGCGTGCTCCCGCTGTACTTCCCCGCCGCCGGGGACGGCGGGCTCACGGGCCTGATCGGCCTGCTCACCCAGCGCTGCCTCGACTACTCGTCCGGCGAGCGCACCGAGTGCATGCCGGACCCCCGCTACCTGGAGCAGATCGGCGAGCAGCGGGCGTCGCTGATCGAGGGCATCATCCAGGAGAGCGAGGACGAGACCCTCATGGACCGGTACCTGTCCGGTGAGGAGATCGACGTCAAGGCGCTCATCGAGGACCTGGAAACCGCCGTCGCGCGGGGCACCTTCTACCCGGTGCTGGCCACGTCCGTCCCGCACGGCGACCACCCCGGGCCCGTGATCGGCATGCTGGAGCTCCTCGAAGTGATCACGCAGGCGTTCCCGTCGCCGCTGGAGCACGGGATCCCGCCGGTCACCTCGATCAAGGGCGGGCCGCCCAAGGAGATCGGCTGCGACCCCGGCGGGCCGCTGGTCGCCGAGGTCGTCAAGACCACCTCCGACCCCTACGTCGGGCGGATCTCGCTGGTGCGCGTGTTCTCCGGGACCCTGCGCCCGGACACCGTCGTCCACGTCTCCGGGCACGGCATGGCGGACCGCGGGCACGAGGACCACGACGTGGACGAGCGGGTCGGGGCCCTCACGTCCCCGCTGGGCAAGCTCCAGCGCACCGCGTCGTCCTGCATCGCGGGCGACATCTGCGCCGTGGCGAAGCTGAGCCGCGCCGAGACGGGCGACACGCTCTCCGATCCCGCGTCGCCGATGCTGATGGCGCCCTGGTCGATGCCCGACCCGCTGCTGCCGGTGGCGATCCGGGCGAAGTCCAAGGCCGACGAGGACAAGCTCAGCCAGGCGCTCGGCCGGCTCGTGGCCGAGGACCCGACGCTCCGGCTGGAGAACAACGCCGAGACGCGCCAGCTCGTGCTGTGGTGCATGGGCGAGGCGCACGCCGACGTGCTGATCGACCGGCTGAGGACGCGCTACGGCGTCGAGGTCGAGCGGGTGGAGCTGCGGGTGCCGCTGCGCGAGACGTTCGGCGGCCGCGCCAAGGGCCTCGGCCGGCACGTCAAGCAGAGCGGCGGGCACGGCCAGTACGGCATCTGCCACATCGACGTGGAGCCGCTGCCGTCCGGCTCCGGGTTCGAGTTCGTCGACAAGATCGTCGGCGGGGTCGTGCCGCGGCAGTTCATCCCGTCGGTCGAGAAGGGCGTCCGGCAGCAGATGCTGCGCGGCGTGTCCGCCGGGTACCCGCTGGTGGACATCAGGGTCGTCCTGCACGACGGCAAGGCCCACTCGGTGGACTCCTCCGACATGGCCTTCCAGGCCGCCGGGGCGCTCGCCCTGAAGGACGCGGCGGGCTCGGTGCCGATCCTGCTGCTGGAGCCGGTGGACGAGGTGGCCGTCCTCGTCGCCGACGAGTACGTCGGGGCGGTCATGTCGGACCTGACCTCGCGGCGCGGCCGGGTCCTCGGCTCGGAGTCAGTGCCGGGCGGCCGCACGATGATCAAGGCGGAGGTGCCCCAGCTGGAGATCATCCGGTACGCGATCGACCTGCGGTCCATGTCGCAGGGCACCGGCACGTTCGACCGCGGGTTCCTGCGGTACGAGCCGCTTCCCTCGCACCTGGCCGAGAAGGTCGCCGCCGGGTCCAAGGACAGCTAGGACTGGTCCCGCGGGACGGGGACGGGCCCGGCAAGCGCGCGGCCCGTCCCCTCTCGCGACCGCGCCTCTCCCGCGCGAGACAGGGACTGTCGCCCGCGGGCGTCCGCCGTCCCGCTCAGCGGGCCCCGGCGCGCCTCATCCTCCGGGCGCCCGGCCCTCATACCGGAGTGTGAGCCGCGATTCGGCCGTCAGACCGATGATCTTCGCGAATCGCCATGAAACGCTGATTTCGCTATGGACGACGCGGGGGTGGGACGGCGTTCCGGGGGGCCGGGCCGCCGCAGGGTGCTCAAGGGCCTCGGCCTCGCCGCGGGCGGGCTGCTCGCCGGCGGCGCCGGGGTCGCGGGCGAGCAGGAGTGGCAGCGGCAGGACCCGCCGACGCCCGCGTCCGCCGCCTCGGTGGACTCGTGGCAGCAGCCGGGCCGCCAGGTCGACGTCGTCTGGGCCGTCGACACCGACCGCAGGCTCGTCGCGCTGACCTTCGACGACGGGCCCATGCAGCGATGGACTCCACAGGCCCTCGACGCGCTGGAGGCCGAGAAGGTGCCCGCGACCTTCTTCGTCGTGGGCGAGCGCCTGGTCCGCAACGCCCGGCTCGTCCACGGCCGCCTCGGCCGGCACGAGATCGGCAACCACACCTGGCGGCACGACGACCTCTCCCGGCTGAGCCACGCGCACGCCTACCGCTCCATTCACCGCACGCACGCGGCGATCAAGGCGGTCACCGGCCGGGAGGCGACGCTGCTGCGCCCGCCGTGGGGGCGGCTCGGCGGCACCACCCTCCAGGTCGCCGCCGAGCACGGATACGACATCGCGCTCTGGTCGCTGCTCGTGCAGGACCGCCGGCTACGCGGGAGCCCCGGCGAGCTCGTGGACGCCGTGGTGGACAACGCCCGGCCCGGCACGATCCTCCTCGCGCACGACGTCGGCGCGCCGAGCCGCAAGGTCGCCGTGCAGCAGCTGCCCGCCATGATCCGGGGCCTGCGGGGCCGGGGCTTCGAGTTCGTCACCGTCTCCGAGCTCCGCCAGGCCGCCGCCCCGAAGCGCCGCCCGGCCCGCCCGGCCCGTGCGGCGCCGCTCGCGCCCCCTCCCCCTCGGGCGCGGCTCTAGGCTGTCCGGATGCACCTTCCGGCCCTCCGACTCGGCACCGGCGCCCGGCTGTGGCGGTCCGCGGCCGCCGCCACGGGCATCGCCGCCCTGTTCTACACGAGCGCGTACGGCGCCGACGACGACTTCCCCTTCGGGCCCATGACCCAGTTCGCGTTCTCGGTGAAGAACGACGGCGGAGAGATCCACTCCCACTGGCTGGAGGCCGACACCGCGGCGGGGCAGCACGTCAAGCTGTCCATGGACGCCGTGGGGTCGGGCATGAAGCGCGCCGAGATCGAGGGCCAGATGGACCGGCTCGTCCGCGACCCGTCCCTGCTCCAGGGCATCGCCGACGGCCAGCGGAGGCTGCATCCCCACGAGCCCAGACTGACCAGGATCTACATCGTGAAACAGGTCCAGACGCTGAAGCACGGCAAGGTCGTGGCGACCACGAGGACCGACCGCGTCGTCTGGGACGTCCGGTGACCGCCGCCGCGACGCCGGAGACGCCCCGGCCCGTGTCCGCGCCGCCGCCCGCGGCCGCCCCGCGGCGGACGCCCTGGGGCCGCTGGTGGTACGGCCCGGTGCCGCGGGCCAGGATCGCCTGGCTGCGGATCATCGGGTACGGGTTCCTGCCGTTCGACATGCTGCTGCTGACCAGCAGCTCGATGGCGCACGCGCGGCTGCCCGCCGACCTGTACCAGCCCGTCCGGCTGGCGCGCTGGCTGCACCTGCCCGCGCCGACGCCGGGCGCCATGTACACGCTGCTGGTGGTGACCGTCGCGGCCGGGCTCGTGGCCGCGACGGGCCGCGTGCTGCCGCGGCTCACCGGCTACGCCGCCGCCTGCGGGTACCTCTGGTGGGTCACGATCAGCATGTCCTACGGCAAGGTCGACCACGACCACCTGGCGCTGATCATCGCCCTGTTCGTGCTGCCGAGCGTCGGACGCGCCCGGGTCGACGACGAGCGCGGCTGCGAGGCGTCCGCCTGGTCGGTGCGGTGCATCCAGGTCTCGGTGGTCGCCGCCTACTTCCTGTCGGCGTGGGCCAAGGTCCGCATCGGCGGGTTCCCCGCCTGGCCGAACGGCGCGACCGTCCAGTGGGCGCTGGCCCGCCGCGGCACCCCGTTCGGCCGGATGTTCATCGGGTACCCGCTGGTCCTGAAGATCAGCCAGTGGTTCATGCTCCTGGCGGAGGCGACGTCCCCGGCGCTGCTGTTCCTGCGCGGGCGGCCCCTCTACGCGCTGGTCCTGTTCTTCGCGGGCTTCCACGCGGTCACGTACGCGCTGATGACCATCCACTTCCTGCCGCACGCGATCTGGCTGGCCGCGTTCCTGCCGCTGGAGCGGCTGACCGGCCTGCTGCCCGGACGCGTCCGCGCCCTCCTCGCCCCGGCGTCCGGACGGCCCGCGTCCGGAGAGCCGGTGCCGGTGGGGCCGGTGTCCGAGGAGCCCGCGAAAGGCTGAGGCTCAGCCGCGGTCCGCAGCCCCCGGGCGCCGGGCGGCGGGGAGCGCGCACGCCGCCGTACCGCCCGGCATCCGCTGCCGGTTGTTAGCGACGAGCCGGTAGAGCAGGTGGGCGGCCCAGCTCGCGGGCGCGATCCGCATGGCCACGCCTACCGCCCGCCACGCGCCGCCGGCGGCCGTCAGCAGTCGTCCGATCGCCTCCGCTCCCCCGCTGACCCGTCCGGCGCGGTCGACCCACAGCACCTCGTGCTCGGCGCGCTCCGCCGTCGTCCCGAGCGCGTCGAGGTCGGCGAACTGGAAGGCGACGATTTCCGCGTCCACCGGCACGTACCGCTCCAGGAACCGCACGCAGGACGTGCAGAAGCCGCAGTCGCCGTCGTAGACCAGGACCGGCCGCTCGCGTCGCGCCACGGGGCACATGGGCTCAGGCGTCCTGCGGCCAGGCGTCGGCGAGCATCTGCCGGGTGTCGCGCAGCAGCTGCGGGAGCACCTTGGTGTGCCCGACGACCGGCATGAAGTTGGTGTCGCCGCCCCACCGCGGGACGACGTGCTGGTGCAGGTGCGCCGCGATCCCCGCCCCGGCGACCAGGCCGAGGTTCATCCCGACGTTGAACCCCTGCGCGCCGCTGGCCTTGCGCAGCGCCGCCAGCGCGCGCTGGGTGAACACCGCGAGCTCCGAGAACTCCGGCTCGTCGAGGTCGGCGTAGTCGGCGACGTGCCGGTACGGGACGACCATCAGGTGCCCGGAGTTGTAGGGGTAGAGGTTGAGCACCGCGAAGACCGACCGGCCGCGGGCGACGACCAGGCCCTCCTCGTCGCTCATCGCGGGGATCTCGCAGAACGGGCAGCCCTCGCCGGCCCCGGCCCCGCTGGGCTTGTTCTCGCCCTTGATGTAGGCCATCCGGTGCGGGGTCCACAGTCGCTGGAAGTTGTCGGCGACGCCCGCGCCGCCCCGCTCCTCCTCAAGGCGGGGCCGCTGCTCGCTCCCGGCCTCCGCACCGGGCGCGTCGTCGCGCCCCCGCTGCACCACGGGCTTGTCCGGCTCTGCGCTCAAGGCGGCGGTCTCCTTTTGTTCACGGCCTGACCAGCAGCATAGAGAGGGAGCCGGGGGAATCCGCAGCCGGGCTCCCCGGCGGCCGGGACGCGCCCGCAAATCCCCACTTCCGTGACGTCTCACGGGTCCCTCCGACACCATGGTCACCCAACCGATCCAGGGGAGCGATCATGACCGAGCTCGACAAGGGCTATTCCGGGAACGGCGGGGAGCCGCCCTCCGAGGTCAGGTCCATGCCCTACTTCCCGGGCGCGCCGGGCCAGGCGGGCCAGCCGGGCCAGTCCGGCCAGCAGGGGCCGCCGGGGTCACCCGGACGGCCCGGTCCGGGCCAGAGTCCGCACGACCCGCCGTTGCCGACCGGTATGCCGCTTTCCGCCCCACCGAGCCCTCCCCCGCCCGGCCCGGCGCCCGTTCCTGCGCCCGTTCCTGCGGGAGGCGGCGCGGCGGGTCCGTCCGGGGGGTCGGCGCCGCCGCCGTACGTGCCGGCACCGCATGCGCCCGCCCCGCACGCCATGCCGGCGCAGGGCGGCAGGCCCTCCGGCGACGGGCCGCCGGACGGGCCGGACGCGGAGGCCGTTGGGACGGGACGGGCCGTGGAGGGCCGCATCACGATCGAGGACGAGGTGATCGAGAAGATCGCCGCGATCGCCGCGCTGGAGGTGGCGGGGGTCGTCGCGCTGACCGGGCGCCCGGGCCCCGGACCAGGGCCCGCGCCGGGCCCCGTTTCGGCGCAGGGGGCCGCGCAGGGGGCGGAGCCGCTCCGCCGCCCGGAGCCGGCCGCGGGCGGCGTCCGGATCCGGCTCCACGACGACGAGGTGACGCTCGACCTCGGCATCGCCGTCGAGTACGGCAGCGTGATCATGGACGTGGCGACCGTGGTCAAGGCGAACGTGGCGCGGGTCGCGGGCCTGATGCTCGGGATGCGGGTGGCGGCGGTCAACGTCGCGGTCGAGGACGTCCGCATGCCCGGCCCCCGCTCCCGGTGACCGTCCGGCGTCAGGCGGCCCGCGCGTAGCAGGTCTGCATGGACACCCCGACCGACACGGTGGTGACCTTGACGCGCTGGACGAGGTGCGCCGGTACGCCGGTGAACGTGAAGGTGTGCGGTGCCCCGCCCCGGACCGTGGTCTGCTTGGACTGCGGGGCGCGGCCCTCCAGGGTCAGCTCGGCCCGGATCGCGCCGCTGGAGGCGACGGTGATGACGACCTCGACCGTGGTGGCGGCCGCGCGGTAGTAGGCCGTCCCCTGCGGGCACCAGGTGATCGTGGCGGAGCCGTTCTGGCTGGGGATCTGCGGCCCGCCCCCGGTGGCGCCGCCGCTCGGGTAGGGCTGGCCGCTCCGGTTCTGCTGGGGCGCCGGGTTGGTCGTGGTGGCGGACGGGACCGAGCCGCCCGGGAGGAGCGTCTGCCCGGTCGCGGGCGTGGCGCCGGCGCTCGCGGTGCCGCGGGCCCCGGCGGCCGTGCCCTTCCCGTCCTTGCCGATCAGCGGCATGAGGAGCACCACGACGGCCGCGACCACGAGCAGGACCGCGCCTCCGTAACCGGCGACCCTGGCGAGGACGGGCTTCGCGCCCCTCGCGGGCCTCCTGGACTTCATCTGCGCTGTCTCCCCGGTCGTCGCACGTGACCGCCGAGGCTACCAACTCCGGGGCCCGCCCACTCCCGCGGCGGTGAACCCGCACGTCGCCGCCGGGCCCGGGGAGCGCCCCGGGCCCGCGGCGGCTCAGATCTGGACGCGCGCCTCGACGGCCTTGACGATCTCCTCGACGGCGTCGTCGATCGGGACGCCGTTCTTCTGCTCGCCGCTGCGGTAGCGGAACGACACCGCGTCCTTGGCGACGTCCTCGTCGCCCGCCAGCAGCATGTAGGGGACCTTCTGCTTCTGCGCGTTGCGGATCTTCTTCTGCATCCGGTCGGACGAGGAGTCCAGCTCGAACCGGATCCCGCGCTCGCGCAGCCGCTCGGCGACCCGCTCCAGGTGCGGGACGTGCGCGTCGCCGATCGGGATGCCGACCGCCTGCACCGGCGCCAGCCACGGCGGCATCGCGCCCGCGTAGTGCTCCAGCAGCACGCCGAAGAACCGCTCGATCGACCCGAACAGCGCCCGGTGGATCATGACGGGCTGCTTGCGGGTGCCGTCGGCGGCCTGGTACTCCAGCTCGAACCGCTTGGGCTGGTTGAAGTCGACCTGGATGGTGGACAGCTGCCAGGTGCGCCCGATCGCGTCCTTGGCCTGCACCGAGATCTTCGGGCCGTAGAAGGCAGCGCCCCCCGGGTCGGCGACCAGGTCGAGCCCGGAGGCGTCGGCGGCCTCCTGGAGCGCGGCGGTCGCCTCGGCCCAGTCCTCCTCGGCGCCGATGAACTTCTCCGAGTCGTCCCGGGTGGACAGCTCCAGGTAGAACTCGTTCAGCCCGTAGTCGCGGAGCAGGTCGAGCACGAAGGTGAGCAGGCTCTTGAGCTCGTCGATCATCTGCTCGCGGGTGCAGTAGATGTGCGCGTCGTCCTGGGTCATGCCGCGGACGCGGGTGAGGCCGTGCACGACGCCCGACTTCTCGAACCGGTAGACCGAGCCGAACTCGAACAGCCGCAGCGGCAGCTCGCGGTAGGACCGCCCGCGCGCCCTGAAGATCAGGTTGTGCATCGGGCAGTTCATCGGCTTGAGGTAGTAGTCGCCCCCGTCCACCTCCATGGGCGGGAACATGTCGTCCTTGTACCAGCCGAGGTGCCCGGAGATCTCGAACAGGTTGCCCTTGGTGATGTGCGGGGTGTTGACGAACTCGTAGCCCGCGTCCTCGTGCCGGCGGCGCGAGTAGTCCTCCATGACCCTGCGGACGACGCCGCCCTTGGGGTGGAAGACGGCGAGGCCGCTGCCGATCTCGTTGGGGAACGAGAACAGGTCGAGCTCGGCGCCGAGCCTGCGGTGGTCGCGCTTCTCGGCCTCCTCCAGCAGCCTGAGGTACTCGTCCTGCTTCTCGCGCGACTCCCAGGCGGTGCCGTAGATCCGCTGGAGCTGCGGGTTCTTCTCGCTGCCGCGCCAGTAGGCGCCGCCGGTGCGCATCAGCTTGAACGCCGGGATGACGCGGGTGGTCGGCAGGTGCGGCCCGCGGCACAGGTCCTTCCAGCGCAGGTCGCCGGTCTTGGCGTCCAGGTTGTCGTAGATGGTCAGCTCGCCGCCGCCCACCTCGACGTCGGCGCCGTCGGCGGCGTCCGCCGCGCCGCCGCCCTTCAGGCCGATCAGCTCCAGCTTGTAGGGCTCGGCGGCCAGCTCGGCGCGGGCCTCCTCGTCGGTGACGGGCCGCCGGGAGAACCGCTGGCCCTGCTTGACGATCTCGCGCATCCGCTTCTCGACGCGCTTGAGGTCGTCGGGGGTGAACGGCTCGGCGACGTCGAAGTCGTAGTAGAACCCGTTCTCGACGGGCGGGCCGATGCCGAGCCGCGCGTCCGGGAACAGCTCCTGGACGGCCTGCGCCATCACGTGCGCGGCGGAGTGCCGCATGATCGCCCGGCCGTCGGCCGAGCCGATCTCGACCGGCTCGACGGCGTCGCCGTCCCGCAGCGGCGCGGTGAGGTCGCGCAGCTCCCCGTTGACCCGGGCGGCGATCACGGTGCGCCCGTCGGCTCCCAGCGCCTCCCCGGCGGTCGCGCCGGCGGGCACCGCCCGCTCGCTCCCGTCGAGGGTGATGCGCAGCTCGGACACGGTGGACACGGGTACTCCTCGTGATGGTGGTTCGGGGTCGGCGGACTGAGATGCTATCGACTCGGGCCCGCGCCCGGTCGCATCCGGCTCCATCGCGCTCTCCTGTCGTCACGCGGCGCGGCCCCCCGCGGCGACCCCGGAAAGCGGTGAGGCCCCGGGATCGCTCCCGGGGCCTCACCGCTCGCAGATGTCAGTGCACGCGGCCGCCGCGCCGGGAGGGACCCGGCGTCGTCGTCTCGAACGCGGCGCGCATGGCACCACTGTAGCCCATCGGCATCATGATCTTCAGCGGCCGGCGGCGGTGCGCGCGGTCACGCGCGGGCCCGCGGGGCGGCGAGCCGGTCCATGTCCTCCAGCTCGCGCCCCTTGGTCTCCGGGACGGCCCGGATCACGAAGAAGAACGCCAGCACGGAGAACAGGGTGTACAGGCCGTACGCCAGGCCCAGCGAGAAGCCGGAGATGCCGGGGAAGGTCGTGGTGATGATCCAGTTGGCGATCCACTGGGCCGCGGCGGCGACCGCCAGGGCCGAGGCGCGGATGAAGTTGTTGAACATCTCGCCGAGCATCACCCACACCACCGGGCCCCACGTGGCGGCGAACGAGAACACGTAGACGTTCGCGGCGACGAGCGCGACGGGCCCGGCGACGTCCCCGAGGTGCGGGTCGCCGTCCACCACGGGGGCGGTGGCGAAGCAGAAGGTCAGGATCGCGAGGGTGACCGCCATGCCGAACGCGCCCGAGAGCAGCAGCGGCCGGCGCCCGACCCGGTCGACGAGCGCGATGGCCACCAGCGTGGACACCACGTTCACCACCGAGTTGATCACGGAGGTGAGCATGGCGTCGTCCTCGCTCATCCCCGCCGCCTGCCACAGCGAGGACGAGTAGTAGAAGATCACGTTGATGCCGACGAACTGCTGGAACACCGACAGCAGGATGCCGACCCAGACGATGGACAGCAGGCCGAGCCGGGACCCGCGCAGGTCGCGCAGGTGGACCGGGCGGTCCGCGGCGATCGAGCGGACGATCTCGCTGATCTTGGTGTCGACGTCCCCGCGGCCCATGACGCGGGCCAGCACCTGCCGGGCCCGCGCCATGTCGTGCTTCTTGACCAGGTAGCGCGGCGACTCGGGGATCGTCGTGGCGATGACGCCGTACATCACCGCCGGGACGATGGCGCTCGCGAACATCCAGCGCCAGGCGCTGCCGCCCCAGGGGAACGTCCCGGTCGCGCCGCCGTCCGACACGCGGGCGATGACGTAGTCGACGACCAGGGCGGCGAAGATGCCGAGCACGATGGCCATCTGCTGGAGCGAGCCGAGCCGGCCGCGCAGCTCGGCGGGCGCGATCTCGGCGATGTAGGCGGGCGCGATGACCGACGCCGCGCCGATCGCGAGGCCGCCGACGACGCGCCAGAACGTCAGGTCGACCGCGTTGAAGGCGAACGCCGAGCCGAGCGAGCTGATCACGAACAGCGTCGCGGCGATGAGCATGACCCGCACCCGGCCGATCCGGTCGCCGAGCGGCCCGGCGAACCAGGCGCCGGCGGCGCAGCCGAGCAGCGCGCTCGACACGACGAAGCCGACGACGAACGAGCTCAGGTGGAACTGGTCCTTGAGCGCGTCGACGGTCCCGTTGATGACCGACGAGTCGTAGCCGAAGAGGAACCCGCCGAGCGCCGCCGCGCCCGCGAGCAGGGCGGCGGTGGCGGCCGAATGGGACGGGCCCTCGGAACTTCCCTGTGCCGCTGTAGGCGGTCCGCTACCCGGTGTAGTCATGCTGGGTGATCTTCCCCAAGGGAAGGACCTTATTCCGGACGGCGGGGTTACGGACGGTCGTTTCCGGGCGCCCGGTCAGGGCTCAGTCCCGGACGGCGATCCCGAGGACGTGGGGCGAGGCCGGATTCGGCATCCGCGTCGCCGGGAACTCGAAGCGGCGCTCGCCGCGGACGGTGAAGCCGGCGCCGGCGATCCACTCGTCCGTCCGGCGGGAGAGCCGGCAGCCGCCCGCGATGAGCGGCCAGCCGAGGTCGGCCCAGCGCTGGAAGCGGATCTTCCCGGCCGTCCGGCCGCGGACGTGCTCGTAGTAGCGCAGCTCGCCGCCGGGCCGCAGGACCCGCCGCAGCTCGGCCAGCGCGCGGACGGGGTCGCGCACCGAGCACAGCACCAGCGACGCCACCGCGACGTCGAACGAGGCGTCGTCGAGGTCGAGGTCCTCGGCCACGCCGGGGCGCACCGAGACCGGGACCGGGGCGCGCGCCGCGGCCCG
>NZ_CAACUY010000128.1 GCF_900659615.1 Actinomadura fibrosa | reverse complement strand
GTCCACGACGGCGGCGGCGCCGAGGCGGCGGGCCATCTCCAGGGCCTGCGGCGCGACGTCCACGGCGACGACGCGGGCGCCGGCCGCCGCGGCGATCATGACGGCGGACAGCCCGACGCCCCCGCAGCCGTGCACGGCGACCCACTGGCCGGCGGTGACGCGGCCCTGGCCGAGGACGGCGCGGAACGCGGTCGCGAAGCGGCAGCCGAGGGCGGCGGCGGTCGCGAAGGACATCTCCAGCGGCATGCCGACCAGGTTCACGTCGGCGTTCTCGATGGCGACGTAGTGGGCGAACGACCCCCAGTGGGTGAAGCCGGGCTGGGTCTGGGCCTCGCACACCTGCTGGTCGCCGGCCGCGCAGGCGGCGCAGCGGCCGCACGCGCAGACGAACGGGACGGTCACGCGGTCGCCGGGGCGCCAGCGGGCGACGTCCGGCCCGGCCGCCTCGACGGTGCCCGCGAGCTCGTGGCCGGGGACGTGCGGGAACGCGCGGATGTCGGGGTCGTGGCCCTGCCAGCCGTGCCAGTCGCTGCGGCAGACGCCGGTGGCCTCGACGCGGATCACCACGCCGGCGCGGGGCACGTCCGGGTCGGGCACGTCGCGCACCTCCGGCGCGCCGCCGAACTCGTCGTACACCACCGCCCGCATGGCACGGTCCTCCTCGCACTCGTCACCGGAGGCTATCCCCGGTTGAGCGCGCGCTAGAACTCGAAGCCGCCGGGGCGGTCGTTGCGGTCGGCGATGAGGCCCGCGAGGGTGGCGATGGCGATCTCGGCGGGGGTGCGGGAGCCGATGTTGAGGCCGATCGGGCGGTGCACGCGGGCGATGTCCTCGGCGGTGACGCCAAGCCCGGTCAGGGCGGGGACGTGCGGCGCCGGGTGGCGGGGGTTGCCCATCACGCCGACCCAGCGGACGGGCTGGGTGAGGACGTCGCGCAGGACGGGCCCCAGTTCGGGCCGGTGGTGGTCGGTGACGACGACGTCGGCGGCGCCGTCGAGGGGCGGCAGGTCGCAGGAGCCGTCGCGGTCCTTGTCGGGGTCGACGAGGAGGGTCCGGTAGCCGAGGTCGGCGCCGTAGCGCAGGAGGTGCTCGGCGACCGGGGTGGCGAACACGGCGACGAGCGTCCGGTCCTCCCGGCCGGACGGAACGTCGCCGTGCGCCACGGCGCAGGACGTGTCGTGCTCGTGCGTTTCCATGGGGAAAGTCTGCCCCGTCCAGCCGGCGGGGCCTGCGCGTTTGCGAAAACCCTGCTTTCCAGACCGCGAAACACTTCCGCGCGAACGGGTATGCCTGCACCCTAGAGTGCACATCGACCGCAGTGCCGGGAGGAACCGTGATCGCGAGACCGGAGGGCGGCCCGCGCGTGGTGGTGGGGGTCGACGACTCCGCGGGTGCCCGCTGCGCGCTCTCCTGGGCGATCGGCGAGGCCCGGCTCCGGCGGCTGCCGCTGCTCGTCGCGCACGCCGCGCCGCTGCCGCCGCACGTGTCGGCGGCCGGGCAGCTCGGCTGCGGCATCACCGACGCGCTGCGCGGGTCCGGCGCCGAGCTGATCGCGCGGCTGCTCGCCGAGGTGTGCGACGGCCCGCCGGACGGCGTGGACATGACCGCGCTGGCGCTGGTCGGCGAGCCGGGCGCGACGCTGGTCCGGCTGGCGGGCGACGACGACATCCTCGTCGTCGGGCACGGGAGCCGCGGCCCGTTCTCGCGGCTGCTGCGGCCGTCGGTGCGGCTGCACTGCGCCCGGCGGGCCCGCGCGACGCTGGTGTGCGTGCGGCCGCCGACGTTCGACGCCCTGCTGGAGAGCCTGACGGCGCGGGACGCGTCGCCCGCGCAGATGCCGGACCGCTCGCGGTTCCGCCGGCTCGGCCGCCGGCTCCGGCTCCCCCGCTGACCGCCGCGCCTCGCCGGCCGGCCGCCGATCGGCGGGGCGCGGGCGGCTGCCAATAGGCTGCGGTGATGCGCAAATACGTCATCGTCGGCCCGCAGGGCAGCGGCAAGGGGACGCAGTCCGCGCTGCTGCTGCGGGACCTGGACCTGGTGCACATCGGCGTGGGCGACATCTTCCGCTGGCACGTGAAGAACCACACGAAGATCGGCGCGCAGGTCCGGCGCACGATGGCGGCGGGCGAGCTGGTCGGGGACGACCTGGTGGAGCGGATCGTCCGGGAGCGGCTCGACCAGCACGACTGGAACTTCGGGTTCATCATCGACGGGTTCCCGCGGAACCGGCGGCAGACGGAGTTCTTCCTGGAGAGCTACGACATCGACGGGGTGATCCACCTCGACCTGCCGGACGGCGAGGTGCGGCGGCGCGTCCTCGCCCGCCGGTACTGCGCCCGCTGCGGCATGGACTACAACCTGATCGACGACCGCCCGACGCAGGAGGGCCGCTGCGACGTGTGCGGGGGCGAGCTCGTGGCCCGCGAGGACGACACCGAGGAGGCGATCGCGCAGCGGCTGCGCGACTACCACCAGAAGACCGACCCGGTCCTGGAGCTGTTCGGCCGCAAGGAGTACGTCGTCACCGTGGACGCCCGGCCGGACATCGACACCGTCCAGCGGACGATCCGGGAGAAGCTCGGGTTGCCGATGCCGCGATGACGTCGCCGGTGGTGGAGCTGCCGGACGAGCGCTTCGCGCGGCGCGGCCTGCGGCTCTTCCTGGAACGGGACGACCTGCTCGATCCGGACCTGCCCGGCAATAAGTGGCGCAAGCTCAAGCACAACCTGGCCCCGGCCCGCGAGCACGGGACAGTGCTCACGTTCGGCGGGGCGTACTCCAACCACCTCCGGGCGGTCGCGGCGGCGGGCGCGCGTTTCGGGTTCGCGACGATCGGGATCGTGCGCGGCGAGGAGCACCGTCCGCTGAACGAGGTCCTCGCCTTCGCCGAGCGGGCGGGCATGCGGCTGGACTACATGGACCGCGGCACGTATCGGCGCAAGCACGAGCCCGGCGTGCTGCGGGCGCTGCGGGAGCGGCACGGCGACTTCTACCTGCTGCCCGAGGGCGGGAGCAACGCGCTCGCCCTCAAGGGATGCGCCGAGCTGGGCGCCGAGCTCGGCGGGTACGACGTCGTCTGCTGCCCGTGCGGGACGGGCGGCACGCTGGCGGGCCTCGCGGCGGGCCTTCCACCGGGCGGCCGGGCCCTCGGGGTCGCGGTGCTGAAGGGCGGCTTCCTGGACGGGGAGGTCGAGCGGCTCCAGCGCGAGGCGTACGGCGGGCGGCGCGGCGACTGGAGCGTGGAGCACGGCTTCCACTTCGGCGGCTACGCCAAGCGGACGGACGAGCTCGACGCGTTCGCGGGCGACTTCGCCGAGCGGCACGGGCTCGTCCTGGACCCCGTGTACACGGCGAAGATGATGTTCGGCGTCTTCGCCCTGGCCGAGCGCGGCGCCTTTCCGGCGGGCACCCGGATCCTGGCGGTGATCACCGGCTGACCGCCCGCCCCGTCCGGAGCGGACGGAGCGGACGGAGCGGGCGGGCCAGGGACAGGCGGGCCGCGGTCAGGCGGGCGGCAGGTCGACCAGGACGGCCAGGGCCGCGCGGTGGCGGTCCGGGGAGCCGAGGGCGATCGAGGCGCTCTTGGCCCGCTTGAGGTACAGGTGCGCGGGGTGCTCCCAGGTGAAACCGATCCCGCCGTGCATCTGCACGCACTCCTCGGCCGCCTTCACCGCCACGGCCGAGCAGTGGGCCTGCGCCACGGCGACCGCGATCTCGGTGTCGGGATCGGCGGCCGCGAGGCAGGACGCCGCGTGCCGGGCCACGGCGCGGGCCTGCGTGATCGACGTCCACAGATCGGCGAGGCGGTGCTTGAGGCCCTGGTAGGAGCCGACGGGCCGGCCGAACTGGTAGCGCGTCTTCAGGTACTCGACGGTCGTCTCCAGGCAGCGCTCGGCGGTCCCGAGCTGCTCGGAGGCCAGCATCGCGGCACCGGCGAGGAGCCCGGCGCGGACGGCGTCCGGCCCCTCGGCGACGCGCCGCGCGGGCACGCCGGAGAAGGCGATGTCGGCGAGGCGCCGGGTCATGTCGAGCGAGGTGACCGCGGTGCGGCGGGCCTCGGACGCGTCGACCGCGTACAGGCCGTCCGCCGCCGGGACGAGCAGCACGTCCGCCGCCAGACCGTCGGCGACGCTGGTGACCTCGCCGGTCAGCGCGCCGTCCTTCGCCTGGACGGCGGGGACGGGCCCGCCCGGCGGCGTGCTGAACGGCACGGCGAGGACGGCGACGCCCTCGCCGGCCGCCAGCCGCGCGAGCAGATCGCGCTCGCCGGCCGCGAGGAGCGCGGCGGTGGCGACCACGGCGCTGCCGAGGAACGGGACGGGCGCGACCGCGCGGCCCAGCTCCTCCATGACGACGGCGGTCTCCCGCCAGGTGGCGCCGGCGCCGCCGAGGTCCTCGGGGACGGGCAGCCCCGCGCAGCCGAGCTGCCCGGCGACGGCGCGCCAGAGCGCCGCGTCGTAGGGCTCGTCCTTCTCGGTCCCGGCGAGCACGGACGTCCACGGCGCCCGGTCGTCGAGGAGGTCGCGGACGCCGGCGCGCAGGTCGTTCTCGATCTCGCTGTACAGCAGGTCGCTCACTTGGGCAGGTCCTTCCACGGCACGTCCTTGTCGACCCGGATCTCGCCGGGCAGGCCCAGCACCCGTTCGGCGATGATGTTGCGCAGGATCTCCGAGGTGCCGCCCTCGATGGAGTTGCCCTTGGCGCGCAGGTAGCGGTAGCCGGGCGAGCGGCGGGTGAAGTCGACCTCGGACGGGCGGCGCATCGTCCAGTCGTCGTAGCGCAGGCCGTCCTCACCGAGCAGTTCCAGCTCCAGGCCGGAGACCTCCTGGTTGAGCCGGGCGAAGGCGAGCTTGGCGCCCGAGCCCTCCGGGCCGGGCTGCCCGGCGGTGAGCTGCTGGCGCAGCCGCGCGCCGGTGAGCCGGGCGGCCTCGGTCTCGACCCACAGCCGCAGCAGGGCGTCGTGCGCGCCGGGGGTGCGCAGCTCGGGCCGGTCGCGCCAGAGCGCGGCCACCACGCCGATCATGCCGCTCTCGCGGGGCGCGGCGGCGCCGCCGATGGCGACGCGCTCGTTCATCAGCGTCGTGGTGGAGACCTGCCAGCCCTGGCCGACGTCGCCGAGCCGGTCGGTGTCGGGGATCCGGACGTCGGTGAGGAACACCTCGTTGAACTCGGCCTCGCCGGTGATCTGCCGCAGCGGCCTGACCTCGACGCCCGGCGCGGTCATGTCGCAGACGAAGTAGGTCATGCCGCGGTGCTTCGGGACGTCTGGGTCGGTGCGGGTGACGAGGATCGCCCAGCGGGCCTCGTGCGCCATCGACGTCCAGACCTTCTGGCCGTTGACGACCCAGCCGTCGCCGTCGCGGACGGCGCGGGTGCCGAGGGCGGCGAGGTCGGATCCGGCGCCGGGCTCGCTGAACAGCTGGCACCAGATCTCCTCGCCCGTCCAGAGCGGGCGCAGGAAGCGGCGCTTCTGCTCCTCGGTGCCGAAGGCGAGGATCGTCGGGGCCGCCATGCCGAGCCCGATGCCGTTGCGCTCGGGCTGGTTGGTCGGCGCGCCGGCCTTGGCGAACCGCCGGTCGACGGCGGGCTGGAGGGCGCGGGGGGCACCGAGCCCGCCGAGCCCCTCGGGGTAGTGGACCCAGGCGAGCCCGGCGTCGAAGCGGGCGCGCAGGAACTCCAGCGGCTCGGTGGCGGCCGGGTCGTGCGCGTCGAGGAACGCGTCGACCCGCCGGTCCAGCTCGTCGGCGTCGGGCGGTGCTGTGCTCACGGGGCGAACCTCCGCGCGGGATCAGGGCGGCGCCGGGGTGGCGGGCGGGGCCACCGCACCGGACATACCAACCGGTCGGTATGACGCGTCCACCCTAGGAACCGGCGGCCGACCGAGTCAACCGCCGCTACGGGCGCGCCGCCATCGCGCGGGCGAGCCCGCGGTGGTCGTGGTAGTCACGGGTCTCGACGATCAGCCCGTCCCGGATCCGCAGCACCTGGACGTTCGCCACCCGGAACGCCGCCCCGGTGGTGGCGACGCGGCCGGCGTAGTCGAACTCCGCCACGATGACCTCGGGGTCGGCCGTCTCGTGCACCACCACGTTCCGGGCGACCAGCTCCAGCGGCCCGGCCGCGGCGGCGCGGAAGTGCCGGTCGAGGGACGCGCGGCCCTCCAGGTGCGGCGGCGCGGGCGGGAGGGCGAAGGGCTGGTCGACCACCGCGTCCTCGGCGTAGAGGGCGGCCAGCTCGTGCCAGCGGCCCGCCGAGATGCCGGCGCTGAGCCGCTCGAAGACCTCGCGGGGCGTCACGCCATCGCCCGCTCGAACGCGTCGTGGTGGGCGTAGTCGCGGGACTCGACGATGTGCCCGTCGCGGACGCGCAGGACCCAGATGTTCGGGACGACGAACTCGCGCCCCGTCTCGGTGTTGCGGCCGGCGTACGCGAACTCGGCCACGATGACCTCGGGGTCGGTCGTCTCGTGCACGACGACGTCGCGCGCCTGCATCTCGATCGGCAGGGTCTCCAGCTGGGCGAAGTGCTCGCGCAGCGCGTCGCGTCCCTCCAGCCGGGACGCGGGGTGGGCGAACGGGTGCACCACCACCGCGTCCTTGGCGTAGAGCTGCGGCAGCAGGTCCGGCCGGCGCGCCGTGACCCCGCCGATGAGCCGCAGGAAGACGGCGCGGGGGCTGGCGAATTCGGACATCGTCTCTCCTCTACAATCGGAGTTCGCGCTCCGTATGAGAAAATACGGAGTCTCGACTCCACATGTCAACGGAAGGCCGAGATGTCCGCACCCGCGTCCGGGAGGCCCCTGCGCGCCGACGCGCTCCGCAACCGCGCCAAGGTCCTCGCGGCGGCCGAGGCCGTGTTCGCCGCCCGGGGCACCTCGGCGTCCACCGAGGAGGTCGCGCGGGAGGCGGGCGTCGGGATCGGCACGGTGTTCCGGCACTTCCCCACCAAGGAGTCGCTGCTGGAGGCCGCCCTCGTGGCCCTGCTGGAGCGGCTCGCCGGCGAGGCCCGCGACCTGCTGGGCGCCGCCGACCCCGGCGCGGCGCTGTTCGGCTTCCTCGCCCGGGTGGTCGCGCAGGCGAAGGCGAAGCAGGCGATCACGGAGGCGCTCGCCGAGGCGGGCGTCGACGCCCGGGAGGCGGCGCGCCAGAGCGGCGGCGGCCCCGGGCTCAAGGAGGCGCTCGGCGCGCTGGTGGAGCGGGCGCAGAAGGCGGGGGCCGTCCGCACGGACATCGGGCCCGCCGACGTCATGGCCCTCCTCGCCGGCCTGTCCTACGCGGCCGGGCACGCGGGCGCCGGCGAGGGCGTCCTCGCGATCGCGTTCGACGGCCTCCGCGCGCCGGACGCGGGCTCAGCGCCGCCGTATCCCGCCGCGGCCGGGTCGGTGCCACGCGAATAGGGCCGTCCGCGGCGCCCGGTGAGCGCGGCGGCGGCCTGGACGAATGAAGGGGCGGACCGGTGTCCGCCCCGCGGTGGAAGGCCGGCATGCGGTGGAGGGAACCGCATGCCGGCCGGGGCGCGGGTCAGGCGCGGGGCAGGCGCTCCAGGCGCTTGGCCGCGGTGGCCTCGTGGGCGGGCATGAGGTCGGCCTGGGAGATGGTGACGACGTGCGGGGCGATGGCGCGGACGCCCTCGTCGGTGTCGATCCGCTGCCAGGTCACCGTCTTCAGGAAGGACGCGACGGAGAGGCCGCCGGTGTAGCGGCCGGCGTTGGCGGTCGGGAGCACGTGGTTGGTGCCGATCGCCTTGTCGCTGAACGCGACGGTCGCGCGCTGCCCGACGAACAGCGAGCCGTAGTTGCGCAGGTTCTTGAGGTACCAGTCGTCGCGGTCGGTGTGGACCTCCAGGTGCTCGGCGGCGAGCAGGTCGCTCAGCCGGACGGCGTCGTCGTGGTCGGCGGCGAGCAGCACGAACCCGTAGTCGCGCCAGGCGGCGCCGGGGACCTCCGCGGCGCCGGCCCTCGCCAGGTCGCCGAGCTGCCGGTCGATCTCGGCGAGGACCGCGTCCGCCATCGCGCGGCTGGTGGTGACGAGCGCGGCGGGCGAGGTCGGGCCGTGCTCGGCCTGGCCGAGCAGGTCGGCGGCGACCAGCTCGGGGTCGGCCGAGTCGTCGGCGATGACCGCCACCTCGGACGGCCCGGCGATCATGTCGATGCCGACCTGGCCGTAGAGCTGCCGCTTGGCCTCGGCGACGAAGGCGTTGCCGGGGCCGACGAGCTTGTCCACGGGGCCGGCGCCGTCCAGCAGGCCGAACGCCATCGCCGCGACGGCCTGCACGCCGCCGAGGCAGTAGACGGCGTCCGCGCCGGACGCGGTGAGGCTGTACAGGGTCGGCGCGTGCACGCCCTGGCCGGCGCGGGGCGGGGTGCAGGCGACGACGCGGTCCACCCCGGCGACCTTCGGCACCTTGACGGTCATGAACGGGCTGGCGAGCATCGGCACGCGCCCGGCGGGCGCGTAGGCGCCCACGTGGGCGAGCGGGATCTGCTTCTGCCCGAGGACCACCCCGGGCAGCGTCTCGGCCTCGAAGTCGGTGAGGGTGGCGAGCTGGCGGGCGGCGAACCCGGCGACCTGCTCGATCGCGAAGTCGATGCTCTCGCGCAGCCTCGGGTCGAGCCCGGCGGTCGCGCGGGCGGCCTCGCCGGCGGTGACGGCGAAGGACCCGGGATCCCAGCCGTCCAGCTCGCGCGAGTACCGGCGGACGGCGTCCATGCCGTCCCGCTCGATCGTCGAGAGCATCTCGCTGACCCGGTCGCGGACCTGCGGATCGACGGCGCTGGAGGCGATCTTCAGCGGCCTCTTCAGCACGGTCACGTCGCCGGCGGGAACACGCACGTGGTTACTCCTAACGGGAGGTGTGGGAGGGCGGGAGCGGGGCCGGCGCGGGCAGCGGGCCGGCGACCGCGCGCGGCGGCCGTCGCACGCGGCAGCCCGGTCGCGGCGAGGTTAGCCGAGGCCCCGGCGGGAGGGGTAGCCTCCTCTTTCCTTAGAGATCGGAAGGCTCTCCCTTAATGACGCTGATCCAGCTGCTGTACTTCGTGTCCGCGGCCGAGGCGGGCTCGTTCTCCGCCGCGGCCGAGCGGCTGAGCCTGGCGACGCCGTCGGTGTCGGAGCAGATCCGCCGGCTGGAGCGGCACCTGGGCACGGCGCTGTTCGAGCGCGGGCGCGCCCTCCAGCTCACCGACGCGGGCCGGGCGCTGCTGCCGCAGGCGCGGGCGACGCTGCGGGCGGCCGGGGAGGCGGAGCGGGCGGTCGCCGACGTCCGCGGGCTCAGGGGCGGCCTCGCCACCTTCGGTCTGTTCCGCAACGCGGACTACTACCTGGTGGGGCCCCTCGTCGAGACCTTCCTGCGGGAGCACCCGCGGGTCCGCGTCCGGCTGCCGGGGCAGAACAGCGCCGAGGTCGCCGACGCCGTCCGCGCCGGGCGGCTGGAGGCGGGGCTGGTCGTGCTGCCGGTCGAGGAGGAGGACCTGACCGTCTCCCCGATCATGCGGGACGAGGTGCGGTACGTCAGCGCCGACCCGCGGCGCGCCGACGGCCCCGTCCCGCTGGAGCGGCTGGCCCGCGGCGACCTCATCCTCTACGACGCCGCGTGGGCCGGCACCGACCCGACCCGGCGCCAGATCACGGCGCGGATGCGGGCCCGCGGGCTGGCGCTGACGCCCTACGTCGAGGTCGAGCGGGTCGAGGGCGCGCTGGAGCTCGTCCGGCGCGGGCTCGGGGACACCGTCGTGGCGAGCACCGTCCTCCAGACCCGCGGGCCCGGCCTCCACAGCGCTCCGCTGGAGGAGCCCCTGCACGACGACATCGCGGTGGTCCAGCGGCGCGGAGCGCGGCTGTCGGCGGGCACGGCGGAGTTCATCCGGCTCGCCCGCGACCACCTGCACCGCCTCGCGCGGGACAACCCGCACGCCCGGATCCTCGGCCGCCGGAGCTGACCGGGAACGCGAAAGCCCTTACGCCACAGGGCCTCCGGACGCTCCACAGGAAAATCCTGTGGACCGTAGAGGATCATTCGGCGTTGTCCTTCGGATCGGGCGGCTCGTAGATTGCGCGCCAAGCCACCCGATGTGGCCCAGTGCACACGCGGGCCCCCGGCGCCCGGGCGGCGGCCCGCCCGGCGACGACCGGTGGTCCGGCGCGATCGCCGCCCGACGACGGCGACGGAGGCCGGTCCGCGCGCCCGGACCGGACGAAAGGTCGGTGAGACTCACCATGGCGGACCCGCTACTGGAGGCCCGCGGCATCGGCAAGAGCTACGGGCACGTCGAGGTGCTCCGGGGAGCCGACTTCTCGGTGGCCCGCGGCGAGGTGACGGCCCTGATCGGCGACAACGGAGCCGGCAAGAGCACCCTGGTCAAGATCCTCTCGGGTGCGCTGAGCCCGGACGCCGGCGAGATCCGGCTGGCCGGCGAGCGGGTCGCGTTCGGCTCGCCCGAGGACGCGCACGGCATGGGGATCGAGACCGTCTACCAGGACCTGGCGCTCGCCCCGGAGCTCGGCTCGGCGGAGAACGTCTTCGCCGGGCGGGAGCTGCTGAAGCCCGGGATCCTCGGGCGGCTCGGCGTCCTCGACCGCAGGACGATGCGCGACCGGGCGCGGCGGGCGTTCGCGGAGATGGGCACCGACGTCAAGGACATCGAGGCGCCGGTCGCCGCGCTGTCGGGCGGCCAGCGGCAGAGCGTCGCGATCTGCCGGTCGGTGCTGTGGGCCGACAAGGTCGTCTTCATGGACGAGCCGACCGCGGCCCTCGGCGTCCGGCAGACCGGCAAGGTCCTGGAGCTGATCCGCCGGGTCGCGGACCGGGGCATCGCGGTGGTGCTGATCAGCCACAACATGCCCGAGGTGCTCCAGGTCGCCGACCGCGTCCAGGTCCTGCGGCTCGGGCGCCGCGTCGCCGAGTTCGCGGCGGCGGGAACGACGGTGGAGCAGCTCGTCGGCGCCATGACCGGCGCGCTGGAAGGGAACGCGGCATGACGGAGATCCCCGCGCAGGCGCCCCCGGCGGGCGCTGCGGACGACGCGGACAAGGCCCCCACGGCGGGCGCGAGGAGCGGCGCGGGCGGCGCGAGCGACACGGGCGGCGTGGACGGGACGGGCGGCGGCGCGCTGCGGATCGTCCACCGGTCACCGCTGCGCAAGTTCCTGTCGTCCTCGCCGGCCTACATGGGCCTGGTCCTGCTGCTGCTCGTGCTGCTGTTCTCGGCGCTGCGTCCCGAGGCGTTCCCGACCACGGCGACCGGCCGCAACATCTCGCTGGACATCTCGGTCCTGCTGGTGATGGCCGTCGGCATGACCTACGTGATGGTCGCGGGCGGGTTCGACCTGTCGATCGGGTCGGTGCTGGTGTTCTCCGGCGTGGTGATGGCCAAGACGATGTCCGCGCTCGGCGGGGACGGCGCCCTCGTCGTGGTCGCCGGGATGGCCGCGGCGGTCCTCGCCGGCGTCGCCTGGGGGCTGGTGAACGGCCTGTGCATCACGGTCCTGAAGGTGCCCGCGCTCATCACCACGCTCGGCACCATGGGCGCGGCGCTCGGCGCGTCCCAGCTCCTGACGGGCGGCAACGACGTCACGACCGTCCCGGACGCGCTGCTGACGATCACCACGTCGCGGCCGCTCGGCTTCAGCTGGCTCGTCTACGTCGCCGCGCTCGTCGCGGTGGCCGGCGGGCTGGTCCTCGCGTTCACCCGGTTCGGCCGCCACACCTACCTGGTCGGCTCCAACGAGGAGTCGGCCCGCCGCGCCGGCATCAACGTCGGCCGCCACCTCGTCCGGCTCTACGCGATCAGCGGCGGGCTCGCCGGGGTCGCGGGCGCGATGTCGCTCACCCGGTTCGCCACCACCACGATCTCCGGCCACGCCACCGACGCGCTCCAGGTCATCACCGGGGTCGTGCTCGGCGGGACGAGCCTGTACGGCGGCATCGGCACCGTCCTCGGCACCGTCGTCGGCATCTTCATCCCCGCCGTCCTCCAGAACGGCTTCGTCGTCACCCACGTCCAGCCCTACTGGCAGCAGGTGGTGATCGGCTTCGTGCTGATCGCGGCCGTCTACGTCGACCACCTCAAGCGCGCCAGGCGCGACCGCAGCTAGGAGACCCTCATGAGACACGGCACCGCCATCCGGCTGGCCGCGGCGGCCGGCCTGGCCGCCACGGCCCTCACCGCCTGCGGCTCCGGGGACGGCTCGTCCTCCGGGCAGAAGCGGATCGTCTACGTCCCGGCCGTGACCGGCATCCCCTTCTACAACTCCGTCGCGTGCGGCGCGAAGGCCAAGGCCAAGGAGACCGGCGCGAAGCTGGACGTCCAGGGGCCGCCGGAGTTCGACCCCGCCAAGCAGTCGGCGATCGTCAACGCGCTGGTGGCCGACAAGCCCGACGCGATCATGATCTCGGTGGCCGACTCCAAGGCGCTGATCCCGCCGCTCAAGCTCGCCAAGGCCGCCGGCATCAAGATCATCGGCGTGGACGGCGACGTGGACGACCGCTCGATCATGACCACGAACATCATCGCCAACAACCTCAAGGGCGGCGCGCTCGCCGCGCAGGAGATGGCGAAGGCCACCGGCGGCAAGGGCGAGGTCATGGGGCTGAACAACGACCCCGGCAACCCGCTCGGCGAGGCGCGCGCCAAGGGCTTCACCGACGAGCTGAAGAAGTACCCCGGGCTGAAGTACCTCGGCACGCAATACAGCAAGAATGAGACGGCCAAGGCGGCCTCGATCGCGTCGAGCGCCAGCTCCTCGAACCCGCGGCTGACCGGCGTCTACACGATGTCGACGACCAACTCCGAGGGAGCCGTCACCGGTCTGCGGGAGTCGGGCAGGACCGGGAAGGTCAAGCTCATCGGGTTCGACATCTCCGGCCCGATCGAGACGGCGCTGAAGAACGGGCAGATGGCCGGCACCATCGTCCAGCACCCCTACCAGGAGGGGCAGATCGGCGTGCAGTCGGCGCTGGACGCGGTGGCGGGCAAGAGCGTCCCGCGCGACCAGAACAGCGACCTGGTCTTCGCGACCCCGGCGAACCTGGCCACGCCGGAGGTCCAGAAGTACGTGTACAAGAAAGAGTGCAACGCGTGACGGAAGCCAAGGAGCCCGAAGGACCGCGCGGTGGGACGCGCGCCGAGGAGAAGGACACCGCGCCGCGGGACGCCGAGAGGGCGGCGCGCGGTGAGGGGGCCGCCGCGCCGCGGTACGCGCCGCAGGTGTCCTCCACCGGGCGCGTCATGCCGGCGGAGTTCTCGATCGCCCTCGCGGAGGGCCGCGGCGCCACCCTCCCGGACGGCGACTACAGCCGGCGCAAGCAGTCGCTGCGCGGCTTCGAGGACCAGTACACCGACATCGTCGACTACATCGTCCGGATCACCCACCGCATCTGGGAAGACCAGGACATCGGCTACATCTACGACACCTACGCGCCGGGCTGCCGGGTGTTCGACGACAGCGGCCCCCGGCACGGCATCGAGGACATGGTCGCCGGAACGGTCCAGGCCATCGCGGCGTTCCCGAACATGCGGCACTACGCCGACGAGGTGATCTGGGCGGGCGACGACGAGCAGGGCTTCGTCACCTCCCACCGCGCCCTCAACATCGGCGACCACACCGGGCACTGGCGCTGGGGCCCGCCGACGCGCCGCCGCCTCAACACCTGGGTCATCGCCAACTGCGTCGTCAGGGACAACGAGATCCACGAGGAGTGGGTCCTCTACAACACCGCGGCCAAGCTCCAGCAGCTCGGCCTGGACGTGGCGGCCTGCGCCCGCGAGTTCGGCAACGCCGGCGCGCTGCGGCCCTACACCGAGCGCGAGCAGGCCGAGGTGGAGCGGCTCCAGGGCGGGCGGAAGCCGGTCGCCGTCCCCGAGCCCGCCCCCACCGGCCGGTTCGACGTCGAGGAGTGGGTCCGCGCCCTCTTCCACAACACCTACAACCGCCGCGACCTGAGCACGATCGAGCGGTTCTACGCGCCGAACGTCCGCTGGTACGGCGCGACCAACCGGCAGGGCTACGGCAGGCAGCAGGTCAAGGCGATGGCGCGCGCCCTGCTGTCCACGTTCCCGGACCTGGGCGTCCACGTGGACGAGGTCTACTGGATGGGCAACCCGGACGAGGGCTACCGGATCAGCGTCCGCTGGGGCGGTGCGGGCACCCACAAGGGCTACTCGCTGTACGGCGCTCCGACCGGCCGCCAGGTCCACATCTGGGGGCTGTCGCAGCTCTACGTCCGGCACGGCGAGATCGTCGAGGAGTGGGCGCTGTTCAACGAGTTCGACGTGATGGCGCAGCTCCTACGGGACGAGGCTGCGGCGCTGCTCTGAACCGGGCGGCCCGGGCGCCGTCCCGGGAAAGGGGCATGTGAGATGGAACCGACCGTGACGCGGGTGGCCTGCGTGCAGCTCGCGCCCGTCCTCGGCGACCTGGCCGGCAACATCGAGCGCGCCCGCGCGGCGGTCCGCGCCGCCGTCGCGGACGGCGCGCGGATCGTCGTGCTGCCCGAGCTGGCGACCTCGGGCTACCTCTTCGCCACCGCGGACGAGGCGCGTGCGGCGGCGGTCGCGGCTGGCGACCCGCGGCTCGCGGCCTGGGCGGACGACGCGGCGCGCGGCGAGGCGCTGGTCATCGCCGGGTTCTGCGAGCTGGGCGAGGACGGGCGCCTGTACAACAGCGCGATCGCGCTGGACGGGTCCGGGACGCGCGCCGTCTACCGCAAGACCCACCTGTGGGACCGGGAGAAGGAGTTCTTCACCCCGGGCCGCGCGGATCCGCCCGTGATCGCCACCCCGTACGGCCGGGTCGGGATCCTCATCTGCTACGACCTGGAGTTCCCCGAGATGCCCCGCTCGCTCGCGCTGCGGGGCGCCGACCTCGTCGCGGTGCCGACCAACTGGCCCGTGGTGCCGCGCCCGGACGGCGAGCACCCGCCCGAGGTGGTCGCCGCGATGGCCGCCGCCCGCGCGAGCCGCGTCTTCGTCGCCTGCTGCGACCGCTCCGGCACCGAGCGCGGGGAGCGGTGGACGCGGGGCACCGCGCTCATCGACACCGACGGCTGGATCCGCGCGAGCACGCGGGACGAGGGCGGCCGCGCGACGGCCGACCTCCGCCTCGGCGACGCCCGCGGCAAACGGCTCACCGAGCTGGCCGACGTCCTCGCCGACCGGCGTCCCGAGCTGTACGGACCGCTCACGGACCGCTGACGGCAGACCGCCGCAGGCCCGTCCCGGCACCGCCGCCCGTCCCAGCGCCGCAGGCAGGTCCCGGCGCCGCAGGCAGGTCCCGGCGCCGCAGGCAGGTCCCGGCGCCGTAAGGAGCTCGCGGCCGCGGGGCGGTCAGCTCACGCCGGGGCGGCGCCGGGACGTCCCGCCGGTGGCCGGGTAGACGCGCTGCGACGGGTCGGTGATCCCGGCCAGCAGCGTGCTGCGCGCGCGCCGCGCCAGTTCCCGCGCGCCCGGCGACAGGACCGACGACGTCCGCTGGATGAACGCGATGGTGTCGTACAGCGGCTCGGTGAACGGGACCGTCCCGACCTCGGGCGGGCAGAACGGGCTGTCGGCGACGGCCCGGGAGATGATCGTGTCGCCGACCCCGCGGGCGACCAGCGCGAGCGCCGCCTCGACGTGCTCCACCTCGATGATCGGCTCGATCCGCAGCCCCTCCAGCTGGGCCCGCTCGGCGATCTGCCGGCGGGTCGGGTCGGACCAGCCGTACCGGGCGTCGTACATGACCAGGTCGGCCTCCGCCATCCGCCGGATCGTCATGGGTGCCGCGAGCCGCTCGGGGTCGGCGCTGGCGTAGAACACCTCGTCGCGGATCAGCGGCGTCACCCGCAGGCCCGCGTCGTCCACCGGCAGGACGACCAGGCCCGCCTCCAGCTCGCCCTTCGACACGGCCGCGGCGACGTCGCTGGAGTTCTGCCCGACGAGCCGGAGCCGGACGTTCGGGTACGCCTCGCGGAACTGCTGCGCGAGGTCGGGCAGCAGGTAGAAGGACGCGTTGCGCAGCAGCCCGAACGTCACCACGCCCCCGTCCAGGGAGCCGATGGACCGCAGCGCCGCGCCCGCCTCGTCCACCGAGGACACGGCCTGCTCGGCGAACGGCAGCAGCTCCGCGCCGGCCGACGTCAGGACGAGCCGGCGCCCGCCGCGGATGAACAGCGGCATCCCGAACTCCTCCTCCATCCGGCGGATGAGCTCCGACACCGACGCCTGCGCCATCCTCAGCTCCCCGGCGGCGGCGGTGAAGGAGCCCGTCCGGACGGTGAGGAGGAACGCGCGGAGCTGGTTCAGGGTCACAGGGCGACCCTATGGCAAATGCGGGATAAGTCGGTCTAGTCCTGTTCTTTCCGGCTGCCTAGCCTGTCCTTGGGACGCATGACCCGCCGGGCGCCCGCGGACGAGTCCCTCCCGTCCCCCACCTCCGAAACGCCCGAAGGACGAAATGATCACCCATCTCAAGGAGGCCGTCGCCTCCGACCGGATCGCCGCCGACAACGGCCGCGTCGCGGCGACGGTCCGCGGGATCCTCGACGACGTCCGCGCCCGCGGCGACGCCGCGGTCCGCGAGTACTCCGCCCGCTTCGACGGCTGGACCCCCGCCTCCTTCCGGCTGTCCGCCGGCCAGGTCGAGGAGATCGTCGCCGGGGTGCCGAAGCAGGTCATCGAGGACATCGAGTGGGTCCAGGAGCAGGTCCGGACGTTCGCCGAGCGGCAGCGCGCCTCCCTCACCGACTTCGAGGTCGAGACGCTGCCGGGCGTCCGGCTCGGCCAGCGCAGCGTCCCGGTCCGCGCGGCCGGCGCCTACGTCCCCGGCGGCCGGTACCCGCTCACCGCGTCCGCGCACATGACGATCGTGACCGCGAAGGTCGCCGGGGTGTCCCGGGTGGTGGCGTGCACGCCGCCGATCCGCGGCGAGGTCCCCGCCGCCACGGTCGCCGCGATGCACCTCGCCGGGGCGGACGAGATCCACCTGCTCGGCGGCGTCCAGGCGATGGCGGCGCTCGCGATCGGCACCGAGTCCATGGAGCGTGTGGACATGATCGCCGGACCGGGCAACGCCTACGTCGCCGAGGCGAAGCGGCAGCTCTTCGGCGAGGTCGGCATCGACCTGCTCGCCGGCCCCACCGAGATCCTGGTGGTCGCCGACGACGCCGCCGACCCGTTCGTCGTGGCCGTGGACCTGCTGAGCCAGGCCGAGCACGGCCCCGACTCCCCCGCCGTGCTGGTCACCACCAGCGAGCAGGTCGCGCGCCGGGCGATGGCGCACGTCGAGCGGCTCCTCGGCGACATGCCGACCCGCGACTTCGCCGCCCCGGCCTGGCGCGACCACGGCCAGGTCCTCGTGGTGGACGACCTGGACGAGGCGTTCGCCGTCGCCGACACGTTCGCCTCCGAGCACGTCCAGGTGCTCACCCGCGAGCCGCGGCAGGCCCTGGAGAAGATGCGCGACTACGGCGCGCTGTTCCTCGGCGAGGGCACCTGCGTGTCGTACGGCGACAAGGTGATCGGCACCAACCACGTCCTGCCCACCCGGGGCAGCGCCCGCTTCACCGGCGGCCTCTGGGTCGGCAAGTACCTCAAGACCGTCACCTACCAGGAGGTGACCGACCCGGAGTCCAGCGCGCGGCTCGGCGAGGTGTGCGGCCGCGCCGCCCGGGTGGAGCTGTTCGAGGGGCACGCCCGCTCCGGCGACGTCCGCGCCGCCAAGTACCGGGGCGGGACGCTGCCGTGGAGCGACCACGCGTTCGAGGAGGCGCGGGCCGATGCCTGACGAGCCGCTGCCTGACGGCGTGCCCGGTGGCGCGCCCGGCGGCCCGCTGGACGGCGTCCGCGGCAGGACGGCTCTGGTCACCGGCGCTGGGAACGGCCTCGGCCGCGCCATCGCCCTGGCCCTCGGCGGCGCCGGAGTCCGGGTCGTCCTCGCAGGGCGGACGCGCGCGAACCTGGAGGAGACGGCCCGGCTGCTGGCCGGACAGGGCGCCGAGGGCCGAGCCGTCGAGGCAGACGTCGCCGACCCCGATTCGGTGGCGTCCCTGGCGGAGGCGATCGCCGGCGAGGACCTGTCCATCGTGGTCAACTGCGCGGGCGTCGCCGGGCCCGTCAAGCCGCTCACCGAGGTCGAGCCGGACGAGTGGGACGCGGTGTTCGCCGCCAACGTGCGCGGCACCTACCTCGTCTGCCGCGCACTGATCCCCGCCCTGCTGAGGCACGGCTCCGGCGACATCATCAACATCGCGTCGGTGAGCGGCAAGCGCCCGCTGGCGCTGCGCACCCCCTACACCGCGTCCAAGATGGCGGTCATCGGCCTCACCACCACGCTCGGCGCGGAGGTGGGCCCGCTCGGGATCCGGGTCAACTCGCTGTCGCCCGGCCCCGTCCGCGGCCCCCGGATGGAGCGCAACTTCCGGTTGGAGGCCGCCCGCCTCGGCATCACCGAGCGGGAGGCCGAGGCGGCGTTCGCCTCCCGCGCCGCGCTCGGCCGCCTCCTGGAGGAGGACGAGGTCGGGCGCGCGGTGGTGGCCATGCTGATGATGTCGGGGCTGCACTGCGCCGACATCGACCTGTCCGCCGGGATGGTGGCGCGGTGACGGAGCCGGCCGGATCCGGCGAACCGCTCGTCCTGCTGAGCGGCATGCTCGGCGACGCCACGGTCTGGGACGGCGTGCTCGCCGCGCTCGGACCGGCCGGGCCCGTCGTGCGCCCCCGCATCGACCTCGACGACTCGATCGGCGGGATCGCCGCCCGGGTGCTCGCCGCGGCTCCCGCGCGGTTCGCGCTGGCCGGTCACTCGCTCGGCGGCATCGTCGCCCTGGAGATCATGCGGAGGTCGCCCGAGCGGGTCACCCGGCTGGCGCTGCTCAACACCAGCGCCGGTGCCGGCACGCCCGCGCAGCGCGCCGGCTGGGCCCGCCTCGCCGAACGGGTCCGGGACGGGCGGTTCGCGGCGGTCGCCGCCGAGCTGGCAAGGGCCACGCTGCCCAGCGCCCGCAGAGACGACCCCGACCTGGTCGGGCGCAACGAGCGCATGGCCGCGACCGTCGGGCCGGACGGCCTGCTCCGGCAGCTCCGCGCGCAGGAGTCGCGCATCGACGGCCGCCCGTCGCTGGCCGCGATCAGCGTCCCGGTCCTCGTGCTCAGCGGTGACCTGGACGACGTGAGCCCGCCGGAGCTCCAGCGGGACATCGCGGAGCGCATCCCGCAGGCACGGCACGAGTTCATCCGGGACTGCGGGCACATGTCGCCCCTCGAACGTCCCACCGAGGTCGCCGCCCACCTCCGCGACTGGCTCAAGGAGTGAGCCGCGCGCGTTCAGAGGCGCTTGTGGGAGGTGCGCAGGACGGGTTCGACGGGGTGGACGACGCGGCGCGGGCCTCCGTCGTCCCCCGCGATCCTCGCCAGGAGCCGGTCGACCGCGCTGCGCAGCATGTCCTCGAACGGGACGCGCAGCGTGGTCAGCCCGACCAGCGGCCAGGACGCCTGCTCAAGGTCGTCGAAGCCCACGAGGGCCAGATCGCCCGGGACGCGCAGCCCGAGCTCGTGCGCGCCGTTCATCGCCCCCAGGGCGATCATGTCGTTCGCGCAGAACAGCGCCCGCGGGAGGCGCCGCTCGGCCGCCATGGCCGCCACCGCCGAGCGCCCGTGCTCGAAGTCGAAGCCGCCGTGCCGGATCCACGCCGGATCGGCGGCGATCCCGGCGTCGTCGAGCGCGGCGCGGAAGCCGTCCTCCCGCTCGCGGCCGGTGCTGGCGGCGCGCGGGCCGAGCAGCGCGCCGATCTCGCGGTGCCCGGCGTCCAGCAGGATCCGGGTGCCGAGCCGGGCCCCGAGCCGGTCGTCGGCGACGCAGGCGTCGAGCGGCACGTCCTCGGCGTAGCGGTGCAGCAGCACCGCCGGGACGCCGCGCTCGCGCAGGACGCCCGGCAGCCGCGAGCCCCGGGACGCGGTCGAGACGATCACGCCGTCCACCGATCCGCCGAGCAGGTGCGACTCGATGTCGTCGGGGTCGCCGTGCTCGGCGATCAGGGAGAGCCGGTAGTGCCGCCGGTCCAGCTCGTCGCACAGCCGCCCGACCAGCAGCGACCACAGCGGGTTGTCGAGGTCGACCACCATCGCGACACGGCGGCTGCTCCGCGTGGACAGGTCGCGCGCCCGGTCGCTCGGAACGTAGCGCAGCCGCGCCGCCGCCTCCTGCACGCGGCGCGCGGTCTCGGCCGGGATGCTCGGATGGCCGCGCAGCGCCCGCGACACCGTGGACTGCGACACCCCGGCGGCGCGCGCCACGTCCAGGCTCGTCACTCGCATCCGTCCGCCCCCTCCGGTGTCAGGCACCCGGCGGGTCAGTAGCCACCGGACGCCGCCGACTCCCCCGCCGTACCTCCCCCCGTGCCGCGCACGGCCGCGACGCCCTCCGCGGCGGCCCGCCGCAGGATGGCCATGTCGGTGCCCGGGGTCACGAAATCGTAGCCCTGCTCGACGAGCCGCCGGGCGGCGGCCGGACCGGAGGCGAAGGCCCCCGCGAGGACGCCCGCCACGTGCGCGGCCTCGGCGATCCGGACCATCGCGGCCTCGACCTCCGGCGGCGGGACGGCCAGCCCCGGCTCGGCGCCGAGCGCGAGAGCGAGATCGTTCGGGCCGACGAAGACGCCGTCCAGCCCCGGGGTGGCGACGATCGCCTCCAGGTCGGCGAGAGCGGGCCGCGACTCGACCATCGCCCAGGTCATGACCTGCGCGTCGGCCTGCTCGACGTAGCCGGGGACCAGCCCGAGGTTGGCGCGGGCCGGGCCGTAGCTGCGCACGCCGGCCGGCGGATACCGGCACATCGCGACGAACCGCGCGGCCTGGGCGGCGTCGTCCACGGCAGGGCAGATGATCCCGTACGCGCCCGCGTCCAGCAGCTTGCCGATCACGGCGGCGTCGAGCGCCGGGGTCCGGGCGAGCGGGACGGCGGGTCCGGCCGACACGGCCTGGAGGAGGCGGACGGCGCCGTCCATCCCGAACATCCCGTGCTGGAGGTCCACGGTCACCGAGTCGTACCCGGCGTACGAGAGCGTCTCGGCGAGGTAGGGGCTGTCGGCCGACACCCACGCGTTGACCACGGGCTCCCCCGCGGCGAACAGGGCCCTGAGCCGGTTGTCGCGCATGCGCTCCGCCTTCCTCGACGAGGTTCGTGCATACGTTAGCACGCTGTTGACAGCACTGATCGGCACTGTGAGAGTGGGCTCTGCACGCATACGTTTGCATAGAAGGGATCTCCCATGACCGTCCAGGTCACCGCAGCCGAGCTCGCCTCCCGGACGATCCTGCGCAAGGACCTCGCCGCCGACACCGCCGCCTTCATCGACACGAGGATCCCGGGCTCCGAAAACAAGATCAACTATCCGCTGATCGGGCCGGGCGTCTCCGAGAACGCCGAGCAGGCCGTCCCGGTCACCGCGCCGCACGGCTTCAACCTCGGCGCGGCCGCGATGCCGGCCGGCGTCACCAACAACCTGCACCTGCACTTCACCGCCGAGGTCTTCGTCTGCATGGCGGGCGAGTGGCTGTTCCGCTGGGGCGTGCGCGGCGACGACGGCGAGGTGACCGTCCGGCCGGGCGACGTCATCTCGATCCCGACGTGGGTCTTCCGCGGGTTCACCAGCGTGGGGACCGACGACGCGTTCCTGTTCACCGCCCTCGGACGGGACCGCTCCGGCGGCCTCATCTGGGCGCCGTCCGTCCTGGAGAGGGCCGCCGAGCACGGCCTGCACCTGACCGCGGACAACCGCCTCATCGAGACCGCGCCGGGCGAGTACCCCAAGGGCGTCGAGCTGAAGCGGCCCCTGACCGAGGCCCAGCTCGGGACGCTCCGCAAGGTCGGCGTGGAGGAGATGCGCGCGCGGCTGGCGCGCCCATCCGACCTGCGCTGGTCCGCCGCGCCGTTCCTGGACTCCGCGCTGGACACCGGCGGCGCCGAGCTCGCCGCCATCGTCGGCTACGGGATCACCGAGGACCGCGACCAGCACCCCAACCTCGCCGACCCCCACGGGTTCAGCCTCGCCCGGCTGCGCGCGTCCGCGGGCCGCGGCGTGTCGACCCACGCGGTGGACGAGCCGCAGGTGCTGATCGTCACCGGCGGCCGCTGGCGGGTCACGCTGAACCGGGAGGACCCGGTGTCCGCGGAGCTCGGCCCCTACGACACCCTGTCGGTCCCGCCCGGGGCGTGGCGCCGCTTCGAGAGCGTCGGCGACGGGACGGGCGAGGCCGTCGTGATCACCGGGGGCGAGGGCCGGACGCGCATCCGGTGGGACCAGGCCGTCGTCGCCCGGGCCGCCGAGCGCGGCACGGTGATCGACGCGAACGGCTACGCCGCCGACGCCGCCCTCCTCGACGCCTGAGGCGGGCGGTGACGGGCGGTACACCCCCTGGAGGTGGACCCCCAGACCCCCAGGGCTCCCGCCCGGAGGGCAGGATCAGGGGGCGAGCTCGGCGGGCAGGTCCGCCTCGTGGACGACGGTCAGCGACGTGACCGCGCGGGTCAGCACGACGTAGAGGCGGGCCAGGCCGCGCGCCTCCGCGGCCGCGATCGCCGCGGGCTCGGCGACGACGACGTGGTCGTACTCCAGACCCTTCGCGAGCGTCGCCGGGACGACGAGGACGCGTCCCGTGCCGTCGGACTCGGGACCGAGCACGCCGTGCGCGATCCCGGCGTCCGCCAGCGCCGCCGCGTGGGCGTCCGCGTCGGCGTCCGGCACGATGAGGCCGATGGACCCCGCCCGCTCCAGCGCGGCGCGCACCGCCGCGACGGCGGCCGGGAGCAGTGCGGGCACGCGCCGCACGTCCAGGGCCCCGGCGCCGGGGCGCAGCGAGCGCGGGCGCTCCAGCTCCGGCGCGACGTGCGGGAGCAGCCGGGCGGCGTAGTCGAGGACGGTGCCGGGCACGCGGAAGCCGAGGGTCAGCTCGGTGACCTCCCCGTCCTGGCCGAGGTGCGCGAGCACCTCCTTCCAGGAGCGGGCCGACCACGCGGTCGTGCCCTGCGCGAGGTCGCCGAGGACGGTCGCGGAGCCCGTCGCGCAGCGGCGGCCGAGCGCCCGGAGCTGCATGGCGGACAGGTCCTGCGCCTCGTCCACGACGAGGTGGCCGAGGGACGCCGTGCGCGTCATCAGGTCGGCCAGCTCGTCGAGGAGCGCGCGGTCGGCGGCCGTCCACCGGGCCGAGCGGTGCGACCGGGCGGGCTTCTCCCAGCGGATCGCCGCCTGCTCGTCCTCGGTGAGGACGCCCTTGGCGGCGGCGCGGAGGAAGCCGGCGTCCGACAGCAGCCGGTACAGGACCTGCTCCGGGGTCACCTTCGGCCACACCTGGTCGAGGACCTGCTTGACCGGCCGGCTCCGGGCGACCTGGTCCTGCACCCGGTCGTCGGGGGCCTCGCCGCGCTGCTCCATCAGCACCAGGATCCGGTGCGCGAGCCGCTGCGCGAACGCGGCGCGCCCGCTGGCGTAGCGGGTCGTCCCGCGCAGGCCCGCGGCGATCTCGCGGACCTCGTGCCCGGCGAGCCGGTAGCGGGCCGCGCCGCGGGTGACGACGAGCCCGTCCTCCGGCTTGCGGACGTGCAGCCACAGGGCCTTGCGCAGGACGTCCGCCATCCGCGCGTCGCCCTTGGCGGCCGAGACCTCCGCCGGCTCCGCCCCGGTGGGGGCGCCGAGCAGGTCGTCGACCGTCGCCTGCTCGACCCTGACCTCGCCGAGCGCGGGCAGCACCGCCGCGATGTAGGCGAGGAACGCGCGGTTCGGCCCGACGATGAGCACGCCGGAGCGCGACAGCCGCTCCCGGTGGGTGAACAGCAGGTAGGCGGCGCGGTGCAGCCCGACGGCGGTCTTGCCGGTGCCGGGGGCGCCCTGCACGCAGACGGTCCGGGCCGGCTCGGCGCGGACGATCACGTCCTGCTCGGGCTGGATCGTCGCGACGATGTCGCGCATCGGGCCGGTGCGCGGCCGCTCGATCTCCTCGGTCAGGATCCGGGACGGGCCGAGCGGGCCGCCGTCGAGCGGCTCGTCCTCGAACGCGGTCAGCTCGCCGCCCTGGAACCCGAACCGGCGCCGCAGCCGCCAGCCCATCGGGTCGGCCGGTCCCGCCTGGTAGAAGGCGCGCGACACCGGGGCGCGCCAGTCGAGGACGAGCGGGCGGCCCTCGTCGCCGTCGTGGACGTGGCGCCGTCCGACGTACATGACCGCGGGCAGGCCCTCCTCCCCCTCTCCCGCGGGGCCGGCGGCGCTCGCGGCGTCGCGGTCCATGCGCCCGAAGAACAGCGGGGTGTCGGGCTGGTCGGCGAGCGCCGCGACGCGCTCGTCGAGCAGCGACTCCAGGAACTGCCTGGACACCCAGTCGGCCGCGACGTCGGCGGACAGTCCCGCGGCGTGCTCGCGCATCCGGCGCAGCGCGGCGCGGGACTCGGCCAGGTGGGCGCGCTCGGCGGCGAGGGTCGGCGGTTCGGCGGGCATGCGAACGGACCTCCTGAGGCGAGGGGGCGGGCGAAGAGGCGAAACCCACAACCTTACCGACAGGCCTTCAGGCCCGCACGGTGTTTTCCGTGCGGGCTGCGGCCGGAGCGTTCCAGCGTCCGCCTACGGCAGGCGCGGCAGGGCGGCCGTGTAGAGCCAGTCCGTGAACAGGTCGTCGAGGGGACGGCCCGCGACGCGGGAGGCGAGCGCGGTGAAGGCGGCGGTGGTGACCGTGCCGTGCCGGTGCTCGGACGTCCACTCGCGCAGCGTCCGGAAGAACGCGTCGTCGCCGACCGTGCGCCGCAGCGCGTGCAGCGCGAGCGCGCCGCGCTTGTAAATGCGGTCGTCGAAGATGTTGCGCGGCCCCGGGTCGGCCAAGACGAGGTCCTGCGGACGCTCGGCGAGGCGGCCGTGCCAGCGCCGGGCGTGCGCGTCCGCGGCCTCGCCGCCGGAGACCTCCGACCAGATCCACTCGGCGTGGCTGGCGAAGCCCTCGTGCAGCCAGATGTCGTTCCAGCGGCCGAGGGTGAGGCTGTTGCCGAACCACTGGTGCGCCAGCTCGTGCGCGACGAGCCGCTCGCTCCCGCGCCGCCCGTCCGCGTGGTTCGTCCCGAAGATCGACATGCCCTGGGCCTCGACGGGGATCTCCAGCTCGTCGTCGGCGACCACGACCGTGTAGGCGCCGAACGGGTACGGGCCGAACAGGTCGGAGAACGCGGCGAGCATCTCCCCCTGCCGCCCGAAGTCGTGCCGGACCTCGTCCTCCGCCGCCTGCGGGAAGTACAGGTGCTGCGGGACGGGCCCGTCCACCTCGGCGTGCCGGTAGCGGCCGATCTGCACGCTCGCGAGGTAGCTGGCCATCGGCTCGTCCTGCTCGTACACCCAGGTGGTGGTGGCGCCGGTGCGCCGCTTCCCGGTGAGGCGCCCGTTCGCGACGGCCTCGTACGCGGACGCGGTGGTCACGGCGATCCGGTAGCGGGCCTTGGCGTCCGGCCGGTCGTTGCAGGGGAACCAGGACGGCGCGCCGGTCGGCTGCCCCGCGACGATCGCCCCGTCGGTGAGCTGCTCCCAGCCGACCCCGCCCCAGTGGCTGGACACCGGGGACGGGTTGCCGGTGTAGCGGACCTCGACGGTGAACGCGGCGTCCCCCTCCACCGGCCGCGCCGGGAGCACGGTCAGCTTGCCGCGGCGGTGCCGGAACCGCGCCGGCGCCCCGTCCACCAGCACCTTGCCGATGCGGAAGGACCCGAGGTCGAGGACGAACCGGTCGAGCCGCGCGGCGGCCGTCGCCGACAGCCGCGCGGTGCCGGTGAGGCGGTTCGGCCCGACCCGGTAGTCCAGGTCGAGGTCGTAGTGGCCGATCTCGTACCCGTCCTCGCCGTGGTCGGGGAAGTAGCGGGTCTCCTGGCGGCGGGCGAGCGCCTTCATGCGGTGTCCACGAACGGTCGGGTCCTCCGGGTCATTCGGTCGTCTCGGGGGCCCACGCCGCGATCGGGTTGCCGAGCCACCGGGTGCCGGCGGGCAGCTGCTCGCCGCGCATGACCAGGGACGCGGGTCCGACCGTGGTGCCCGCCCCGACCGAGGCCGCGGGCAGGACCACCCCGTTCGAGCCTAGCGTCGCGCCGGGCCCGAGGACGACCGCGTCCACCCTCATGATCCGGTCGTGGAACAGGTGGGTCTGGAGCACGCAGCCCTGGTTGACGCACGCGCCGTCGCCGAGCCGCACGAGGTCGGCCTCGGGCAGCCAGTAGGTGGCGCACCAGACGCCGCGGCCGATCCGGGCGCCGAGCGAGCGCAGCCACAGGTTCAGCGGGGCGGTGCCGAGCCACGGCTCGGCGAACCACGGCGCGGCGAGGACCTCGACGAAGTTGTCGGCGAGCTCGTTGCGCCAGACGAACGCGCTCCACAGCTCCCGGCTGCCCGCGGCGATCCGGCCGACGAGCGCCCACTTGGCGGCGGTCGCGACGGCGGCGGCGAGCACACCGGCCGCGGCGAGGACGAGGCCGGACAGCAGCGCGGCGGCGCCGAACCCGTACCGGGCGGCGAGCGCTTCGAGGGCGGCGGCGGTGAGGACGCCGACGGCGACGGTGCACGCCGCCGGGACGATCCGGCACGCCTCGACGGCCGCGCGCGCCGCCTTGAGCCGCCGCGGCGGCCGGTAGGTGCGGGACTGGTCGGCGGTGTCGGCGGTGCGGCGCAACCGCACCGGCGGCATCCCGAGGTAGGACGCGCCCGCCTTCGCCTTCTTCGGCGCCGCGGACAGCACGCCGATCAGGCCGCCCTTCGGGACCTTGCGGCCGGGCCCGGTCATCCCGGAGTTGCCGAGGAACGCGCGCTTGCCGATGCGGGCCCGCGCGACCCGCATCCGGCCGCCGCCGAGCTCGTAGGGGGCGACCATCGTGTCGTCGGCGAGGAACGCCCCGTCCGCGACGGAGGTCATGGCGGGCAGCGCGAGGACGGTGGACGCCTCCACGTCCCGGCCGACCCGCATGCCGAGGGCGCGCAGCCACGCGGGCGTCAGGATGCTCGCGTACAGGGGGAACAGCCAGACCCGCGCCATGCCCATGAGGCGGCTCGACGCCCACGCGCGCCACGCCTGTGCGCCGTGCACGGGGTGCTCGCCCTCGCGCAGGCCGAGGCCGAGGAGCCGCACGCACGCCAGGGTGAGCGCGGCGAACGACGCCATGCCGGTGGCGGTGGCGAGGGGGACGGCGAGGAGCGCGGCGGGCAGCGCCTCGCCGAGCGTCCGGGTGCCGCGCAGGAAGGCGGCGAGGACGGCGAGGCCCGGCAGCGCCGCGACCGCCGGGAGCAGGCCGAGCGCGATCGCGGTAG
>NZ_CAACUY010000127.1 GCF_900659615.1 Actinomadura fibrosa | reverse complement strand
CGCCGCGCGCTGGCTCGACCGCGTCGGGCTCGGCGACGCCGCCGACCGGCTCCCGCGCGAGCTGTCCGGCGGGATGCGGCAGCGCGTCCAGCTCGCCCGCACCCTCGCGGCCGGGCCCCGCGCCGTCCTCATGGACGAGCCGTTCGGCGCCCTCGACGCGCAGACGCGCGCCACCATGCAGCGGCTGCTCCTCGACGTCCTCGCCGACGCGCCCGCCACGGTCGTGTTCGTCACCCACGACGTGGACGAGGCGCTGCTCCTCGGGCACCGCGTCGTCGTCCTCGGCGCGGGCGGCGTCGCCGCGGAGTTCCCCGTCCCCGCGTCCCGCGACGGCGTGCTCGCCGCGCTCGGGGCGCGCACCGAAGCGAAGGAGACCGTCTGATGGCGATCCCGCAGATGGAGATCCCCTCCGTCGAGGACCGGCGGCAGTTGAGCTGCGACGTGCTCGTCATCGGCGGCGGCACCGCCGGGACGATGGCCGCGATCACCGCGGCGGAGCACGGCGCGTCTGTGCTGCTGCTGGAGAAGGCGCACGTCCGGCACTCGGGCGCCCTCGCCATGGGCATGGACGGCGTGAACAACGCGGTCATCCCCGGCAAGGCCACCCCCGAGGACTACGTCGCCGAGATCACCCGCGCCAACGACGGCATCGTGAACCAGAAGACCGTCCACCAGACCGCGACACGCGGCTTCGCCATGGTGAAGCGGCTCGAACGGTACGGCGTGAAGTTCGAGAAGGACGAGCACGGCGAGTACGCGGTCCGCCGCGTCCACCGGTCGGGGTCCTACGTCCTCCCCATGCCGGAGGGGAAGGACGTCAAGAAGGTCCTCTACCGGGTGCTCCGGCAGCGGTCGATCCGCGAGAAGGTGACGATCGAGAACCGGGTCATGCCCGTGCGCGTCCTCACGTCCGGCGGACGCGCGGTGGGGGCCGTGGGCTTCGACACCCGCAGCGGCGAGTTCGTCACCGTGTCGGCGGGGGCCGTCATCCTCGCGACGGGCGCGTGCGGAAGGCTCGGCCTCCCCGCATCCGGCTACCTGTACGGGACGTACGAGAACCCGACCAACGCCGGGGACGGCTACGCCATGGCCTACCACGCCGGGGCGGAGCTGAGCGGCATCGAGTGCTTCCAGATCAACCCGCTCATCAAGGACTACAACGGGCCCGCGTGCGCCTACGTGGCCAACCCGTTCGGCGGCTACCAGGTGAACGCCGAGGGCCGGCGGTTCGTGGACTGCGACTACTGGTCCGGCCAGATGATGTCCGAGGTCAAGCGCGAGATCGACTCCGCGCGCGGCCCCATCTACCTCAAGCTCAGCCACCTCCCGGACGAGACGCTGACCGCCCTCGAAGGCATCCTCCACACCACCGAGCGGCCCACCCGCGGCACCTTCCACGCCGGGCGCGGCCACGACTACCGGACCCACGACGTGGAGATGCACATCTCCGAGATCGGGCTGTGCGGCGGGCACTCCGCGTCCGGCGTCTGGGTGGACGAGAACGCCCGCACGACCGTCCCCGGCCTGTACGCGGCGGGCGACCTCGCCTGCGTCCCGCACAACTACATGATCGGCGCGTTCGTCTTCGGCGACCTGGCGGGCGCGCACGCCGCCGGCCACGCGGGCGGCCCGGCGGCCCGTCCCGCGGACCTGCCCGCCAACCAGATCCGCGCCGCGCACGAGCTGATCTACCGGCCGCTCCGCAACCCGGACGGCCCCCCGCAGCCCCAGGTCGAGTACAAGCTGCGCCGCTTCGTCAACGACTACGTCGCGCCGCCGAAGACCGAGGCCAAGCTCGACATCGCCGTGGAGACGTTCACCCGCATGGAGACGGAGATCGCGGCGATGGGCGCGCGGACCCCGCACGAGCTCATGCGCTGCGCCGAGGTCACCTTCATCCGGGACTGCGCGGAGATGGCCGCCCGCTCGTCCCTGACCCGCACCGAGAGCCGCTGGGGCCTCTACCACGACCGCGCCGACCTCCCCGAGCGCGACGACGCCTCCTGGTTCTTCCACCTCAACCTGCGGCGCCGCGACGACGGCGCGATGGAGTTCGTCAAGCGCCCCGTCGAGCCGTACCTGGTGCCGGTCGAGGAGTTCACCGTCCCGGAGCCGGTCGAGCCGGTCGTGCTCACCCCGGCGCCGTCCGCCATCCCCGCCGCCGTGGCCGCCGCAGGGCGGGCCGGGGCGCCCGCCGCGCGTCCCGTGACGGCGATCGGCCGCTCGCCGCGCCTGCTGGAGCTCCAGGAACTGGCCGAGACCCAGCCGCCCGTCGACGCGATCGCGGCCTACCTCACCGACCCGGACCCGAAGGTCCGCCGCGCCGCCGTCACCACGCTCACCGAGGTCGTCCCGGACGGCGTCGCGGGCGCCCTCGCCACCGCCCTCGCCGACGGCCACGGCTCGGTGCGCCACGCCGCCGCCACCGCCCTCCGCGAACTCGTCGAAGTCCTCCCGGCGACGCCCGAGGTCCGAGAGGCCCTCGCGGGCGCGCTGGACGTCCCGGACGCCCAGGTGCGCGCCGCCGTCCTCGACGTCCTCCGCGCGCTCCGCCTCGGCGACCCGGGGACCTTCACCGCCGCGCTCGCCGACGGCGACCACCGGGTCCGCCTCCAAGCCGTCCGCGGACTCGTCGCGCACGACGCGGCGGACGCCGTCGGACGCGCCGCCGGCGACGCATCCCGAGAAGTCCGGGTCGCCGTCGCGCACGGCCTCGGCACCATCGGCGACCCCGCCTCCGCCGGAACGCTCACCGCGCTCCTCGGCGACCGCGACGACCTCGTCCGCGCCGCCGCACTGGAAGCCCTCGCGGGCATCGGCTGCCCGCCACCGCTCGCCGAGGCCGCCGCCGCGGCCCTCCACGACCCCGCCTGGCAGGTCCGCACCGGCGCCGCACGCGGCCTCGCCGCCGCCGACCCCGCGATCGCCGCCGGACCGCTGATCAAGGCCCTCGACGACCCCCACCTCGACGTCCGCAAGGCCGCCGTGATCGCACTGGGCCCCCACGCGGCCCTCCCGGACGTCACCCGCGCCCTAGAACGCGCCCAAGACGACCCCGACGCCGACGTAAGGAGCTTTGCTCGTAAATATTGCATCGCCCTTGGCGTCAGGCCCTAGAGGGCCTTCCTTCAACGGGCGCTGCGGCGATCGCTGCATCGCTCCGGCTCGCCCAGGGGCTCGCTGCGCGATCAAGTTCTCGCTTCGCTCGAACTTGGCTTCGCACGCGATCGCAGCGCTTGCGGTTGTTGGTGGTTGAGGTCGGGGGCTGGTGTTGTCGCGGCTCGTCCAAACCCCCCTGAGTGCTTGTGCTGGGTTAGGTGGCTAGGGGGAGTAGGGCTGCGGTGGTGGCTATCTCTACCAGGGCGCCTAGGACGTCGCCGGTTACGCCGCCTAGGCGTCGGACGGTGTGGCGGAGCATCAGTAGTGCTGCGGCTAGGCCTAGTGCGACTGCCGCGATGGCGTGCGTGGCGCCGCCCGCCACTGTCCAGGCGTCTCCGCTGTTCTGGGTGGCGGCCGTCAGTGCTCCGGCCGTTCCGGCGGCTAGGAGCACTGCGACCGTCACCGTTAGGGCGGCGCGGGTGGAGATGGTGCCTGCTACCAGTGCGCCCAGGCCGCCCGGGCGGGCGGACGGGACGCTCGTGCGGCAGGCCCAGGGCAGGGCTAGGCGGCCCGTGACCGCCGCGATCACGACGGCGACCGCGGCGTGCGGCGATGAGGCTAGAGCCGTCACCTGGATCAGCAGGACCAGCAGGAGCGTGACGACGCCGAACGGGCCGATGTCGGAGCGCTTCATGATTGCCAGGGCCTCGTCGGCGGGACGGCCGCTGCCGAGGCCGTCCGCTAGGTCGGCGAGGCCGTCCAGATGCAGGGCGCGTGTGGCCGCGGCGGTCGCGGCCACCGCGAGGGCGGCCGCAAGCAGCGCGGACAGGCCCAGTGCGTCGGCGAGCAGTAGCACCACCGCGGCCGCGCCGCCGGTGATCAGGCCGACGGACGGCGCCAGCAGCATGGCCGCGCGGGCGCTGTCCCGGTCGACGCCGCCCGCGCGGAGCGGGACGACGGTGAGCAGCGTGACCGCCAGTCGCAGTCCCGCGATCACCCCAGCTCCAGCACGCGTCCGGCCGCGACCAGCGCGGACTCCTCGGACTCGGCGGCGAGCCGCTGGTTGAGGCGGCCCAGCAGGTCCCGGAACGCCCGCCCGGACGGCGTCGCGGGCACCAGCGACAGGCCGACCTCGTCGCTCACCGCGATCACGCGTGCCGCCGTGTCCCGCCAGGCCGCTACGAGTTCGTCGAGCCGCGGTCCTATTTGGGACGGGTCGTCCCAGGCCGCGGCCTCGTCGATCACGGCCGTGAGCCACGTGCCGATCCCGTCTACCAGCACCGCCCCTGACGCCGACTTGAGGACGCCTACCAGGTCGGCCGTCTCTAACGTGCGCCACCAGGAGGGACGGCGAGAACGGTGGGCTGCTATGCGCTGGGTCCATTCCGGGTCGTCTTCGCGGAGGATTCCCGTCGCCACGTAGGTCACTTCCGGGTACGCCGCCAAGCGCAGCTCGGCTTCGGCCGACTTACCCGAGCGTGAACCGCCCAGCAGGAGGGTCCGGTACGGGCCGTCTTGGGGGCACAGCCAGAAGCCCATGCGCCGTTGCAACTCTGTCGGAGACGAGATGCGGTGGTCCACGTGCAGGGGGAGGATGCGCGTCTTGTCTGTCACGGCCCCTGCCCGGCGCAAGTAGCCCAGGTGTTCGGGGGAACCGACCATGTCCAGCAGGACGGCGTCGTACTCCACGTCCGGGACGGGTGCCGGAGTGGAACCCGGCCCAGACGCCAGGAGAATTCGTCCACCGTGTGGAGTCGCTATGTCGTGGCCACCGGAGACTTCTGTCCAGGCGAAGTCGTTCAGGGGGACGCCGTCGATGGTGACGTTCGCCGGTTCGTGACTAGTTCCCGCACGGCGCAGCCGGTTGCAGGACGCGCAGCGGCAGCCGGGCTCGGGCCAGCCCAGCGGACCGGCGATGCCGTGGAGTTCGATGTTCATCTCGATCGGAAACTCTACGGCCGCCCCCGGCGGGGCGCTCACCGGTGGATACGCTCGCCGGGAAGGCAGCGCACGCGCTCGGAGCGACGCACCGTCAGGAGGAGAAACCGGTGGGCAACCCCCCGAACCCCCCGTGGCCCCACCAGCCGGGTCAAGGCCAGCAGCCGCCCCCGGGGCCGCCGTACGGCGGATCTCCCGCCTGGCCGCCCCAGCCCGCACCTCCTTTCCAGCCTGGCCCGCCGTTCCAGCCGGGTCCGTCCGGCAAAAGGGGGCCGGGGTTGCTCATCGGCCTTATCGGTGGGGGTCTTGTACTCGTGCTGGTCGCGGTCGCCGCGGTCGTGTTCGTCGCCCGGGACGGCGGGGGAGACGACGACGGCGGGGGTGTCGCGCTGAAGGCGGGCGAGATCGCGGGCGGCGCGCTGGCCACGCCCGCCGCCGACGGCAGCCTGACCATGGCGCGGCCCGGCGTCACCGCCCCGGTCGTGGACGTCTACGAGGACTTCGCCTGCCCGCACTGCGGCGCGTTCGACCGCATGCACGACCCGATGCTCAAGGAGCTCGCCGTCTCCGGCCGCGCGAAGGTCGTCTTCCGCCCGGTGCTGATCTTCGGGCCGGGCACCGAGCCCGCGTACAGCAACTCGCTGCGCGCCGCGGCCGCGCTGCGCTGCGTCGGCGACGGCGCGCGCTGGCTGTCGTACCAGGACGCGCTGTACGCCCACCAGCCGGCGTCGCTGGACAGCAGGGGCTACGCCACCGCCGACCTGGTCGCCTACGGCGCGCCGTTCGGGCTGACCGGCGACGACTTCGCGACGTGCGTGACGAGCCAGCGCTACGCCGCGTCGGTCAAGACCGTCAGCGACGGGTACAAGCGGGGCGGTCTGGCGGCGACGCCGAGCGTCCGGGTGAACGGCCGCACGCTGGACGCGTCCGAGACGGGAAGCGCCGAGGCGCTCCGCAAGGCGATCGAGGCGGCCTCGTAACGGCTAGTCTCACCGCGAACGAGGGAGGTCGAGCGCGATGGCGTGGAGCTGGCGTTTGGAGAAGGCGGGCGGCGAGCCGGCCGGGGTGGCGGAGGAGAGCTTCTCCACCCAGGCGGACGCGGAGAGCTGGCTGGGGGAGAACTGGCGCGGCCTCCGCGCGGACGACGTCGACAAGGTCACGCTGCTGGACGGCGAGACGGTCGTGTACGGGATGAGCCTGCACGACCCTGAGTGACCGCGTACGCGGACGGGCCGCGGGGAAGGCATGCCCCGCGGCCCGTCGCGTCCGGCGGTGCGGGAGCGCTCAGGGACGGCGGGACGGGCTGACCGTCTTGGCCGGGTCCCGGACGACGCTGTCACCGAGCACGTCGTCGATCCGCTTGAGCACGTCGGCGTCCAGCTTGACCCCGGCGGCCTTCACGTTGTCGGAGACCTGCTCCGGCCGCGACGCGCCGATGATCGCCGCGGACACGTTCGGGTTCTGCAGCGTCCAGGCGACGGCGAGCTGGGCCATCGACAGGCCGAGGTCGTCGGCGATCGGCCTCAGCTGCTGCACGCGGGTCAGGAGGTCGTCGTTCAGGTAGCGCTTGATCATGTCCGCGCCGCCCTTGTCGTCGGTCGCGCGCGACCCCTCGGGCAGCGGCTGCCCCGGCTTGTACTTGCCGGTCAGCACGCCCTGCGCCATGGGCGACCAGACGATCTGGCCGATGCCCTCGCGCTCGCTCAGCGGGACGACCTCCTCCTCGATGACCCGCCACAGCGCCGAGTACTGCGGCTGGTTCGAGACGATGCGGTCGAGGCCCAGCTCGTCCGCGATCTTGAGGGCCCGCTCGATCTCCTCGGCGCGCCACTCCGAGACGCCGACGTACAGCACCTTGCCCTGCCGGACGAGGTCGTCGAACGCCTTGAGCGTCTCCTCCAGCGGCGTCTCGTAGTCGAACCGGTGGGCCTGGTAGAGGTCCACGTAGTCGGTGCCGAGGCGGCGCAGGGAGCCGTGGATCGACTCGAAGATGTGCTTGCGGGACAGGCCCCGGTCGTTCGGGCCCGGCCCGGTGGGCCAGTAGACCTTGGTGAAGATCTCCAGCCCCTCGCGGCGCTGCCCCTTCAGGGCGCGTCCGAGGACGTCCTCGGCGCGCGTCCCGGCGTAGACGTCCGCGGTGTCGAAGGTGGTGATCCCCTCGTCGAGGGCGGCCCGCACGCAGGCGCGCGCGGCGTCCTCCTCGACCTGGGAGCCGTGGGTGAGCCAGTTGCCGTACGCGATCTCGCTGACCTTCAGACCGCTCCGGCCCAGATTTCGGAACTCCATGGCCCCGACCCTAACCGGATCGCGATCACGGACGTCCCGCGCGGGGGCTCAGGCCACCCTGTCCTTCTCGCCGACCTTCACCTGCGGGCCGGGGACGCGGAGCCGGCGGATCTGCATCGCGCGCATCGCCGCGTACATCCCGACGCCCTTGGTGTCCTCGTCGGGGTACCGCTCGGCGGCGAGCCGCTTGATGCCGCGGCTCAGCAGCAGGCCCTCGGCGAACACCACGACGAGCAGCAGCGGCGGCGCGAACAGCACCAGCAGCCGCGCCGCCGGGATCGGCAGCAGGCTCAGCATCACGATGGCGAACATCGCGTACATCAGGTACGACCCGACCGTGCGCCGCGCGTCGACGTAGTCGCGGGCGAGCCGGCGGACGGGGCCCTTGTCGCGCTTGAGGAGGTACTTCTCCTCGCCCTTGGCCATGCCCTCGCGCGCCTTGACGCGCTCGGACGCCTGCCGCTCCCTGACCTTGCGGTACGCCTCCTTGCGGGAGGAGGGCGCGGTGATCGGCTGGCGGCGGCGCTTCTCGGCCTCGCTGCGCTTCGGCGTGGGCCGGCCCTTCCCTCCCGGCTTTACTACCTGAGGAGGATTCGCCGGGGCTTCCGGGGTACGACGCTTGAACACGGGATCAGCCTACCGGCTGCGAACATCGTGGCTGCCTCGCGCGTTAACGCGTAGGGTGATAACCCCCAGCAGTGGTCATAGAGCCCAGTTGCGACTGAGCGACAGCACGAAGGGACCGGCGCCGCGCGATGAGCGTGATGAAGCGAATGTCGATGATCTTCAAGTCCAAGGCGAACAAGGCCCTGGACCGCATGGAGGATCCTCGTGAGACGCTCGATTACTCCTACCAGCGCCAGCTGGAGATGCTGCAGAAGGTCCGTCGGGGGGTCGCCGACGTCGCCACCTCGCGCAAGCGCCTTGAGCTGCAGATCAACCAGCTGGAGCAGCAGCAGAACAAGCTGACCGACCAGGGCAAGAAGGCGCTTCAGGTGGGCCGGGAGGACCTGGCCCGCGAGGCGCTGACCCGCCGCGCCGGCCTGGACGGCCAGCTGAACGACCTGCGCGCGCAGTACCAGCAGCTCCAGGGCGAGGAGGAGAAGCTGACGCTCGCCTCCCAGCGGCTCCAGGCGAAGGTCGACTCCTTCCGCACCCGCAAGGAGACGATCAAGGCGACGTACACCGCCGCCGAGGCGCAGACCAAGATCAACGAGGCGTTCTCCGGCATCTCCGAGGAGATGGGCGACGTGGGTCTCGCGATCCAGCGCGCCGAGGAGAAGACCGAGACGATGAAGGCCCGCGCCGGCGCGATCGACGAGCTGCTCGCCTCCGGTGCCCTGGAGGACTTCTCCGGCCCGAAGGACGACATCCAGGCCGAGCTCGACCGCATGGGCTCCGGCCCCGGCGTCGACCTCGAACTGGAGCGCCTCAAGGCCGAGCTCGGCCAGGGCCCCGCGCCCAAGGAGCTGAACCAGGGCACCCCGACCGCCCGCCCGCAGCAGCAGGACACCCCGCAGCAGGCCCCGTGGCCGCAGCAGCCCGGGGGTGCCCAGTGATCGTCCGGCTCATGGGCGAGGGGCAGCTGGACGTGGCCGCCGACGACCTGGCCGCGCTCAACACGCTCGACTCGGAGCTGGAGGCGGCGATCGACTCCGGCGACGAGGCGACGTTCCGCGCCGCGCTGCACGCCCTGCTGGAGAACGTCCGCAAGGTGGGCAAGCCGCTCCCGGCCGACAGCCTGGCCCCGTCCGAGCTGATCCTCCCGCCGGCGGACGCGCACATCGACGAGGTCCGCTCGATGCTGGGGGACGAGGGCCTGATCCCGGACTGAGCCCGTCTCCCACGGGGACGGGCCCGGCACAAAAACGGGGCCTGGCACGTTCCTACAAGTGAATCGGGAAGGACTGGGGGATCGAATGGCCCGGACGCGCTACGCCTCCGACCGGGGGCTGACGTCGCGCATGCTCGTGACGATGTTCCTGCTGGGACTCGTCTACGTCGTCTTCGTGGCGGCGTTCTTCGCGATCTCGCCGAAGTTCGGCGCGATCGCGCTCGTCGTGGCGGTGCTCTTCATGCTCGCCCAGTACTTCTTCTCGGACCGGCTGACGATGTTCGCCATGCACGGCCGGGTGGTCTCCCCCGAGGAGGCCCCCGAGCTGCACGGCGTCATCGACCGCATCTGCGCGATGTCGGACGCGCCGAAGCCGCGGGTCGCGATCGCCGACACCGACGTGCCCAACGCGTTCGCCACCGGCCGGAACCAGAAGAAGGCCGTGGTGTGCGTCACCACCGGGATCCTCCGGCGGCTCGACCCCGTCGAGCTGGAGGGCGTCCTCGCCCACGAGATGGCGCACGTCGCGCACAAGGACGTCGCGGTCATGACGATCGCCTCGTTCCTCGGCGTCTGCGCGGGCCTCATCACCCGCTTCGGGCTGGAGTGGGGCCTGTGGGGCGGCTTCAACCGCCGCGACGGCGACCAGAACACCGGCCTGATCCTGCTGGCCGTGGTCGCGGTCAGCGCGGTCGCCTACGCGGTGAGCTTCCTGCTCACCCGGGCGCTGTCCCGCTACCGCGAGCTGTCCGCGGACCGCGCCGCCGCGCTGCTCACCGGCCGCCCGTCCGCGCTCGCCAGCGCGCTGACGAAGGTCAGCGGGGAGATCGCGCGGATTCCGACGAACGACCTGCGCTCCACCCAGGCGTTCAACGCGTTCTTCTTCACCCCGGCGTTCGGCCGCGGCGTCAGCGTCGCCTCGCTGTTCTCGACGCACCCGTCGCTGGACCGGCGGCTCGCCCAGCTCGCGAAGATCTCCGACCAGCTCGGCCGGGGGGTCTGATGGGCTTCCTGGACACGCTGCTCGGCCGGTCCAAGCCGGTCAAGCCGGACCTCGACCGGCTGTTCGGGCTGTCCACCGCCGCGATCACGCTGGAGGCCGCCACCGGGTTCACGCCCACCGGGCTCGGCTCGGTGTGCTTCCGTGCGGCCGAGGGCGGCGCGTTCGCGCGGCTCCAGCAGGAGGTCCAGGAGCTGCTCGACGCCGACGAGGGCCCGAAGGTCGAGATCAGCAACGACTCCTACGGCTACACCTGGCTGCTCGCCTCGCACCCGCCGCAGGAGCTGCCGGAGCTGGTCACCGACCTGCACGCGGTCAACGCGACGCTGGAGGGCGGCGGCTTCGGCCCGCACCTGCTGTGCTCCCTGGCCGGGTTCCGCGGGCCCGACGGGCAGCGGCTCGCGCTCGTCTACCTGTACAAGCGCGGGACGTTCTACCCGTTCGCCCCGCTCCCCGGCGACAAGCGCGACAACGCGCTGGAGCTCCAGGTGCGCGGCGCGATCGGCGCCGACCTCGCGTTCGAGGACGACCTCGGCCGCTGGTTCCCCGTCTGGGGAGCCCCCGGCCTCTGACGGGCCGCCATCGGCCGGGCCGGGCCCGGGCTTCCGGGCCCGGTCACGCCCGTTCTTTGAGATCCCGCTGGGTATGGCAGGGTCAGGTGTCAGTGTCCGGGGGTCGACCCGGAGCCCGGGGCCGCCGCCCGAAAAGGCGGATCGGTGCACGGGGCGTTCGCGCGGGAGGGGCAATGACGGGACCTCGTCCCTGGGACCACGGGCGCTACTGCGACGCGGTGGAGGCCGAGATCGCCGCGTTCGCGGACGGCGCCCGCGGCGCCGACCTCGACGCGCCGGTGCCGACCTGCCCCGGCTGGTCGATCGGCGAGCTCCTCCGGCACCTCGGCGCGATCCACCGCTGGGCCGCCGCCACGGTGCGCGTCTCGGCGCCGAGACGGCTCAGCCTGCGCGAGATCGGCGTCACCTTCCCCGCGGCCTCGGTCGACCACGTGCCCTGGTTCACCGAGGGCGGGGAGCGGCTCGTCGCCGTCCTGCGCGCCGCCGCCCCGGACGCCCCGGTGTGGACGTGGGGCGAGGACCGGCACGCGCGGTTCTGGTCGCGGCGGATGCTCCACGAGAGCGCCGTCCACCGCTGCGACCTCGACATCGCGCTCGGCCGGGAGCCCGCGGTCGCGCCCGCGACCGCCGCCGACGGCGTCGACGAGCTGCTCGGCAACCTGGAGTGCGCCGCCGCGTTCGCCCCCAAGATCGAGAACCTCCGCGGCGACGGCGAGACGCTCGCCTTCGACGCCGGCGACATCGGCGCCCGGTGGATCTTCCGCCTCCTGCCCGACCGCTTCGAGTGGAGCCGGCACGCGCTTCCAGCGGCCGGAGGCGCCGAGAGCGCCGACGCGGCGGTGCGCGGCGGCGTCTCGGACGTCTACCTGTTCCTCTGGGGGCGCCGCAAGCTCGGCGACCCTGCCCTCGACGTCACCGGGGACGACGACCTGCTCGTCCACTGGGTGGAGAACTCGGCGATCTAGGGGAGCGCCAGCATCTGGTCGAGGGCCTTGCGGGCGTAGTGCGCGGTCTCCTCGTCCACCCGGATGACGTTCTCCACCTCGCCGCGCGCCAGCGACTCCAGCGACCAGACGAGGTGCGGCAGGTCGATGCGGTTCATCGTCGAGCAGTAGCAGACGGTCTTGTCGAGGAACATGACGTTCTTGTCCGGGTGGGCGTTCGCCAGCCGCCGCACCAGGTTCAGCTCGGTGCCGACCGCCCAGGACGAGCCGGGCTCCGCCGCCTCGATCGTCTTGATGATGTACTCCGTGGACCCGATCTGGTCCGCCGCCGTCACGACCTCGTGCCGGCACTCCGGGTGCACCAGGACGTTGACGCCGGGCACCCGCGCGCGGACGTCGTCCACCGACTCCCTGGTGAACCGGCCGTGCACCGAGCAGTGCCCCCGCCAGAGGATCATCTTGGCGTCCCGCAGCTGCGCATGGCTGAGGCCGCCCTCCCGCCGGTGCGGGCTGTAGACCACGCAGTCGTCCAGCGAGAAGCCCATCTCCAGGACGGCCGTGTTGCGGCCCAGGTGCTGGTCGGGCAGGAACAGCACCTTCTTGCCCTTGGCGTAGGCCCAGTCCAGGGCGCGCTTGGCGTTGGACGAGGTGCACACGACGCCGCCGTGCCGTCCGACGAACCCCTTGATGTCGGCCGAGGAGTTCATGTACGTCACGGGGACGACGTCGTCCGCGACGCCGGCGTCCTCCAAGACGTCCCAGCACTCCTCGACCTGGTCGAACGTGGCCATGTCGGCCATGGAGCACCCGGCACCGAGGTCCGGGAGGATCACCTGCTGGTGCGGGGCGGTCAAAATGTCGGCCGACTCCGCCATGAAGTGCACGCCGCAGAACACCACGTACGGCGCCTCGGGCCGCGCCGCCGCCTGCTGGGCGAGCTTGAACGAGTCGCCGGTGACGTCCGCGAACCGGATGACCTCGTCCCGCTGGTAGTGGTGGCCGAGGACGAACACCCGGTCGCCGAGCGCGGCCTTCGCGGCGGCCGCGCGCTCGACCAGCGCCGGGTCCGACGCGGGCGGCAGCTCGCCGGGGCAGTCCACGCCCCGCTCGCTGGCCGGGTCGGAGGCGCTGCCGAGCAGCAGCAGTGGAAGGTCGCGCACTGGGGTGGTCACGGGAGTCTCCCTCCTGCGACGGGACTTATCGTCGCTTTGACGACTAATCATGGCACATCCCGGCGGATCCGTCGGTGTGACGTAGACCGCACCGGCTCCGGCCGTTAAACACCCGCGATAAGCGGAATGGCCCTGTGGCGAGGTACGTTGTCTAACTGGAAGAGGCGTACGACGTCCTCGGAGGACAAGCACAGTTCGCCGCACCCGCGGCGCAGCGAGACCCGGGAGCTGAACACATGACGGTTTCAGGCGAGACCACGCAGGAGACCACGCAGCAGGGCGTCATTCTCACCGACGCCGCCGCCGAGAAGGCCAAGGGCCTGCTCGAGCAGGAGGGCCGCGACGACCTTGCGCTGCGTGTCGCCGTGCAGCCGGGCGGCTGCTCGGGTCTGATCTACCAGCTCTTCTTCGACGAGCGGGAGATGGACGGCGACCAGATCCAGGACTTCGACGGGCTCGCCGTGCGCGTCGACCGGATGAGCGCCCCCTACCTGACCGGCGCCACGATCGACTTCGTCGACAGCATCGAGAAGCAGGGCTTCACGATCGACAACCCGAACGCCTCGGGCTCCTGCGCCTGCGGCGACAGCTTCAACTAGAGCGCGGCTCGACGAGCGCTGGAGGGGCGGCCCCGGATCCATTCCGGGCCGCCCCGTTCTCGTTGCCGGGCACGCTCCCGGCGCGACGCGCGGCCGGAGGGGAAGTAGTCTTTCCGGGTTGAAACAGCCGGTGAACAGCCGGACGACCACGACGAGGAGAGCGACGCCGTGCGCATCGCCGTGACTGGCTCCATTGCGACCGACCATCTCATGACCTTCCCCGGACGGTTCACCGACCAGCTGCTGCCCGATCAGCTCGATCAGGTGTCGCTGTCCTTCCTGGTGGACGAGCTGAAGATCCGCCGCGGCGGCATCGCCGCCAACATCTGCTTCGGGATGGGCAGCCTCGGCAAGGAGTCGATCCTCGTCGGCTCCGTCGGCGACGACTTCGCCGACTACCGCTCCTGGCTCGGCCGCCACCGGGTCGACACGGAGTCCGTCCACGTGTCCGAGGTGCACCACACGGCGCGGTTCCTGTGCACGACGGACCAGGCCCAGAACCAGATCGCCACGTTCTACGCCGGCGCGATGAGCGAGGCCCGCTCCATCGAGCTCCAGCCCGTCGCCGACCGCGTCGGCGGCCTCGACCTGGTCGTGATCAGCCCGAACGACCCCGACGCCATGCTCCGGCACACCGACGAGTGCCGCGAGCGCGGCATCCCGTTCGCCGCCGACCCGTCCCAGCAGCTCGCCCGCATGGACGGCGCGGACGTCCGCCGCCTCATCGACGGCGCGGCCTACCTGTTCAGCAACGAGTACGAGAAGGCCCTCGCCGAGGAGAAGACCGGCTGGTCCGGCGAGGAGATCCTCGCCCGCGTCGGCGTCCGCGTCACCACCCTCGGCGCGAAGGGCGTCGTCATCGACCGCGAGGGCGAGGAGGGCGTGCACGTCCCCGCCGTCCCCGTCACGACCGTGGTGGACCCGACCGGCGTCGGCGACGCCTTCCGCAGCGGCTTCCTCTCCGCCACCGCCTGGAACCTCCCCCTGGAGCGCGCCGCCCAGGTCGGCAACACCATCGCCGCGCACGCCCTGGAAGCCGCGGGCCCCCAGGAGTACGCCCTGGCCCGCCAGGCCTTCCTCGACCGCTTCGCCGCCGCCTACGGCGACGAAGCCGCCGCAGAAGTGGCCCCCCACCTGACCTGCCCCAACCCGTAACCACAGCACGCAAGACGAAGGGCCGCGCCCACAAGGACGCGGCCCTTCGCCATGCGCACGAGCCGGGGGTGAAGCTCAGCCGTCACGCGAGGCGGCGCGCGCCGTCTGGACTGAGGAGAGAGGGAGCGCAAGCGACCGACCGACGAGGGAAGACGGCGCGTAAAGCGCCGCCTCGCCGCCGAGCGGAGGCGAGGCAATTCAATACGTTCTGCGGATGTGGAAGCCCCAGCCGCCTTGGGGGAGGGTTTCTTCCCAGACGAAGTCTTGGGACTTCATGCGGCACCAGGCGGGGACGTCGGTGCGGGCGGCGGCGTCGTCGGCGAGGACGGCGACGATCTGGCCGACGGGGACCTCGCGGATGCGCTCGGCGAGCATGATGATCGGGATGGGGCATTTGCGGCCGAGCGCGTCGATGACGAGGACGGGCGGCGGCGCGGGGGGCTCGGCGGGGGTCGGCGCGGAGCCGGTGCCGGGTGGCGCCTGGTGCTTGGCGCGGCCTCGGAACCTCATGGGCGCGACCGCCTCCCTGTCTCGATGGTGTTCAACGTGGTCCGGCGCAGGCGGGCGACGGTGCCGGGGAGTTCGGCGAGGAAGCGGTCGACCTCCGCCGATTCGACGCCATTCGGCAGCGATACCCGCACGTTCCCATGGGTAATCACCCCCATCGCCTCAAGCACATGACTTGGACGCAGCGTATCCGCCGTGCAGGAGCTTCCTGAGGAAACCGCGAAACCCAGCCGGTCGAGTTCGGTGAGGAGCGCCTCGCCTTCGACGTAGAGGCAGGAGAAGGTGACGATGTGGGGGAGGCGGCGGACGGGGTCGCCGACGACCTCGACGTCGGGGACGTCGCGGGCGACGCGTTCGCGGACGCGGTCGACGAGGGCGGACAGGCGCGGGGCCTCGTCCGCCATGTCGGCCTGGTAGGCGTCCAGGGCGGCGGCCGCGGCGACGGCGCCGGGGACGTTCTCGAAGCCGGGGACGCGGCGGCCTTCGCGCTCGTCGGCGGGGAGGGGGCTGCGCCAGCGGGTGCCCTTGCGGACGGCGAGGACGCCGACGCCGGGCGGGCCGCCCCACTTGTGGGCGCTGCCGGTGAGGAACGACCAGCCGGCGGGGACGGGGGCGCGGCCGAGGGACTGGGCGGCGTCGACGACGAGGGGGACGCCGGCCTCGCGGCACAGCGCGGCGACCTCGGCGACGGGCTGGAGGGTGCCGACCTCGTGGTTGGCGGACTGGAGGCAGGCGAGCGCGGTGTCGGGCCGGAGGGCGGCGGCGAACGCGGCGGGGTCGGCGCGGCCGGTGCGGTCGACGGGGACGGTGGTGACCTCGCCGCCGTCGCGCTCGTGGAGCTCGGCGGCGTGGAGCACGCTGGAGTGCTCCACGGCGCTCACCACGAGGTGGCGCCCGGCCCGCCGGCGCGCCTGGAGCCCCCCGAGGACCGCCAGGTGCACCGCCTGGGTGCCGGACGAGGTGAAGGACACCTCGTCGGGGCGCGCGCCCAGGACGCCGGCGACGCGCGCGCGGGCCCGGTCGAGCAGGATGCGGGTGCCGCGGGCCGGTCCGTAGAGCCGTGCGGGGTCGGCCCATCCCGCGTCCAGCGCCTCCAGCAGCGCCGTCCGCGCCGCGGGGTGGAGCGGCTCGGTGGAGGCGGCGTCGAAGTAGCCGCCCGGCGCGCTGGAGTTAGCCACGCCAGAACACTAACCGGGCACCCGATCGGGGGTTCGCGCGACCCTCGCGCTAGTGTGTCCACCACATCCGCAACAACTGATCTCACCGCCCGGACGACCGGGCTTTCATCCGTGGGGAAGGCATTCCGTGAGTCCGACCCGCTCTAGGGAGCGGCGTACGCCTGTGCGCGGTCGCCGCGCGTTGAAGAGCGCCGGCGCGCTTGGGCTGCTGGCGATGGGGGCCACCGCGTGCAGCGGCGAGGCGTCCCGCCTTGGCATGCCCGAGCCGATCAGCGCTCAGGCCGAGCGCATGCTGCACCTCTGGCAGGGCTCCTGGATCGCGGCGTTCGCGGTCGGGGCCGTCGTCTGGGGCCTGATCATCTGGGCGGTGCTGTTCCACCGCAAGCGCTCCGACGACCTGCCGCCGCAGGTGCGCTACAACATGCCGATCGAGATCCTCTACACGGCGGTCCCGTTCGTCATCATCGCGGTGCTGTTCTATTTCACCGCCCGCGACGAGAACTACGTCGAGAGGACCAGCAAGAACCCGGCCGTCACCATCGACGTGATCGCGTTCCAGTGGAGCTGGCAGTTCGACTACAAGGAGCGGGACAGCACCGGCCAGGAGAAGACGGTCGCCTCCGTGGTCGGCCAGCCGGTGGCGCCGAACGCTCCCGCGGGTCCGAAGCCCGTCATGACGATCCCGTCCGACAGGTCGGTCCGGGTGCGCCTGCACTCCAACGACGTCATCCACTCGTTCTGGGTCCCGGCGCTCCTCTACAAGAAGGACGTCATGCCGGGCTACACCAACGAGTTCGAGTTCACGGCGAAGAAGACCGGCACCTACGAGGGCCGGTGTGCCGAGCTCTGCGGCGTCGACCACAGCCGGATGCTGTTCCAGCTGAAGGTCGTGACGCCCGACGAGTACGCCAAGTTCATCGCCGATTCCAAGGCCAAGGCCGCGGGGGGTGCCCAGTGACCGCTGTCAGTCACGCACCGAGCGCGCCGGTCGCCGCGTCGCGGACGAGCAAGGGGCGCATCATCGCCTCCTGGATGTCGTCCACCGACCACAAGGTGATCGGCTACCTCTATCTGATCACGTCGTTCGTGATGTTCCTGTTCGGCGGCGTGCTCGCGCTGCTGATCCGGTCCGAGCTGTTCAAGCCGGGCCTCCAGATCGTCAGCAACGAGCAGTTCAACCAGCTGTTCACGATGCACGGCACGATCATGCTGCTGATGTTCGCGACGCCGCTGTTCGCGGGGTTCGCCAACGTCATCATGCCGCTCCAGATCGGGGCGCCGGACGTGGCGTTCCCGCGCATGAACATGCTGGCCTACTGGCTGTTCCTGTTCGGCAGCCTGATCGTCATCGCGGGCTTCCTGACGCCGGGCGGCGCGGCGAGCTTCGGCTGGTTCGCGTACGCGCCGCTGTCGGACGCGGTGCGCTCGCCGGGCGTCGGCGGCGACATGTGGGTGATGGGCCTCGCGATGTCGGGCTTCGGCACCATCATGGGCGCCGTCAACTTCATCACGACGATCCTGTGCATGCGGGCGCCGGGCATGACGATGTTCCGGATGCCGATCTTCACCTGGAACATCCTGCTGACCTCGATCCTGGTGCTGCTGGCGTTCCCGGTGCTCGCCGCGGCGCTGCTGGCGCTGGAGGCCGACCGCAAGCTCGGCGCGCACGTGTTCGACGCCGCGCACGGCGGGGCGCTGCTGTGGCAGCACCTGTTCTGGTTCTTCGGGCATCCGGAGGTCTACATCATCGCGCTGCCGTTCTTCGGCATCGTGACGGAGATCCTCCCGGTGTTCAGCCGGAAGCCGGTGTTCGGCTACATCGGCCTGGTGTTCGCGACCATCACGATCGCGGGCCTGTCGGTCACGGTGTGGGCGCACCACATGTTCGTGACGGGCCAGGTGCTGCTGCCGTTCTTCTCGTTCATGACGTTCCTCATCGCCGTGCCCACGGGGGTGAAGTTCTTCAACTGGGTCGGGACGATCTGGCGAGGGCAGCTGACGTTCGAGTCGCCGATGCTGTGGTCGCTGGGCTTCCTGGTGACGTTCCTGTTCGGCGGTCTGACCGGTGTCATCCTGGCGTCGCCGCCGATGGACTTCCAGCTCTCCGACTCCTACTTCGTGGTGGCGCACTTCCACTACGTGGTGTTCGGCACCGTGGTGTTCGCGATGTTCGCGGGCTTCTACTTCTGGTGGCCGAAGTGGACGGGCAAGATGCTGAACGACACGCTCGGCAAGGTCCACTTCTGGCTGCTGTTCATCGGCTTCCACGGCACGTTCCTCGTCCAGCACTGGCTGGGCGCCGAGGGCATGCCGCGCCGGTACGCCGACTACCCGAACGAGTTCCACGGCCTGAACGAGCTGTCCACGATCTTCTCGTTCGTCCTCGGCTGCTCGCTGCTGCCGTTCTTCTACAACGTGTACATCACGGCGAAGAAGGGCAAGCGGGTCGAGGTCGACGACCCGTGGGGGTACGGCTCGTCGCTGGAGTGGGCGACGTCGTGCCCGCCGCCGCGGCACAACTTCAACTTCATCCCGAAGATCCGCTCGGAGCGGCCGGCGTTCGACCTGCACCACCCGCACGTGGGCGCGAAGGGCGAGCTCGCCGGGACGAAGGGGGAGTAGCCGATGCGCGTCCAGGCATTCATGTTCTACGGTTGCGCGGTCTTCTTCCTCGCCACCGACGTCGTGTACTGGCTGTGGTCCGGCGACTGGACGGGCACCACGGCGCTGGCGCTCGCGATCGGCCTCGCCGGGCTGATCGGGTTCTACATCCACTTCACCGTCCGGCGCCTTGAGCGGGCCAACCAGGGCCCGCTGTACGAGGACGACCCGGAGGGCGACATCGCGGACGCGGCGGGCGAGCTGGGGTTCTTCAGCCCGCACAGCTGGTGGCCGCTGTTCCTGGCGCTGTCGGCCGCGCTCGTGGCGCTCGGCGTGGTGTTCGGCTGGTGGCTGGTGATCCTCGGCGCGGCCGCGACGGTCATGGCGACGATCGGACTCGTGTTCGAGTACTACCGGGGCCATTTCGCCCACTAGCCGGTAAAAGAAGCCCAAGAGGGGCCGGTACCCACAAATTTATGGGTACCGGCCCTTTCATCTGGGCGTCGTTCCAGCGACCGGGCTGGTCAGACGATCGGTTTCGCCCAGTGCGGACGACCGGGGGTCCACCATGGGAGTCGGTGGCTCAGGACCGAGGGACCGGGGGGCGCGGACGACCGCGGTGCTCGTCGGCGCGACTCTGGCGGCGGGGCTCGCGGGCTGCTCGGAGAGCGCGTCGGAGCGGGCGAGGAACGCGGCCGAGCTGGCGATCTCGCCGGGCGGCGGCGCGGCCCTGCCGGACGTCCCGATCGCCGTCCAGGCGCGCCGGGGGACGATCGAGAACGTGACGGTCTTCACCAACGGCACCCCGGTCCAGGGCGCGCTGAGCGCCGACAGGACGCAGTGGCGGTCGCGCTGGTCGCTCGACCCGGGCAGGGAGTACACCGTGCGGGCCACGGCCGTCGGCAAGGACGGCAAGAGCCGGACGGCGACCAGCAGCTTCACGACCGTCAAGGCGAAGAAGAAGGCCGGGGTGACGGTGGACGCCCCCTACGACAAGGAGACCGTCGGCGTCGGCATCCCGATCATCGTGCGGTTCGACCGGAAGGTGACGGACCGGGCCGCGGTCGAGCGGGCGCTGGAGGTGAGCTCCGACCGTCCCGTCGAGGGCGCGTGGCACTGGTTCGAGGGCGACGAGGGCCCGGAGGTCGTGTTCCGCACCCGGCAGCACTGGCCCGCGCACACGAAGGTGCGGTTCCAGGCGCACCTGAGCGGCGTCCGCACCGGCGCGAACGTGTACGGCGGGAAGAACACGACCGTCGACTTCACGATCGGCGACTCGCACATCTCGAAAGTGGGCGAGGACACCCACAAAATGGTCGTCACCGTGAACGGGAAGAAGGCCCGCACGATCCTGACCAGCATGGGACGCGGCGGGCTCCGCAAGTACACCACCACCAACGGCGACCACCTGACGATGGACAAGTCGAGCCCCGAGATCATGGACTCGTCGACCGTGGGCTGCGGTCCGGGCTGCCCCGGCTACTACCGGCTGACGGTCTACTCGGCCGTCCGCATCTCCGACAGCGGCGAGTTCGTGCACAGCGCGCCGTGGTCGGTCGGCGACCAGGGGCACGACAACGTCAGCCACGGGTGCATCAACGTGTCCCCGTCCGCCGCGAAGTGGTTCTACAACCTGTCCTACCGGGGCGACCCGATCGAGGTGACGGGCACGAGCCGGGAGCTGGAGCCGGACAACGGCTGGGGCTACTGGCAGATGGACTGGAACGACTGGGTGAACGGCGGCGCGCTCAAACGGCCGGTGACGACCGGGCCGCGGGCGGACGCGTCGACGCTGTCGGCGCAGTCCGGCAACGGTGCCCAGCCGACCGGCCCGCGCGCCGCCGGCGGCGACTGACCCGCCGCGACCGAATCGGCGGCGGCCGATCCGGCGGCGACCGATCCGGCGGGGGCGTCCCGGCCTAGCGGTTCAGCGGCGGCGGGACCGGGGTGCCGTGCATGCGGGCCCAGTCGCGGGCCATCGCGATCCGGTCGGGCCCGGCCGGGTGGGTGAGCCAGAGCAGGTACTCGAAGGCGTCGGGGTCCAGGTCGGAGATGTTGCGGACGGACAGCTCGTGCTGCATCGACACGAACGTCGACGGGTCGCGGGTGAGGTCGAGCGCGTGCGCGTCGGCCCGGGCCTCGATGCGGCGGCTGACGAGGTTCTGGACGGGCGCGCCGATCTGCGTCCCGACCGCGACGAGGGCCAGCAGCAGCGCCATCGACCGCGGGTTCGCCGCGCCGGTGCCGCGCGCGTCCGGGGACCGTCCGGGCGGGGCGGGCGGCGGGGCGTCCGGGTCGATCCCGGCGCGCCGCAGCAGGCGCGGCGAGGTCAGGAGCAGGTGGAGGAGGCAGATGGCCCCGGCGACGCCGAGGGCGCCCACGAGCGTCCCCCAGAGGACGTCGTTGCGCTTGGCGTGCCCCAGCTCGTGCCCGACGATCGACTCGATCCGCGCGGGCGGCGACTTGAGGAGCGTGTCGTACAGGACGATGCGGCGCGTGGAGCCGAAGCCCGACACGTAGGCGTTCAGCGAGGTCGTCCGGCGGGACGCGTCGGCGACCAGGACGTCCTTCACGGGGACGCCGTCGCGCCGGGCCATCGCCAGCAGCTCGGTGCGGAGCGGTCCCCGCGGCAGCGAGTGGAACTTGTTGAAGACCGGTTCGACGGCCACCGGGTAGATGAAGGACACGGCCACGACCAGCGCGAACCCGCCGGCGGCGGCGCCCGCCCACCAGTAGCGCGGGAACCGGCGCACCAGCGCGTACAGCAGGAGCAGCGCGATCGTGTACATCACCCACGTGACGGCGAGGGACTTGAGCTGGTCGAGGAGCCACGCCGGCCACGCCTGGGTCGACAGGCGGTAGCGCCGCAGGACGTGCTCGCTCCAGATGTCGAAGGGCAGCCCGGCCAGCCGGAGCAGCGTCGTCAGGGCCGCGGCGGCGAGCATGACCCGGAGGGGCCAGCGCCGGACGCGCGCGGTGGTCCAGCCGATGAAGCGGGCGCCGAGCGGCGTGAACCCGAGGACGGCGACCAGCACCAGGCCCGCGAGCAGGCCGGCGTAGGCGGGCGGGTTGACGGCGGAGTCGAACGCCCGGGAGCGGGCGATCTCGGCGGGGGTGAAGTCCAGCGCGGGATCGGCCTTCGCGTGGCCGCCGGGCACGCGTCCGGGCAGCGGGTTCCAGGGCGTGGTGAGGGCGAGGACGATCCCCACCGCGGCGAAGAGCACGGCCGCCGCGACCGCGGCGGCGATCCGGGGCCGCCTCACTCTGCCCTCGCAGTCACTGGAGCTCCCTCTTGAGGTAGTCGCGCCACAGGCCGGTGAAGCGGTCCCGGGTGAGGCCGAGGACGTCCCGCAGCGCGACGGCCTCCGGGACGCGTCCGGCGGTCCGGTACAGCCGCACGAGCGTCGCCTCACCGTACCGGTCCGCGACCATCCTGCACGCGAGCCAGGCCTCCTGGTAGGCCTGCGACAGCCGCTGCGAGCCGCCGGTGAAGTCGGCGGCGGTGGGGAGGGCGGCGGGCAGCCGCCCGGCGGCGACCTCGCTCCGCAGCTCCCCGGCGGCGGGCCGGACGCCGATCTTCGCGCGGCGGTAGCCGACGTAGTCCGCGAAGCCCTCGATCAGCCACAGCGGCGTGGTGCCGTCGCGGGCGCCGCCGGTGGCGACGTGGGTGAGCTCGTGGGTCAGGACGACGTCGCGGCCGAGCTCGTTCAGCCGGGCGAACGCGACGGGGGAGACGATGACGCGGTCCTCGCCGCGGCCGCCGGACGCGGACGGCACGGTGGTGGCGAGCGCGGCGATGTCGCCGAGGTCCTCGTTCTGCCCGGCGAGGGCCGTGGCCAGCCGCGGTTCGGCGGGGACGAGCGCGACCGCGCGCTGGGGCCAGCCCTTGCCGATGACGCCCGTCACGACCGGCACCGCGGCGTCGAGGCGCGCCGCGATCCCGTCCAGGCCGGCGGCGTCGCCGATGACGAGGGACGACCGGCTCCGGACCACGCTGAGGGGGCCGCCGTCCCAGATCTCGGCGTCGTCGGCGTGCCCATGGGACGAGCCGTCCCCGACGATCACCCAGGTGCCGTCGCGGGGCGCGAGCATCAGGTAGCGGGTGCGGGCGACGTCGCCGCGGTCGAAGCCCCGCAGCCGGTACCGCACCTCGACGCGGACGACGGTGTCGCCGGTGCTCCCGTCGGTGATCTGCGTGCTGACGACGCGCTCCCGCCAGCCCTCCAGCGGGATCTTGCGGAGGTTGTCGTAGAGGCGTGACTGGGCGTCCTGGAAGGCGGCGGGCGCCGAGCCGACCGTCGCGAGGAACGCGGTGCGGTCGCCCTCTTCGAGCGCCCGCGCCCGGTTCGCGAGGATGACGCCCGCCATGGCGGGGTCGAAGGCCCCGGCCGGCCTCGTGGCCTCGGGGAAGGGTGCCTTGGTGTGGCCGGAGCGCGCGCTGAGCAGGCCCGCGCCCCCGGCGAGCAGCAGGGCGGTGCCTCCCGCGCCCAGGGCGATCGCCCTGCGCCGCGAGAGGGCACCGCCCTGCCCGGCGCCCTGCCCGCCGCCCTGTTCGGCGTCGGGCTCGGCGCGGTGCTCGGCGTCGGGCTCGGCGTCCTGCGAGACGCCCTGCCCGGTGCTTCGCGAGGCGTCCTCGGGACCGTCCTCCATGCGCGCGATCCTATGCAGCCCGCCGGGGAGGGCGCGTCATCGCGGCGCGTAGGCCGGGTAGCCGTACCCGACGACGCTGCCCGTGGACCGCGTCTTGACCTGGACGGAGTTGTCCGTGTTGCCCTCGACGGTCTGGATCGTCCCGTCGCCGTTCTTCTTGATCACCATGCCGACGTGGTTGATGCCGCCGGTCTCGCCGCTGCCGTCCCAGTCGTAGAACACGATGGCGCCGGGCCTCGGCTCGGAGCCCCAGCGGCCGTTCTCCTGGAACCAGCGGGCGTGGGCGACGGTCCACGCGTCCTGGCCCATCCCGTAGCCGAACCCGAGCCGGTCCCCGACCCAGGAGATGAACATGTCGCACCAGGAGGCGTCGCTGTAGCCGCCGACGGAGCCGCCGTCGCGCGCGACCGTCTCCCTGGCGCGCGAGGTGCCCATGTACCACTCCTGGAACTTCGTCTCGCCGTTTCCGTCCTCGCTGATCCCCACCTGCGACCGGGCGAGCTTGATCGCCTCGGCGGCGGTGGGACGCGACGGCTTCGCCCCGGGTGCGGCCCCGGGTGCGGCTCCGGTGGCGCGCCGTGCGGTGCCCGGCGCGGAGCTCTTCGGGGCGGTGGGCGCCTTGCGGGCGGACGCCGATCCGGTCGGGGCCCCGGGCTTGGCCGGTGCCTTCGCGGGCGCCGTGCCCGCGGCCATCTCGGCGGCCGCCTGCCCGGACGGCTTCGAGCCGAACGGCAGGACCGACGCCTGGGCGGTGACGGCGGCGGTGCCGAGGACGGCGGCGCCGGCGAGGACGCCGCCGGTCGTCCGCCAGTTCAGCGGGACGGGCAGCCGGGTGGGGAGGGAGGCGGGGAGCGAGAGGGAGGGGAGGGCGGGGAGCGAGAAGGACGGGGGTGCGGGGAGCGGGAAGGAACGGGAGCTGGGTTTGCGGTGCTTGCCTGCCACGAGGGCGTCTCCTTGGCTTCCATGCCGCCTACCGGGTTAGCTGACGGGTTCGGGCGTGGAAGGCGCCCTACGGCCTGCGGACAGGCCGATTCACCCCGGGGGAAGTGGGTCCCCGGCTCCGCGGGAAGCCGTGCGGGGGGTGGCTGGGACGCGGGCCCGCGGAGGTTCGCGGGCACGCTGAGCACACGGCACGGCACGGTGCGGACTCGGCGGTGGGCGCGCTGCGGCGCCCGAGGGGTTCGGTCGGGGGTCGTGATCCGGGACGAAGGCGCCCGGAAGCAGGGGGCGGGGGCGTGGCCGCTCGATCGCCGGCGGCCACGCCCGGGACCGCCTGCGGCTATCCGGGCCGTCCGGCGCCGCTGGGCGGCGTCCTCCGGCGGGCCGTGCGTCGGTGTCGTTGCTGCGGGTTACTGGACAGAACTCACTCCTTCTTCCAAGACGCCTACCGGGTTAGCTGACGGGTTCGGGCGTGGAAGTGGCCCTACGGCGGCTCTCGCGGGGGAGAGGCGCGCCGATTCACCCCGGGGCCGGCATGCCCGTCCAGGGAAGGTCCCCGGACTCCGGCCGATGTGGGTCCCCGGCTCCGCGCGACGGCGGACTCGGCGGTGCCGCTGCGATCCTGGGGGCGCGATGGGGCCCGGCGCGGGGCCCTGTGCCCCGCGTGCGAAAGAGCGGCGTTGATGTTGTGAGGGCGGCGGCCCCTGTCCGGGGGACCGCCCTGGGCCGGCTCCGTCAGCGGACCGCCGTGGCGCGCTCAGCGCCATGCACGCTGCGGCGTGCGCACGGTGGGCCGGGGGCCGGCCGGGTCTCTGCGCGAGACCGGTGCGGCGCCTCGGGCGCCGCGGGGACGGCGCGTGGGGCGCGCCGCCGGGGGAGGGCGGCACGTGGCTCGCACCGCCGGCACGCGGCGACTGGATGTGCCGCGTGGGGCCGCGGTTCCCGGTGGGCACCGCGGGGCCAGAGCGCCTGGAGGGCGCCATGGGTGCTGACAAGGTACCAAAGCGTCATCAGAAGGCAAACCCCCCCAAAATCAACAACGGACCAGGTCAGACCTGGTCCGTTGCCGGGGAGGAGTGCCGCGCGCCCCGCGCGGGGCCCCGTCCGGGACCCGCGAAGGCCCGGACGGGAGGCCGTCAGGGACGGCCGGCGCCGTAGTAGTTGGACAGGTAGTAGCCCGAGGTGATGTCGACGATCTTCACGACGTCCCCGGTGTGCGGGGCGTGGATCATCTTGCCGCCGCCCACGTACAGGCCGACGTGCCCGAGGCTGTTGAAGAACACCAGGTCGCCGGGCTGGAGGTTGCTCTTGGCCACGCGCTTGGTGGCCGCGTACTGCGAGTTGGTGGTGCGGGTGATGCTGACGCCCGCGGCGTTCCAGGCGCTCATCGTGAGGCCGGAGCAGTCGTAGGAGGACGGGCCGGCCGCGCCGTAGGAGTACGGCTTGCCGAGCTGCGCGTAGGCGAAGTCGAGCGCCTTGCGCGCCGAGCCGCTCGCCGGGCCGGTGTAGGTGCCGCCCGTGCCGCCGCCGCTGCCGCCGCTGCTCGACGGCGTCTTCACACCGAGTTTCTTCAGCAGCTTCTTCTGCTCGTTGACCTGCTTGTCGAGCTCCTTCTTCTTGTCGCGCAGCTCCTTGGCCTTGCCCGCGACGTCGTCGTAGGACGCCTGGGCCTGCGCCTGCTCGCGGCGCAGCCGCTGGGCGGTGGCGAGGAACTGCGTGAGCTGGGAGCTGCGCTCCTGCGACAGGTGCGAGAACACCGCGGCCTGGTCCAGGACCGACTGCGGGTCCTTGCTGCCGACGAAGCCGGTCACATCGGTGGAGTCGCCGTTCTTGTAGGCGTCGGCGGCCATCTGCGCGATCTTCGAGCGCTGCTGCTCGAAGGCCGTCTCCTCGCCCTTGCTGGACTTCTTGGCGGCGTCCAGCTTGCGCTTGGCGATCTTGAGCTGCTCGTTGAGCTTGTTGTACTTCTCGACGGCCTGGTCGACCTGCTCGTTCAGCTTGGTGAGCTTCTTGCGCACCTCGGCCGCGCTGGGCTTCGGCGCGGCCGCGTGCGCCACCACCGGGGGGAACGCGAAGGAGGTCGCCATCGCCAGGCAGGCGGTGGCCGCCAGCTTGCGAGGCGTCCCGCGCCCCGCGCGTGCGCCGCGCCGGTCGCGCGTGCGCCCTGAGGCCCCGATGATCTCATTGGCCACGGTCGGATTGCCCCTCTCGTCCACGACGTCAGCCGACGACACTAGCGAGGGGCACCACCCGTCACAACCGAAACGTCACAACTTGATTGACTTCGCCGCCAATGCACCACTTTGCGTAGTGACAAGATCACGGAGCGTCCGAATGCGGTCAGGACCGGCCGAGGCGGCGCAGCAGCAGCGTGGACGGCGCCGGGCGCGCGCCGGCCCGCCGGGCGGCGTCCGCCACCTCCCGGTCGCTCGACACCACCACGACCGCGCGGCCCTCCGGCTCCGCCCGCACCAGGTCGCCGATCAGCTCGTCCGCGGTCTGCCCGGGCCGGCTGAACAGCACCCGCACGCCGCGCGGCGCGCCGATGGCCACCGGCGCCTCCAGCTCGGCGCCGTCGAACACGCAGGTCACCTCGGCGCGGGTCTGCGCGGCGAGGCCGCCGAGACCCGACAGCAGCCGGTTCCGCTGGTCCGACAGCGGCAGCTCCCCGTACCCGGTCTTGGTCACGTTGTAGCCGTCCACCACCAGATGGACCTGCGGCAGCGTGAGCAGCCGGTCCAGAAGCTGCGGGTCGCCGTCGGACAGGGCGCGGCCGGGCAGCGCGCGGTGCGCCAGCCGGTCGGGCTCCAGCCCGCCCACCGCGTCCGCGGGCCGCCCGATCGTCGAGGGCAGCGCCAGCTCGCGGCGGACGCCCTGCGCCGCGTCCTGGAGCGTGTCGAGCAGCATCCGCAGCCGGACGTCGTCGACGTTGCGGCCCTCGCGCGCGGCCCGCTTGGCGGCCTCGGCGGCGGCCTCCGCCTGGGCGGCGCGGGCGCGCAGCTTGCGGAGCTCCTTCTCCGCCGCGGCGGAACCGTCCCGGGCGGCGGCCAGGT
>NZ_CAACUY010000126.1 GCF_900659615.1 Actinomadura fibrosa | reverse complement strand
CCTCCGCCGCGTCCGCCCCTGCCCCTGCCCCTGCCGCCGAGCGCCCCGCGCCCGCGTCCGCGTCCGCCGCCGAGCGGCCCGCGCCCGCTCCCGAGCCGGAACCGGAGCTCTCCCTCGTCAGCTCCGCCGCCGCGGGCAACAGCCTCAACGGCCGCAGCACCTACGGCACCGTCACCGACGAGCCGGCCCCGGCGGCGCCCGAGTACAACGCCGAGAACCTCCGCGCCCTCGTCATCGAGATCCTGGAGCAGCAGCACGGCGACGTCGCGGCGACGCTCGCCGAGGTCAGGGCCGAGGGCTACACCGTCGACCGCGCCGAGATCCAGCGCATCAGCGACAACCACTGGTTCCCGTACGTCGTGTACCGCCTGCTGGCCAAGCACCACGGCGACGGCGAACTGGTCGCCGAGGACCTCGACGCGCAGGGCATCCACTACGACCAGACCGCGCTGGACGAACTCGTCCGCTCCTGGCGCGTCTGACCCGAGAGCCTTTCTCTCTGGCGAGCCCCTGACCCGGACCCCGCCTTCGCGAACGAAGGCGTTGCACCCGCCGCGTCCACCGAATCCAGTGGACGCGGCGGACGCATGTAGGGCCCGCACACGGCCCGCCGCCGGGTAACCCGCGGCCGACCCTGCGCCCTCCAGGCAACCCAGTCTCGGCGGCGGCCGGACTCACGTCCGCTATGCGACCCGGTACAGGCGACCGGGCCCGATATCGGCCGGAGTCTGCCGTATCGGGGTGATCACGCTCCGCGCGTGCGACGCTGGGAGAGGAGTCCCTTACCGCGCCAGCGATGCCGGGAGAGCCGATGAAGACGCGTCTCGCCGCCGTGGCCGCCGCCGCCGCGACCGCTGGAGCCGCCGCCGGGTACCTGATCGCCCCCTCGCCCGGAGACGCCTCCGCCCGTCCAGCCGCCGCACATTCCGCCGCCGCCCGATCCGCCCCGGGCCGTCCGCTGCACGTCGCGTTGAACATGCCGGCCGAGGACCAGGCCCGCGCGGCGCGCCTCGGGTACGACCTGTTCGACGTGGCCCCGGACGAGGGCGCCGTCGCCGCGCTGCCGGCGGGCGGCCGGGCCCTGCTCTGGGTCGGCAACAGCACCTGCGGCGACTTCGAGATCGCCGACACGGACGACTTCGCCGCGACCGTGAAGCGGTTCGCCGGGAACGGCCGCGTCTACGGCTGGTACCTCTCGGACGAACCGAACCCGGACGAATGCCCCGGCATCGTCGAGAAGATCCGGCGGCGCGCCGACATCGTCCACCGGTACGCGCCCGGCCAGAAGGCGTTCGCGTCGCTGACGGACTGGCCGATGCGCCCGCTCCGGCCGTCCGCCGCCCACCTCGACCTGATCGGGCTCGACCCGTACCCGTGCCGCGCGGGCCGGTCGGGCTGCGACCTGGACGTGATCGACACGATGGTCGGCCAAGCGGCCCGCGCCGGCTTCCCCCGGCGCATGATCGTCCCGGTGGTCCAGACGTTCGGGCAGTCGTGCAACGACGGCGAGCGGACCTGGCGGCTGCCCGGCGCGGCCGAGCTGCGGTCCATCCTGGACCGGTGGGACCGGCTCGTCCCGTCCCCGGCGTTCGACATCAGCTACTCGTGGGGACGCCAGGACGAGTGGGCCTGCCCCGCCCTCGCCGACGCCGACGGCTCGGGCGGGCGTCCCGACCTCCAGTCCGTCATGAAGCGCCACAACCAACGCCGCACGCCCCAGGCCCCTCCCCCGACGGCGTCCACCCCCGCGAAGCCCTGTCCCACCCGCGACGTCCCTTAGAACGCCGTGGCGATGGTGCGCGGCCTGTGTCGCGTGGCCGTGGTCCTTGACCCTGACGCAGGGGCAATCTCTCAGCATCGTCGGCATGACCACGAGGAAGCACTTCACGATCGTCCATGACGGTGTCGCGATCCCGGTGTCGCGCGGGGGCCGGGGACGGCCGCTGGTCCTGTGCCCTGGACTGAACTCGACGCAGTCCGACCTGCACGAGTTGGCCGAGTCACTGCGGCGCGACCATGACGTGGTGACCTTCGATCTGCGGGGCCACGGTCTGGCCTCGGCCGCCGACCGGTACACCTTCGAGACGTTCCTCAGCGACGTGACCGCCGTGATGGCGGAACTGCACCACCTCGGTCTGGACGCGGCGCCCGTGCTCGTGGGCTACTCACTGGGCGCGGACCTGGCCGTGCACTATGCGTCCGAGCATCCCGGCACCGTGGACCGGCTTGTTCTCATCGACGGGGCGAACCCGGTGCCGGAACCGTTCATCACCGAGGCCCTCCTGCCGGAGCTTCGCGCGATGTGGGAGGACATGGTGACGCAGCGGGAGGCCGAGCGGGGCACCGCGCGTCAGGTGGTACTCACCGCCCAGGAGATACTCGACCTCAATGTCGAGATCGATGCCGTCCGGTCCGGGATCCTCGACCGGTACCGGAGGATCGACCGGCCCATCAGCATGATCATGTCGACCTCGATGGCCGGTGACAGCGGCGAGGGGTATGCGCCGCGCTTCAACCAGAACTGGCGTGCCGGCGTCGAGCAGCTCGTCCGCGAGCAGCCGCGCATCTCCACGACCTGGCTCGACGCCGACCACGCGCTGGTCTTCACCCACGCGCCGGAGATCGCCCAGATCATCCGGGCCACAGCCGGCGCAGTCGGTCAGGCGGGCTCCATGAACACCCCGTAGGAGACTGGTCCGATGCTGACCATCGGCGAGCTGGCGTCGTACGCCGGAGTGACGGTACGCGCGGTGCGGCACTATCACGCCAAGGGGCTGCTGCCGGAACCGGAGCGGGACCACTCCGGCTACCGCAGGTACGACGCGGGCGCCGTGATCGAACTGATCAGGATCCGGACTCTCGCCCAGGCGGGGGTCCCGCTGACACGGGTGCGGGAGCTGCTCCGGGCCGGCGAGGAGGAGTTCGCCGCGGCGGTCGCGGACATCGATGAGCGGCTGCGGGACGAGATCCGGCAGCGTCAGCGCCACCGGGAGCGGATCGCCCGGCTGGCCGCCGGGGACCGCCTGGCGCTGCCATCGGAGGTGGTCGAGTACCTCGACCGATTGCGGGCGCTCGGCGTCGCCGAGCGGATGGTCGAGGCCGAACGCGACGGCTGGATCCTGCTGGCCGCGCACTCGCCCGGGCGGGTCACCGAGTGGATGGCCCGCAAGCGCGAGCAGATCGCCGACCCCCAGCTCATCGACTTCTATCGCACCGTCGGCCAGGCCCTCGACCAGACGGCCGACGACCCGCGGCTGGTCGAGCTGGCCGACGAACTGGCCGCCTACATCACGCGGATGGCCGCGGAACAGGGCGAGGACTACGTCGACGACACCGACATGGAGCCACCGCTGGTCAAGCTGATGGACGCACGGGCCTTCGACACCGTTCCGGCGGCCCGCCGGCTGATCGAGTTGATGAGGAAGCGAGGCTGGACCGGGTGGACCAAGCTTGAGCGCGTGACCCCCGGACGACGCGCCCTCCCGCCGACGGGGAGGACCATGCCGACGAGCGGCGCGCTTGAGCACGGCCTCAGAGCTCCAAACGGTGTTGGCGCACCCCCGCCGGGACCGGGCGGCTGCCCGGCCCCCGGGGGTGGGTCAGCTGCGTCCGAGCATCTCGGCGGTGAGGATGTTGCCGCCGAGTCCCCAGCCGCCGTCGGGGACCTCGTCGACGAGGACCAGGGTCGTCGCCCTGGCGCGCTCGCCGTACACGTCGGCGTAGGCGTCGGTGACGGCGTCGATGAGCTTCTTCTTGGACTCGGGCGTGAGGGTGTCGGCGGGGACCTTGAGGTTGGCGAACGGCATGACGGTTTCCTTTCGTTGGGTGATTAGAGCGAGGCGGTCGAGGACAGCAGGTCCTCGATGCCTACGCGTCGGTAGAACTCGGCGCGGATCCGGTCGGCGACGATGGAGACCACTTCGCTGCCGTCTTTGCTGGGGTCGACGTGGCTGCGGAAAGGCCGCCGGCCCGCTGGGAGGCCGACGATGCGGACGATCTCGTCGGCGACGGACTCCGCCCTGGCGTCCGGTGGGATCAGGCGGTTCAGCCGGTCGGTCAGGCCGGCGCGGAGCTCGCCGTAGGGCTCCTCGTAGACCTCCTCGCGGGCCGTGTCCGATGGCCCGCCCGCGTTGGCGAAGTGGTTGGTGCCCGAGGTGAAGGCGCCGGGGACGACGATGGAGGTCTCGATGCCGAACCGGATGAGCTCGGCGGCGTAACTCTCCGCGAGGGCGTCCATGGCGGCCTTGGCCGCGAAGTACGGGGCGAGGAACGGCGGGTGCCCGCCTCGGGTGGAGGAGCTCCCCACCCACACCAGCAGTCCGGAGCCCTGGCCGCGCAGATGCGGCAGTGCGGCGCGGTTGACCCGCTGGGCGCCGAGGACGTTGACGTCGTAGACGGCGGCGAGGTCCTCGGCCGTGAACGCCTCGGCCGGGCCCAGGACCATGTGGCCCGCGTTGTGGACGACGGCGTCGAGGCGGCCGTACCGGTCCAGGACGGTGCCGACGGCCAGGTCGGCGGACTCTTGCGACTGCACGTCCAGCTCGACCGCCGACAGCGCGAGGTCCTCCTCCTCGGCGAGCCGGTGCAGGGCGGCGACGGCGGGTGCGTTGCGGTCCGCGGTCCGCCGCATGCCGGCGGCGACGGCGTGCCCGTCGCGTGCCAGGGCCACGGCCGTCAGCCGGCCGAACCCGCTGGAGGCTCCGGTCACGACGATGACCTGTCGCTCGGCGGCCATCAGACGATCCGCCGCTCGCGGGAACCGCCGCTGACGACGGTCACATGCTGCTCACTCATAGATGCCTCCTCAAGGCGCATATCGTCGATAGGAATCGACCATATCGACGTTACGCAGCCACCGTAGCACGCATCTCGTATCGTTGTTAGCCACTGGCGCTATCATTGATCCATGACGGACACGGACCCGCTTCGCGCGGCGATGATCGAGGCCGCGGAGCGGCAGCTGGCGTCGTCCTCCGACCACGAGGTCGCCACGCGCGCGGTCTGCGAGGCGGTCGGGGTGAGCCAGCCCGTCCTCTACCGGCTGTTCGGTGACAAGCGCGGACTGCTGGACGCCGTCGCCGAGCACGGGTACGAGCGGTACACCGCGCTCAAGGCCGCCCAGGAGCAGACCGGCGACCCGGTCGCCGACCTGCACGCCGGCTGGGACGGCCACATGGAGTTCGCGCGGGCGAACCCGGCCCTCTACCAGCTGATGTTCACTCCGCGGCCATGGTCGCGCTCGACGGCGCGAGAGCGCGTGATGGACCTCCTGACGGCGGCGCTCACCCGGTGCGCGGCGGCGGGCGCGTTGAAACTCGAACCGCGAACCGCCGCGCAGCTGATCCTGGCGGCCAACATCGGGACCGCCCTGGACCACATCGCCCGGCCCGCCCTGTTCGACGACCCCGCGACGTCCCACCGCATGCGCGACGCCGTGTTCTCACACGTACTCACCACCACGCCCACCGAGCACGACACCGACCATCTGCGGACCGCCGCGCTACGCCTGCGCGCGCAACTCCAACTCGGCGGCACCGACGCTCTCGAACCAGCCGAAACCGCTCTCCTCCAACGATGGCTCGAACGCATCACACACCGCTGAACCTCCACGATCAGGGCCGCCAGAGAGCTCCCCAATGCCGGTTGTCGGAGGTCAGTTCTTGGAGATGGTGGAGATGCCGCCCATGGCCAGGGAGAACATTCGGGTGAGGGCCTGCCGGACGTCGGGGTCGCGGTCCAGGCGGTCCAGGGATGTGTACCTTGCCGGGTCGAGGTCGATGGTGGCGATCCCGCCTGCGGTGTCGTCGTCCACGGCGGAGAAGAGGACGAGGCATCGGTAGGCTCGTAGGGCCTCTCCTCGCGTCTCGCGCATCAGGGGCTGGAGGAGGACGGTGTCCTCTTTGACCTGGCTGCGGAGGGCGTCCGTGGACGACCATCGGGTGGCCCAGCCGCGGGCCTCGGCGTCCAGCTGGATCTCCAGCAGCTGGTCGAAGGTGAGCTGGCAGACGCGGAAATCGGGGTCGGTCGAACGGATGAAGGACATCAACCGCCCCCTTCGTAGACCTGGATCTTGATGGGCTCGTCCGGGTTGATACGCCCCTGCTCGATGCGTGTCTGGAGTTCGTCGAGGCGGTGATGGCCGCCGAGGATCGTCCCGTTGGGCGAGACGACGATTCCCTCTCCCGGTTTGGCGTTGTTGATCGCGTTGAGGAGTTCCTGGTCGCTGAGTTCCTCGTGGTACCACTGCGACGCTGGATCCCGAGTCGACTGCCCTGGAGTGTACTTCCCGGTGAGGTCGCCGGCCCTTTCGGTCCGTGCCGACCAGCCGGCGGCCTCGGCCGAGGGGTTGTTCGACTGGGGCTTGGCCGGTGCGGCCTGGGTGGGAGCGGATTGGGGGGCGTTGGGCCGGGGTCCGCTGTTGGCGCTGCCGCCGCCACCTCCCCGGCCGCCGCCACCGCCGCCACCGCCGCCGCCCCGGCCGATGCCACCACCGCCCATGCCCCCGCCGCCGCTCGGGCCTCGGCCGACCGGCCCGCCGCCGGTGCCCATCTCGCCCAGGACGCCGCCGCCTCCGTAGAAAAGGGGATCCGGATTGACGTTGGTGCCGGTGAGGTCGCGGTTGTTGATCGGGTCCGCGTTGGCGTAGTCGTAGTTGTTGGCCGAGCCGCCGGAGACCGGGTCGGTCTGCAGGAAGCGGCCGAGGGCGGGAAGGTAGGTCCGGGCGCCCATCTCCAAGGCTTGCAGGCCGGCGAGGTGTTCGACGGGGACGGTGTGCTGACCGAGCCAGCCGAAGTCCAGACCGCCCTCGGCGGTGGCCGGGATCGGAATGTCGCCGATGGTGCCGGTGTCGGGGTCGATGTTCTGGCCGAACGGGTCGTACAGGTGGAGTTCGCCGGTGCGGGCGCCGGTGCCGTCGGCGGTGAACAGGATGTCGCCGTGGACGTTCGGGTAGGCCCAGTTGGTGGTCTTGGCCGCGTCGTAGGTCTTGGTGAGGACGACACCGCCGGGCAGTTTCAGCACGCGCTGTCGCAGGTTGCCCGAGGCGTCGAGCACGAAGTCGGGCCCGCCCGAGTCGGAGGTGAAGGCGTACCGGGTCACCTGCGTGCTGTCCTGCGTCCGCGCGATGATGCGGTCGGTGACATCGCGGGTGTAGCGGATGGTGTGCGCGGCGGTCGAGGTGGAGACGTGGCGGCGGGTGGAGTCGTAGCCGAGGGTGTCGGTGCCGATTCTGGTGGTGTTGCCGTAGGTGTCGTAGTCGAGCGCCAGTGTGGTGGCACCGCTGCTGGAGACCAGCCGGTCGGCGTCGTCGTAGCAGTAGGTGGTGGTGGAGGCGGGGGCGCCGTCGCGACTGTCGGTCGCACTGGTGCGGTTGGTGTTGGCCCCGGCCTTGGTGTTCGGTCCGCAGCCGCCGTTGCCCGCGTAGCCGTAGGTGAGTTGGTGATGCGGGACGGTGGCGGCGATCAGGCGGCCGGCGCCGTCGTAGGTGTAGGTGTGGTCGTACGACCTGGCGGGGGTCGTGGTGTCAGTGGCGGTCGCGTCGGTGACGCGCTGGTCACGGGCGCGTGTGACGGAGTCGGTGACCGTCGATGTCTTGGTCTTCCACTCCAGTCTGGTGATGCCGGCGGCGTCGTTGTAGCCGACCTGGAGGTCTGAGGCGTTGCCGTAGTGGACGGTCTGCAAGAGCCCGGCGCTGTAGCCGGGCGTGGCGACCGTGGTGCCGTCCAGGTCCAGGCCGGTCAGGCGGGAGGCGTTGGTCCAGCGGTAGGCCAGAGTCGTGGATACGCCCTTGATCGTGGTGGTCTCGCTGGTCTTGCGCCCGGCGGTGTCGTACTTCCGGGTGGTGACCGCGCCGCCCGCGTCGGTGTAGGAGGTGACCTGACCGAGCAGGTCGACCACGGCCGTGGTCGAGCCGCTGGCGTCGCCGACCCTGGTGACCAGTGGATCCCCGCCCACGGCGTGGTCGTAGGTGATGGTGCGCGCCGGTTCCCCGCCCATCGCCGGGAAGGACTTCCTGATGACCCGGCCGCGGGCGTCGTAGCCGACACAGGACCACGGTTCGTTGTTGATCCGGGCGGCGACGATGTTGCCGGACGCGTCGTAGACCTGTTCGGCGGTGTTGGCCGACCCGTCGGCGTTCCTGGCCGCGGTGATCGTTTTGGCCATGCCGCCCTGGTTGACGGCCGGCGAGTTCTCGTCGCACGGGTTGGCGCGGGTCTCGTTGCCCTCGTAGAAGGTGAACGTGCCGCGTTTGGCCGGATCGGTGACGTCACCGGCGGGGAGGGCCTCGGCCAGCCGCCGCAGGTAACCGGCGCCGGGCCGTTCGTAGGTGTTGCGCCGGGTCAGGGCGAGCCCGTCCGGGTCGCTGGTCTTGGAGACCACCAGCCCGAACACCGGGTCGATCCCGTTGGCGGGGTCGGCGAGGCCCGTGGCCGTCCTCGTCGATGGTGCGCGTTCGGCGGCGGCGCCGGATCCACCGTAGGTGATCTTGCTTGTCTCGTAGGGATAGCGGGGCGCCAGGTACCGGCCGGGAACGGTCACGGCCTCGCCGGCCCCGGGCGGCGTCCACGTCAGGTTCAGGGCCGCGGTGTTCCCGCTCCGGTTGTAGTACTCGACGCGGATCCGGTGCCGGCTCCCGGCCTTGGCGTTGGTGTACTCCCCGGCCACCGCCGTGCTGGGTTTGTCGGTCCAGCTGTCGACCAGCAGCACGTCGTCGATCCACAGCCGAGCCCCGTCGACCACGGTCAGGCCGATCCCGTACTTACCGGTCTCGGGGAACTGGATCTCACCGGTGAACCGGGCGGACCAGCCGCCGCTGTTCGGCACCGGCGGGCTGCCGCCCCAGGTGGCGGACAGGGAGCCGTCACCGGTGCCGACTCCGGTCCGCCACACCGCGGGCACACCCGACAGGTTCGGGTTGTCGTACAGCGCGGCCTGGATCCCGGGGATGCCCTCGTCGTAGCCGACCCTGGCGTGCGGGACCTGGTCCCTGCACTCCGCCGTCGGGACCGGGCCGTCGAAACACGATGCCACCGCGGGTCCGTAGGTGTCGGTCGGCCGGTCGGCGTGATCGTAGACGGTGGTGGTGCGCCTGCCCCGGGAGTCGACGGTCGCGACGGGCTTGTCCTTGGCGTTCCATTCCTGCGAGGTGGTGACTCCGTCGGCGTCGGTCCACTTCAGGGCACGACCGGCGTCGTCATAGGTCACGGTACGGGCCCAGCCGTCGATCCCCGCCACGGTGACCTTCGTCAGCCGGTGTTCGAGGTCGTACACGTAGGCACGTCCGGGCCGTGGCGAGGCCACGACGTAGCCCCCGGGGTACGGGGCCTGGACCTTCACCGCCCGCAGGCGGGTCTCCTGGGTGTCCGCCTCGTAGACGCCCTCGTACTCGATCAGGGTCCGTTCGGCGAGGTTCCGCCCGTTCGGCGTCTGCCGGGCCAGCCAGTCGTACGCCAGCGAGGTGCGGACCTCGGTGAGCGGCCCGACGCTGTCCTTGAGTTTCTGCCTCTGCTCTTCGCCGGTGTCCGGACGGTCGTACTGGATCTTGTAGCCGTCCCGGTCCTGGTAGTTGTAGTCCGCGATGTCCGCGCCCGGGTTCTCGATCCGGGCCAGGGTGTCCATGACGTACCAGAGCCGGGTCTCCGTGCCGTCCCAGTACCGGATCCGGCACAGCGCCTGCGCGGGCGCCGGGTGCGAGCCCGCCGGACGGGCCGTTCCGCCGTAGCAGCCGTCGCTGCCGTCGGTGTTGTAGTACAGCGTGTGCGCCCGGCCCGTCACCGGGTCCCTGATCTGCGTCAACCGCGGGATCGCGCCGCTGTACACGTACTGCAGCGCGGCCGGTTTCTTGCTGTCCAGCACCGAGGTGACCTGGGCCAGCGTCCCGTCGACGTTGAAGATCGACGCCACGTCCTTCTCGGTGACGGTGATCCTGCCCTGGGCGTCGAACGCGAGGACACCGTCCTCGCCGGGCGGCGGTGTGTAGCCCCCGGCCGAGGATCTGGTCCAGGTGTGCTTGCCGCCTGAGGTGTCGGTGAGCACGACCGACCCGTCGAGCATCTCGGCCCTGGTGTAGCCGCTCCCGGCCACGCCGAGCGTCCAGCCCGCCGGAAGCGGCGGCGGGTCCTGCGCGTACAGCCATTCCGTCGTCACGATCTGGGGGCTGACGTTGTGGCTCCGCTGGGTCCCGGTGCCGGTCGTGCTCTTGGTCCACAGGACCATCCGGGGGCGTTCCGTGCTGCGGTGGTACAGCTCGACCTTGATCGCCGCGCGCTGTCCGGCGACCAGGGGGACGTCCTGTTCCCGCCGCGGGCCCGCCGTCAGGAAGCCCGTGCTCACATTCGCCGCGGCTTCGGGGTTGTCGTAGACGAGCCTGCCGTTCACCCAGACCTTCGCGCCGTCGGTGTGCGCTCCGGCGAACTGGTAGTCCCCGGACGCAGGGGCCTTGAAATGGCCCTCCCAGCGGATGACGTACCACTGCTTGTCCAGGGCGGGCGGGAGCGGGTTCTCCTTCCACGGCAGGTTGTCGTCCACGTTGCTCCACACGTTGCCCCAGTCGAGGTTGACCTGGGCCTCGCTGCGCACCAGGACCGGAACGTCGTCCGCCGTCCCGGTGTGCCGCGAGTCGTTGAAGTAGGACGCGCGCACGCCGTGCGGCTCACCCGCCCGCGAGTTGTAGCTGAACGTGACACCGGCCGGGCCGCCGATCGTCTCGAACTTCGGACCGGCCGCCTTGACCTGGGCGTTGCCGTTGAACAGGTTGACCCGCACCGGGCCGAGTTCGTCCGTCGGCTCCGGTCCCGGATCCCCCACCCGCTGGTCGACCCTGAAATGCGCCACCCAGGTCGGCGGCGTCACCGGCTGCCCGGCCCCCGTCGTCGTCCCCGCCGTCCAGGTGTACCTGCCGCCGTCGTGCAGCACATGCTTGGGCACCTTCCACTGCGGTGTGGTCAGGCACCCCGAGTCGACAACGCTGCCGGAACGGCCGTCGAAGCCGGTCGACACCTTGAAGCAGTACAGCGTGCCGCCCCCGACGTCGCGGACCTTCAGGGTCGGCATCTCGGTCGTGACCACGCTGTCGTCGATCGGGCCGACCAGGCTCGTCTCCGGCGCCCCGGCCGCAAGGGCCGCCTTCGCCGTCGTCTTGACGGCCAGCGGCGTGAAGTCCGCTTTCGGCTGTTTGGGCGAAGACTGCGGCCGGCGAGGCTTGACCGTCGGCGAGGACGTCATCAACGGCAGGTCCCGCCGTGGAATCCTCGGCCCCGGCTCCGCCTGCTCCGCCCGCGCCGTCGGCGGCAGAACGACCGCCTGGATCAGCGACACCGCCACGACCACCGACGTCAGCAACGCCGCGGCTCGCGACCGCGTTCGTTCCACCGACAGCCCACGCCGTAGCGCGCCGCTCCTGCCGCACCTGAACACGACACCTCCACGCACACTCAGCACACGGATGCGCCGAGCGGAGGCCCGGCCGGAAAGAGCTTATACAGACACGAGTGTTTTTTAGGGCTCCATCCAGTGGACGAAAAGCAGAATTCACCGACGCCGGAACGGGGTGGGCCACAGGGTGATCATTGGGGGGTCAAGACTGGGTCGGGCGGGGGCGGCGTGGGTTGCGGCGGGGAATCGGTGAGGGGTGGACCAGTTCGTGCTGCTGCTCGCGCTGCTGCTCGGCGCCGTGGTGGCGGTGCCGGCCGGCGAGCGGCTGGGCGTGCCGCCGCCGGTGCTGATGACGCTCGGCGGGATCGTGCTGGCGCTGCTGCCGTTCGTCCCGAACGTCGAGGTGCCGCCCGAGCTGATCCTGCCGGTCGTGCTGCCGCCGCTGCTGTACGCGGCGGTGCAGCGCACGTCGTGGCGGCAGTTCGCGGCGAACTGGCAGCCGATCGTGCTGCTCGCGGTCGCGCTGGTCTTCGTGACGGCCGCGGCGGTGGCGGCCGTCGTGGACGCGCTGGTCCCGGGGCTGCCGCTCGCGGCGGCGGTCGCGCTCGGCGCGCTGGTCGCGCCGCCCGACCCGGTCGCGGCGACCGCGATCGCGGGGCGCCTCGGGCTGCCCCGCCGGCTCGTGTCGATCCTGGAGGGCGAGGGGCTGTTCAACGACGTCACGGCGATCGTCCTGTACAACGTGGCGATCGCGGCGGCCGTGACCGGGACGTTCTCGGTGCCCGGCGCGCTCGGGCGGCTGGCGCTGTCGGCGGGGGTGGCGGTCGCGGCCGGTCTCGCGGTCGGCTGGGCCGGCGGGCGGCTGGCGGACCGGATCGGCGGCAGCGAGGCCCAGATCGGGCTGTCGCTGATCCTGCCGTTCGTGGGCTACGCCGTGGCGGAGCAGCTGCACGGGTCGGGCGTGCTGGCCGTCCTGACGACGGCGCTGTACCTCACGTCGACCGGCAACGACGCCGACGACGTGCTCGGACGCCTCGCCGGGGGCAGCTTCTGGCAGGTCGTGGACATGCTGGTCACCGGGGTGGCGTTCGGTCTGATCGGGTTGGAGCTGCACCACCTGTTCGGGCAGGAGGACGGGCGTCCGGCCGCGGAGCTGCTGCGCTGGAGCGCCGCCGTGACCGGCGTCGTGGTGGCCGTGCGGCTGCTGTGGCTGCTGCCCGCGGCGTGGCTCGCGCAGAAGGCGCGTCCGGCCGTGGACGACGCCGACCTCCCCGCCACCTGGCGGGAGACGATCGTCATGTGGTGGTCGGGGATGCGCGGGGTGGCCTCGGTCGCGCTGGCCCTCGCGATCCCGAGGGAGACCGACGGCGGCGCGGCGTTCCCGGAGCGGTCCGTCCTCGTCTTCATCGCGTTCGTGGTGGTGTTCGTGACGCTGCTCGTGCAGGGGCTCACGCTGCCCTGGCTGGTGCGGCGGCTCGGGGTGAAGGGCGACACCGCCGCCGAGCGGAGCCTGGAGCGGGACCTGGCCCGGCGCGCGGCGGAGGCGGGGCTCCGGCGCCTCCGCGAGCTCCAGGAGGCGGAGGATCTGCCGGACGAGCCGGTCGACGCGCTGGAGCGCCGCGTCCGCTACCTGGGCACCCGGCTCAGTCCCGACCTGGCCGACGACGAGCGGCGGCAGGCGTTCGCGCACCGCGCCGAGCAGGTGCGGAGGCTCCGCCGGGTCGAGCGCGAGGTGATGTCGGCCGCCCGGCGGGCCGTCCTGTCGGCGCGGAACGAACCGGGCACCGATCCCGAGGTGGTGGACCGTCTTCTGTACCAGCTCGACGTCCGCAGCCTGCATTGAGGACCCGCGTCAGGCGGCGTCGCGGGCCGGTTCCGCGGTGTCCTCCACCGGCTCGGCGGGCGCGTCGCCGTGGACGTAGCGGCGGCCGCGCAGCAGGGACGCGAGCGCCGCGACCAGCGACATCGCGATCGCCAGGCTGAACACGATGACGAGCCCGTGGTGGAACGCGCCGGAGATCAGGTGCGGGAAGTAGGAGCGCCCGGTGAGCGTGGACGCGTCGGCGGGCGGGAGGGTGCCGAGCACGCCGAGCGGCTCCAGCAGGTTCTCGATCGGGTTGTAGCCGAGGAACGCGGCGAACAGGGTGCCGACGGGCGGGGTGTCCCCGACCCGCGCGGCGGCGTCCGCGGGGACGCCGTGCTCGGTGAGGCCGCGGGTCAGCGCGCCGGGCAGGGTGTCCGACAGGCCCGCGATCATCAGCGAGAAGAACACGCCGATGGACAGCACCATGCCGGCGTTCATGAACGTGGCGCGCATCCCGGACGCGACGCCGCGCTGCCCGGCCGGCACCGCGTTCATGATCGCCGTGGTGTTGGGGGCGGCGAACAGCCCGGACCCGATCCCGTTGAGGAAGATCAGCAGGGCGAACGTCCCGTAGCCGAAGTCGGTCGGGATCAGCAGCAGCCCGAGGAAGGCCAGCGCCGACAGCAGCAGGCCGCCGGAGGCGAACGCGCGGGCGCCGTGCCGGTCGGACAGGTGGCCGGAGATCGGCCCGGCGACCAGGAAGCCGAGCGTGAGCGGGAGCAGGTAGATGCCCGCCCAGAGCGGCGTCTCCTCGAAGTCGTAGCCGTGCAGCGGGAGCCAGATCCCCTGGAGCCAGATGATCAGCATGAACTGCATGCCGCCGCGGGAGACCGCCGCGAGCAGGCCCGCGGCGTTCCCGGCGGCGAACGCGCGGACGCGGAAGAGGCCGAGGTGGAACATCGGCTGCTCGACCTTCGTCTCGATGAGGCAGAACAGCGCGAGCACCGCGACGCCGCCGATGATCCCGGCGAGCACCCACGGGTTCGTCCAGCCCATGTCGTGCCCGCCGTACGGCTGGATGCCGTAGGTGATCCCGGCGAGGAGGGCGGTCAGGCCGACCGCGAACGCGGCGTTGCCGAGCCAGTCGATGCGCGCGGCGACGGCCTTCGAGGCGGTCTCGACGAGGCTGCGGTACGCCCAGACCGTCCCGACGACGCCGATCGGCGCGGACGCGAAGAACACCAGCCGCCAGTTGACCTCGCTCAGCAGGCCTCCGGCGACCAGGCCGAGGAACGTTCCGGCGATGCCCGAGACCTGGTTGACGCCCATCGCCATGCCGCGCCGGTCCGCCGGGAACGCGTCGGTGAGGATCGCGGCCGAGTTGGCCATGAGCATGGCGCCGCCGATGCCCTGGAACACCCGCCAGCCGATCAGCCAGAGGGCGCCCGCTCCCCCGTGGAACGGGTCGAGCGCGAGGACGACGGTCCCGACGGTGAACACGGCGAAGCCCGCGTTGTACATCCGGACCCGCCCGAACATGTCGCCGAGCCGGCCGAGCGTCACCACGAGGACGGCGGAGACGAGCATGTAGCCCATCAGGATCCACAGCAGGTAGCCCACGTTCCCCGGTTCGAGGGGGTTGAGGTGGATCCCGCGGAAGATCGCGGGCAGCGAGATGATCACGATCGAGGAGTTGACCGTGGCCAGCAGCATGCCCAGCGTCGTGTTGCTGAGCGCGATCCACGGATAGTGCTTGGTCGGCACGCGCGCCCCTCCCGGGAACGAAATACTTTCTTCGGCTAACTAATCATAGGCCGGGCCCCTGCCGCGCGGCGTCCGCCGGGGTTCTGGGATCCTGCTGGACGACACGGACGAGAGGGCGGGAAGCAGGCGATGGCACGACACCGGCTGGCGCTCGGCGACGAGCGGCTCCTGGCGTTCTGGTGGGAGCGGCACCTGTGCACGCTGGTCACGGTGCGTCCCGACGGCACGCCGCACGCGGTGCCGGTCGGCGCGACGCTGGACGCCGCCGCCGGCGTCGTCCGGGTGATCACCTCGGGCGGGTCGGCGAAGGCGCGGCACGTCGGGCACGCGGGCCCGGAGGGGCTGCCGGTCGCGGTGAGCCAGGTGGACGGGCGGCGCTGGGCCACCGTCGAGGGCCGCGCCGTCCTCAGGACGGATCCCGCGTCCGTGGCCGACGCCGAGCAGCGGTACGCCGAGCGCTACAAGCCGCCGCGCGAGAACCCGGCCCGCGTCGTCATCGAGATCGCGGTCGAGCGGGTCCTCGGCAATGTCTGAGGCCCCCGCCGCGGCGGAGAGGGCTTCGGTCGGGTCGGTCACGGTCGTCGGGATCGGCGCGGACGGCTGGGACGGCCTGGACGGGCGGGCCCGCGCCGAGTTCCGCGCGGCGGAGGTCCTGATGGGCGGCGCGCGGCAGCTCGACCTGCTGCCCGGGGCGCCCGAGGTGCCGGGCGAGCGCGTCCCGTGGCCCTCCCCCATGCTGCCCGCGCTGCCCGGCCTGTTCGAGGAGCACCGGGGGCGGCGCGTCGTGGTGGCGGCGAGCGGCGACCCGATGTTCTACGGGATCGGGACGGTGCTCGTCCGGCTGCTGGGGCCGGAGCACGTCCGCGTCCTGCCGCATCCGTCGTCGGTGTCGCTGGCCTGCGCGCGGCTCGGCTGGCCGGTCGAGGACACCGAGGTCGTCAGCGCCGTGGGCCGTCCGCTGGCCGCGCTGAACGCCGTCCTCGCGCCGGGCCGCCGGGTGCTCGTGCTGAGCGCGGGCGCCGGGACGCCCGCCGCCGTCCAGGCCCTGCTGGCGGAGCGAGGTCACGGTGGCGCCGAGGTCACCGTCCTCGAACGGCTCGGTGCCCCCGACGAGCGGATCGGGCCGCCGCGCGACGGCGCCGACGCCCTCAACATCGTGGCCGTGCGCTGCCCCGAGGGCGGGACGGTGCCCGCCCTCGCGACCGTCCCCGGCCTGCCCGACGGCGCCTACGAGCACGACGGGCAGCTGACGAAGCGGGAGGTCCGCGCCATCACGCTCGCGCGGCTCGCGCCCCTTCCCGGCCAGCTGCTCTGGGACGTCGGCGCGGGCGCCGGGAGCATCGCGATCGAGTGGATGCGCGCGCACCGGACGTGCCCCGCGATCGCCGTCGAGAGCCATCCGGAGCGCGCGCGGCGGATCGCGGAGAACGCGTCCGCGCTGGGCGTTCCCGGCCTCCGCGTCGTCGAGGGACGGGCGCCGGGAGCGCTCGCCGGGCTGGACGCGCCCGACGCCGTCTTCATCGGCGGCGGGGTAACCGTGCCCGGCATGGTGGAGGCGTGCTGGAACGCGCTGCGGCCCGGGGGACGCCTGGTCGCCAACGCCGTCACGGTCGAGTCGGAGCGCGCCGTGGCCGACGCCCGCGACCGGTTCGGCGGCGACCTGACCCGCATCGCGATCAGCAGGGCCGCGCCGGTCGGCGGGTTCACGGGATGGAGGCCGATGATGCCGGTGACGCAGTGGACGGTGACACGATGACGGCGCGTGAGGCGGTGGCGCGGTGACGGTGCATTTCATCGGTGCCGGGCCGGGCGCCGCCGACCTGATGACCGTGCGCGGGCGCGACCTGATCGCGGCGGCGCCGGTGTGCCTGTACGCGGGCAGCCTCGTCCCGCCCGAGGTGCTGGAGTGGTGCCCGCCGGGCGCGCGGCTGGTCGACACCGCGCGGATGGTCCTGGACGACATCGTCGCCGAGATGGTGGACGCGCACGCCGCCGGGCACGACGTGGCGCGGCTGCACTCCGGCGACCCGTCGGTGTTCAGCGCGATGGCCGAGCAGATGCGCCGCCTCGACGCGGCGGGCGTCCCCTACGACGTGACGCCGGGCGTTCCCGCGTTCGCGGCGGCGGCCGCGGCGCTCGGGCGGGAGCTGACCGTCCCGGAGGTGGCGCAGACCGTCGTCCTCACCCGGACGTCGGCGCGCGCGACGCCCATGCCGCCCGGCGAGGACCTCGCGACGCTGGGCCGCAGCCGCGCCACGATGGTGCTGCACCTCGCCGTCCAGCGGATCGACGCGGTCGTCGCGGAGCTGGTGCCGAACTACGGCGCGGACTGCCCGGCCGCCGTCGTCGCCTACGCGTCCCGCCCGGACGAGCTGGTCCTGCGCGGCACCCTCGCCGACATCGCCGCCAAGGTCCATGAGGCGGGCGTGCGGCGGACGGCCGTGATCATCGTCGGGCGGGTCCTGACGGCGGAGGGCTTCACCGACAGCCACCTGTACTCGGCGGCCCGCTGCCGCTAGCCGGCGGGGCGGTACGACCCCTGGGGGTAGACCCCCACCCCCCAGGGCTCCGCCCGAAAGAGCGGGATCAGGGACCGGCGCGGCCGACGATCGTCCCGGCGCGGTCGATGACCACGACGTCGACCGCGACGGGCGCGCCGCGCAGGGTGCCGAGCGCGGTGTCGCGGGCGCGGGACGCGACCAGGTCGCCGAGCGGGACCCCTGCGGCCTGGCAGATCCGCAGCGCGTCCAGCGCGGTGTTGGCGTGCCGGACGCGCTCCGCGGTCTCCGGGTGGTCGGCGACCAGCGCGGCGAGGGCGCCGAAGTCCACCTGCGAGCGCTTGGAGTGCAGGTCGAGGTGGCCCGCCGCGAGCTTGGCGAGCTTCCCGATCCCGCCCGCGATCGTCAGCCGCGGCACCGGATGCCGCCGCAGGTACTTCAGGACGGCGCCCGCGAAGTCGCCCATGTCGAGCAGCGCGTCCTCGGGCAGCCCGTACAGCTCCGCGGCGACCTTCTCCGACGTGCTGCCCGTCGCGCCCGCCACGTGGACGCGCCCGGCGGCCCGCGCGACGTCGATGCCGCGGCGGATGCTGTCGATCCAGGCCGAGCACGAGTACGGGACGACGACGCCGGTCGTCCCGAGGATGGACAGCCCGCCGAGGATGCCGAGGCGCGGGTTCCACGTCCGGCGGGCCAGCTCCTCGCCGCCGTCCACGGAGATCTCCACGACGGCGTCCGCGCCGCCGAGGACCTCGCGCATCATGCTGCGCGGCACCGGGTTGATCGCGGGTTCGCCCACGTCCAGGGGCAGCCCGGGCCGGGTCACCGTGCCGACGCCCGGGCCCGCGCGGAACACGACCCCGCTCCCCGGCTCCCCATGCCGGACGGTGGAGCGGACGAGCGCGCCGTGCGTGACGTCGGGGTCGTCCCCGGCGTCCTTGACGATCCCGGCGGTGGCCCAGCCGTCCCCGAGCTCCTCCACGGCGAGCGCGAACGCGGGCCGCTGCCCCTTCGGCAGCGTGATCTCCACCGGGTCGGGGAACTCGCCGGTCAGGAGCGCCGCGTGGGCCGCCTTCGTCGCGGCCGTCGCGCACGCCCCCGTCGTCCAGCCGTAACGGAGCCCGCTCACCGTCCTAGCATGCTCTCGTGACGACGCGCGTACTGCTGCTGGGGGGCACCGGCGAGGCCCGGCGGCTGGCGGAGCACCTCGCCGCCGACCCCGCCTACGAGGTCACCAGCTCGCTGGCGGGCCGCACCGCCGCGCCCGAGCCGCCGCCCGGACGCGTCCGGATCGGCGGTTTCGGCGGCCCGGACGGCCTCGCCGCCTGGCTCCGCGACGAGCGGATCGACGCGGTCGTCGACGCGACCCACCCGTTCGCCGCGCTGATGACCGACTCGGCGGTCGCCGCGGCCGGACGGACCGGCGTCCCGCTGCTGGTCCTGCGCCGCCCGGGCTGGACCGAGTCGCCCGGCGACGACTGGCGCCGCGTCCCCACGCTGGAGGACGCCGCCGCCAACCTGCCCGGCGAGCGGGTGTTCCTGACGACGGGCCGCAAGAACCTCGCGCCGTTCGCCGCCGACACCGGCCGCTGGTTCCTCGTCCGGTCCGTGGACCCGCCGGAGCCGCCCGTCCCGCCGCGTATGGCGACCGTCCTCGCGCGCGGGCCGTTCACCGTGGACGAGGAGCTGGCGCTGCTCCGCGAGCACGCGATCGACGTGATCGTCACCAAGGACAGCGGCAGCCCGATGACGGCCGCCAAGCTCACCGCCGCCCGGACGCTGCGCCTGCCCGTCGTGATGGTCGACCGGCCGCCCGCGCCGGCCGGGGTCCCGGTCGCCGCGTCCGTCGGCGAGGCCCTCGCCTGGCTGGCTCACGACGGGTAGCGGCGGGGCGTGAACACGACGGTGCGGCCGTCACCGCGCTCGGCGACCCGGGTCTGGGACGAGCCGACCAGCAGCAGGCAGCGCATGTCGACGCCAGTCCCGTCTAGGTCCGCGAGACGGATCACCCTGAGGCTCTCCTCGGGGCCGCCGACGTCGCGGCCGATGACGACGGGCGTGTCCGGGGAGCGGTGCGCGAGCAGCACGTCCCGGGCGCGGCCCACCTGCTCGGTGCGGCTCCGCGACGCCGGGTTGTAGATCGCGATCACGAGGTCGGCCGCCGCCGCGGCCGCCAGCCGCGCCTCGATCGCCTCCCACGGCTTGAGCCGGTCCGACAGCGACAGCACGCAGTAGTCGTGGCCGAGCGGCGCGCCGATCCGGGACGCGACCGCGTTCGCGGCGGTCAGGCCCGGCAGCACCCGCACCGGGACGCCCTTCCAGCGGTCCTCCGCCGCGACCTCCAGGACCGCCGCGGCCATCGCGAAGACGCCCGGGTCCCCCGACGACACCACCGCGACGCGGCGTCCGCGCTCCGCCAGCGCCAGCGCGAACTCCGCCCGCTCCGACTCGACCCGGTTGTCGGACGCGTGCCGCTCCTGCCGGGCGTTCGCGGGCACCCGCGCCAGGTAGGGGGCGTAACCGACCAGGTCATCGGCGGAGGACAGGGCGTCCTGCGCCTCCGGCGTCAGCCACTCCCGCCCCGCCGGGCCGAGCCCCACGATGACGACCTCGCCCGGCCCCGCTCCGGTCGGGGCGGGCTCCGGCAGCTCTCGCCGCGTCTGTTCGTGCACTCGGCTCGGCAGGATCGCCACCGAGAAGTAGGGCACGGTTTCCGGATCGACGTCCGCGAGGGGTGCTATGCGCTGCTTGTCCGTCGTGGCGCGCTCGACGTACCAGGCGTCGTCCAGCCGTCCGGCGCCCTCCAGGGCCTCGCGGACCCCGCCGAACGTCCGGCCGAGCTTCAGCACGGCCGCGGAGTCCGTCTCCGCGAGGCGCCGCTCCAGCTCGTCCGGCGGCAGCGTCCCCGGCAGGACGGTCAGGACCTCGTCCCGCTCGACCAGCGGACGGCCCAGCTCGGCGCACGCACCGCTGACCGACGTCACGCCGGGCACCACCGTCGTCGGGTACCGGTCACCGAGCCGCTTGTGCAGGTGCATGTAGGAGCCGTAGAAGAACGGGTCGCCCTCGCACAGCACGACGACGTCCCGCCCCGCGTCCAGGTGCTCGGCGAGCCGCGCCGCCGACCGCTCGTAGAACTCCTCCAGCGCGCCCCGGTAGTCGCCGGTGCGCTCCGTCGTGACCGGGTAGACCAGCGCCTCCTCGATCTGCCCGTCCCGCAGGTGGGCCGCCGCGATCGACCGCGCGATGCTGCGCCCGTGCCGCGCCGCGTGGTGCACGACCACGTCCGCCGCCGCGATGAGCCGCGCCGCCTTCAACGTGATCAGCTCGGGGTCGCCGGGGCCGAGGCCCACGCCGTACAGGTGTCCGGTCATCACTCTTCCTCGCTGGCGATGGCGTTGACGGCGGCGGCCGCCATGGCGCTGCCGCCCCGTCGGCCGCGCACGACCAGGTGCGGCAGGTCCGACGCGGCGAGCGCGTCCTTCGACTCGGCCGCGCCGATGAACCCGACCGGGACGCCGAGCACGGCCGCCGGGCGCCCCGCGCCGTCCGCGACCATCTCCAGCAGCCGGAACAGCGCCGTCGGCGCGTTGCCGATCGCGACGACCGAGCCCTCCAGCCGGTCCCGCCACAGCTCCAGCGCCGCGGCGCTGCGGGTCGTGCCGAGCTCCGCGGCCAGCGCGGGGACCCGCGGGTCCCCGAGCGTGCACACCACGTCGTTCGCGGCGGGCAGCCGCTTGCGCGTCACCCCCGCCGCGACCATCCGCGCGTCGCACAGGACGGGCCGCCCGTCCAGCAGCGCCGCCCGCGCCGCCGCGACCACGCCGGGCGCGTGGTCGAGGTCGGCGACCAGGTCCGTCATCCCGCACGCGTGGATCATGCGGACGGCGACCCGCGCGACGTCGGCGGGCAGCCCCGCCAGGTCGGCCTCGGCCCTGATGGTCGCGAACGACCGCCGGTAGATCTCCGCGCCGTCGCGGACGTAGTCGATCACTCGCTCCTCCGTGTCGCGGCGACGGCCGCCGCCGTCGCCGCCAGATTGCTCGGCCGCGCGCGGACCTCGTCGCCGGACCGCACCTCGTACCCATCGGGCCCGGCCACGACCGCGACGTGCCGCTCCGCCGGCCGCCCGCACTGCCGCTCGCACCCGGACCAGTGCACCGGCCTTCCCCCCGTCCCCGCCCGGGCCCGGGACGCGGCGGCGTCGGCCCGGACATCGGTCAGCGCCTTCGCGCACCCCGGCCGCCCGGCGCAGGAGGTGAGCCCCTCCCAGCCGGACGCGGGGGTCGTGACCAGGCCATCGAAGTGTGGCACGTCCGTGAGGTCCGGAATGACCACCCCCCGCCACGGCGTGACGATGATCTCTTCCACGGCCCGCAGCGGCGCGGGGTCCAGCCGTCCGAGGGGGACGAGGCCGGACAGCGCCGTCCGCCCGTCCCGCTGCGCGATCCGCCCGAGCGGCACCCGGTACGGGCTCGCGGGGATCGCGACGGGTTCGCTTCTCGCGGACGGCACGAGCCTCTCCGCGCCGAGCTCGGCCACCCGCCACTCCGTCGTCCGGAGCCGGAGGAAATCCCGCGCCACGTTCAGCACTGCCTCCACGGCCTCATCGAGCCGGACGCGGATTCCGGAGTCGGCACCCGCGAGCACGAGCGCGAAGGTGTCGGGTGCGACCGCGAAGAGCCCCACGTCTCCTCGCATCGCGACCACGTCGCCACGCCCGTCGTCCAGCGTGAAGAGGAATCGTCCGGATAGGTTCGCGAGCGCCTCATCCGCGCACAGTGCCTCATCGAGCGCGGTGACCAGCGGCCGGACGTCGAGGAACCCGTTGCCGTCCCGGCCGCTCAGGACGCTGGCGACGATGTTGCGGACGCGCTCGTGCGTGGACGAGGGCAGCAGCCCGGCGTCCTGGAGCCGCGCTCCGAGTTCGGCCTCCGCGCCGTCTGCGAGACCTCTGACCTGCACATTCGCGCGGGACGTCAGCTCAAGGAACCCGTCGCCCAGCTCGGCCGCCGCGTCCGCGAGCGCTCCGAGCCGGGGCCCGCTCAGCCGTCCGCCCGGCAGCCGGACGCGCGCCAGCCCGCCGTCGGCGGCCGCATGGACCCGCAGCAGCCCCGGACACCTGTCCGGCTCGGATCGCGTAGGTGAAGACACGGGACGGATCCTATGGATCAGCGCGGAACACCCTGAAACGCGACTCTAACCCGACAACCCGCTCACCGCGCCCACGCCATCCGGCACGCGCCGTTCACGCCGCCTCCGGTGACGAGATCCCCCCGGTCCGCGCGCCCGAAGGCGTCGATGCCGCCAAGGCAGGCATACCGGGGCTTACTTTCCCCGAGAGCGACGCCCATGACGGCGTTCGGTTCGGGCTTGATCGTTTGGGTGACCCGCATCCCCCGCCCCTCGACGAACGAGAACAGGACCGTGGTGACGGCGGGCTGCTCGCCTTCCTGCGACATCCCGTAGCCCGTCCGGCCGTCCGGGTTCATGACGGCGGTGATCACCGCCCCGGGGCCCGCCGAACGGAACAGGACACGGGCTCCCCGCAGGTCCCCTCCCCCGGCCCGCGTGTCGAGGGCGTGCACGGTGACGGTGCCGATCTTGTCGCGGGGCCAACCGCCCTCCGGTGGCGGCTTCGACAGATCGGCGGGAGCCGAATACCGGACGTCACCGACCGCGTATCCGAGCGTCCGGCTATCGCGCGCCCAGACGATCTCGCCGACGACCGAAGGCAGCCCGCGCGCCGTCCATGTCCGGCGCTTCCCATCGCGGGTATCGAGCACGGTCACCGAAGCGTCGGCCCCTCGCGCCGGACGCACCACGCCCTGCGCCGCAGCCGCCGCTTCGCGCGCCTGCGCACAGGGCGCGGTCGCGTAGGCGATGCGCCGCCCGTCCGGACTGACCGCCACCCCGGCGACCAGCGCCGGAACGACCCCGCCCTTGACCCTCGTCAGGCCCGTCACGTGACCGTCCTGCGTGAGGCGGAACCGGTAGATCCGCGACTCGCACGGCGCGGGCCGCGTCGAGACGGCCACGAACGTGTCCCCCGGCCCCTCCACGAGCGCGACGACGTACCCGCCGTCCCCGGACGGCGCCCGAACCGACTCGACCAACCGCGGCTGCGCGCGCTCCTGAAGCGCCCGCACCTGAAACCACGGCCCCGCCCCGCCCTGCCGCGCCTGGACCCGCCCGTCCGCCCCGATCTGGCCGTCCGCATCCGCCGTGAGCACGAACCGAGGAGGCCGATAGTCCCCGGGGCCCGCCGCTTCGCCGGGCGGTTCCCCGCCCACCGCGAGCCCCACGGCGCCGACGGACCCCGCGACCGCCAAGGCCAGCCCGACCGGCGCCGCCCACCGCCGCACCCACCACCGCGGCGAACCGCTCCCGTCCGGCGCCGTCACATCCCGCGCGAGTCCCTCGACCACGGGACGATCATCCCGTCCGGGGCCGCTCACCGGCAGCGATAACCCCGAATCACCCCATCCCGCCCAACACACGCCCCCGGCCGTTCACCGACACCCCGGACCTCGCACATGCCTGACCCAAACCTCGCATCCGCGACGACCGGCGACCGCGATTGCCCACTTGTCTCTTCGCCGCGACGCCTGCAAGCTTGCAGTTGAAGCGTCAAGCTCCGCTGTCGGAAGGATGAGCAGTGAGCACACCCGAAACCCCGCCCGCGTCGGAGACCCAAGGGGACCCGGCCGCGCGCGAGGAGCAGGCACTGCGAGAGCTGACCGACCGCCTCAGCCGGTCGTTCGCCGGCACCTACACCGGCGACCAGGTGGCCGCCACCGTGAGCGCGGCCCACCACCGCTTCGACGACAGGCCGATCCGCGACTTCGTCCCGATCCTGGTCGAACGCGAGGCCCGCGAACGCCTGCGCGCGACGGACTGAAGGCACCCGCCGGGGTGCGGGCGGGTCAACCGTGCAGCAGGCCGATCTCGTGGGCGATGACGCCGGCCTGGGTCCGGTTGGCGCAGTGCAGCTTCTCCAGCACCCGCGACACGTACCCCTTGACGGTGGCCTCGGTCAGATGGAGGCGGCGCGCGATCTCGGCGTTGGACAGGCCCTCGCCCAGGCAGCCGAGGACGTCGGTCTCCCGGACGGTCAGCGCCGCCACCAGCGTCCGGTGCCGGTCCTGTCCGTCGTAGGAGCCCGCCGCCCTGGTCAGCAGCCGCTGCGTCGCGGCCGGGGACATCACGGTGTGCCCGCCGGCGGCCACCCGGACGAGTTCCACGAGGTCCTCCGGCGGCGTGGACTTGAGCAGGAACCCCGCCGCCCCGGCGCGCAGCGCGCGGATCACGTAGTGGTCGGCGTCGAAGGTGGTCAGCGCGACGACCACCGGCGGGTCGCGGTGCGCGGTGATGCGCGCGATGGCGGTGAGGCCGTCCACGCCCGGCATGCGCAGGTCCATCAGCACGACGTCGGGCCGGTCCCTGACCACCGCCTCCACCGCCGCCGCCCCGTCGTGCGCCGCGCCGACGACCTCGATGTCGGCGGCGGACTCCAGGATGGTGCGCAGGTGGGCGCAGACCATCGTCTCGTCGTCGACGACGAGCACCCGGATCACGGCACCGGCTCCGGCTCCGGTCCGGACGTGGCCACGAACGCCGGCAGCACGACCGCGACGTAGAAGCCGCCGTCGCGGCCGGGCGCGGCCCGCAGCCGGCCGCCGATCAGCTCCACGCGCTGCCGCAGGCCCCGCAGCCCGGTGCCGGACCCGGCGGCGGCCAGCGGGGTGTCGGCGCCCGCGTCCGGCGCGGAGTTGCGCACGACGATGCGCACCCGCCGGGGCGAGTACCGCACATGCACCGTCACCGACGCGCCCGGCGCGTGCTTGTGCACGTTGGTCAGCGACTCCTGGACGACCCGGTAGGCGGTGCGTCCGACGACCGGGGAGGCCAGCGGCCGGTCCCCCGTCTCGACCAGCTCGACCCGCACGCCCACCGCGACCGACTCCGCCACCAGGGCCGACAGGTCGGGCAGCGGCTCGTGCACCTCCCGCGCCTGGTCCACCTCGCCCCGCCGCAGCAGGCCGATCACGTCGCGGAGCTCCTCCAGCGCCGTCGCGCCGGTCCGCCGGACCTCCTCGGCGGCCGCGCGGGTCGGCTCGTCCTGCGCGCGGACGCGCAGCGCGCCGGCCTGGAGCACCATGAGCGTCACCCGGTGCGCCACGACGTCGTGCATCTCGGCCGCGAGCCGGGCGCGCTCCTCGGCCCTGACCTGCTCGGCCAGCAGGTGCCGCTCGCGCTCGGCCCGCTCGGCCCGCTCGGTCAGCGCCTCGACGACCCGGATGCGCGCCGCCACGTACAGCCCGAGCAGCGCCGCCATCCCGATCAGCACCAGGCTGCGGAACTGGAGTGCTCCGGGGCTGCGCTCATGCCGCGCACCGTAGTCGTGGGTGTCGGGCACGACCTCGGCGCTCACCCCGGCCAGCAGCAGCAGGACGGCGACCGCGGCGAGCGCGCTCCGGCGGTTCCCGCCGTACGCCATGGCGGTGTAGGCGGCGAACGGCGCGGCCGCCGGGAGGATGGGCAGCGTCTTCAGCTCGGTGCCCGTCCTGACCAGCGTCCCCGGCGAGAGCCATTCGACGAGCGGCAGGATCGCCGCCAGGGCGACGACCGCCCACGTGACGGCCAGCGGTGCCCTGCGCCGGAACGCCAGCACGACCGCGGGCGCCACGGCGAGCGCCACCCCCAGCCCGGCGAGAGGCCGGAGCGGGGAGTCGCCCGGCAGCGTCGCGCCCACCCCGAGCCCGAGGACGACGGCGACGCAGAGCCCGGTCGCCAGATCGCGGCGGTCGGCCCTGAACGACGAGAAGCGCACATCGTCACGGTACGCAGGGCTCGCGGGCGCGGATACCTGCGAAAGTAGGTACCGGCCGCCCTCCTTGGGCGCTGCCGGACGCGCGGCTCCTCGGCTCGAATCGAGGGATGCTGCTGAAACTCACCGTGCGGTCGCTCGCCGCCCACCGGCTGCGGATGGCGCTGACGGCGGTCGCGGTCGTGCTGGGCGTGGGCTTCACGTCCGGGACGCTGATCTTCTCGGCCACGCTGGACCGGGGCATCGACCGGGCGCTGGCCGACTTCGGCGCGGGCACCGACGCCGTCGTCCGCGCCCACCGGACGATCGACGCGGGGCTGGGCGAGCCCCCGTCCGACCTGCCCGTGCCGGCGTCGCTGCTGCCCGCCGTGACGCGGACGGCCGGCGTGGCGAAGGCGTACGGGACGGTCAGCGGCTCCGCCGCGGTCGTGGGCCGCAAGGGCCGGATCATCGGGCAGGAGCCGCGGACCGGGACGGCCTGGAACCCGGACCGCGACCTCTCGCTCATGCGCCTCAAAGCCGGTCACGCGCCCCGCACCGCCACCGAGGTAGCGATCGACGAGAACCTCGCGCGGGAGTCCGGGTACCGGATCGGCGACCGGGTCACCGTCGCCCTCGCCACGGGCGGCCGGACGTTCACGCTGGCCGGGATCTTCTCGTACGGCGGGTCCGACCTGGCGTCCGCGCTCTCGGTGGTCGCCTTCGAACCGCGTACGGCCCAGCGCCTGCTGATGCCCCGCGCGGACGTGTACCGGGAGATCATCGTGCACGGCCGGGAGGGCGTCCCCCAGGAACGGCTCCGCGCGGCGCTCGCCGCGGTGGTGCCGAGCGGCTACGAGGTGGTCACCGGCGATCAGGTCATCGCGGAGAAGAAGGAGCCGATCGACGAGGTGCTGGGGGCGCTCGACAAGATCCTGCTGGCCTTCGGCCTGATCGCGGTGTTCGTCGGCTCGTTCATCATCTTCAACACGTTCTCGATGCTGGTCGGCCGGCGGGCGCGGGAGCTGGCACTGCTGCGCGCCGTCGGCGCGTCCCGGGCCCAGGTGACCCGCGCCGTGCTCGGCGAGGCCGCCGGGGTCGGCCTGGCGGGCTCGACACTCGGCCTGCTCGCCGGGGCCGGGGTGGCGCGCGCGCTGCTGTACGTCCTCTCGACGGTCCTGGGCGGCGAGCTGGGCGTCCACGGGCTGTCCGTCCCGTCCGCCGCGGTGGTCACCGCGTACGCGGTCGGCATGACCGTCACCCTCGCCGCCGCGTACGTCCCGGCCCGCCGCGCGGCCGGGATCCCGCCGGTCGCCGCGCTCCGCGACGAGCTGGAGCCGCCGGCCAGGTCGAGATCGGAAGAGCACACGTCTGAA
>NZ_CAACUY010000125.1 GCF_900659615.1 Actinomadura fibrosa | reverse complement strand
CGGAGCGGACGGCGCGGCTGCTCGGGCTGCGCGGCCGGCTGCGGAGCCGCCTCGACGGCGGAGGCCGCGACGACCTGGAGCGGGCCGTCGCGCTGGTGCCGCCCGGCACGTCCGACGCGCTGCGCAGCCGCCTGCTGTCCGCGCTGGCGTTCACCGAGTTCATGGCGGTCGGCCTCGACGAGGCGCGGCGGCACGCCACCGAGGCCCGGGACATCGCCGACCGGCTCGGCGACGGCGCCCTCCGCGCCCCCGCGCAGCTGGTGCTGGGGGCGCTGCACGGCACGTCCGGCGACGTGGAGCGGGCGGGCCGCGCCTTCGCCGAGGCCCGCCGCGACGCCGAAGCGGCGGGCGACGCGTACACGTTCCTCACCACCTTCCAGTGGGAGTCGAGCCTGTGGGCGGACGCCGGCCGGTACGCGAGGGCCGCCGACCTCGCCCGTACCGGACGGCTCGCCGCCGACCGGCTCGGCCAGGCCCGCTCCCGCGGCAGCACGCTCGCCACCGTCCACGCCGTCTGCCTGGACGCGCTGGGACGCTGGGACGAGGCCGAAGCCGTCATCGACGACGCCCTCGCCCTGGCACCGCCCCCGCTCTACACCGCCTACCTGCGCCTGGCCGCCGCGGACATCGCGCACCGGCGCGGCCGGTTCGACCGGGCCGGGACGCTGCTGCGCCAGGTCACCGAGTTCGCCGTGCACACCACCGGGGCGGCGGAGGCGCGGTCCTGGCTGGCCCTCACCCGCATCGCCCGCGCGCTCGACGAGGACGCCCCCGACACCGCCGACGTGATCGTCCGCGAGCACCTGGCGAGCGCGCCGGACACCTGGCCGCCGCGCGAGACGGCGCACTTCGCGGTGCTCGGCGCGCGGGCGCAGCGGGCCCGGCGGGCCGCCGCCCCGCGGAACCGGCGGATCGCGGCCGAGACCGCCGACCGGCTCGCGGACCTCGCGCGCGTGCTCGACTCGGTGCGCATCGCCACTCCGCTGATCGACGCCTTCCGCCTCACCTTCCGCGCGCTGGCGGAATCCGGCGAGCTGGCCCGCTGGGACGAGGCCGCCGCCGCCTGGGACGACCTGGAGAACCGCTACGAGACCGCCGTCGTGCTCGCGGAGGGCGCGGCGGCGGCCCTCGCGTCCAACAACCGTCCCGGCGCCCGGTCCCGGCTGGGCAGGGCCCGCGCCATCGCCGCCGAGCTGGGCGCGGCGCCCCTCCTGGCGCGGATCGACGACCTCGCGGCCCGCGGGCGCCTCACCGACACGTCCGGCGGCACGTCGGGCAACGCGTCCGGCAACGCCTTCGGGCTGACGCGCCGGGAGCTCGACGTGCTGCGCGTCCTGGCGCGCGGGCGCTCGAACCAGCAGATCGCCGCCGAGCTGTTCATCTCCGTCAACACCGTCGCCACCCACGTGACCAGGGTCCTCACCAAGCTCGGCGCCGGGTCCCGCACGCAGGCCGCCGCCAGGGCCCGCGAGTCCGGCCTCCTGGACGACCGGCCCGCGGGCTGAGACCGGGTCAGGCGAGGCGGACGGGCAGCGTCCGGTGGCCGTTGGAGATGAACGATTCGAGCGGCGGCAGCTCGTCCGGCTTCGCGGCGAGCGCCAGCCCGGGGAAGCGGTCGAACAGCGCGGGCAGCGCGACCGCCGCCTCCAGCCTGGCCAGCGGCGCGCCGAGGCAGTGGTGGACGCCGTAGCCGAACGCCATGTGCTCCTTGTCCGCGCGGGTGACGTCGAACACGTCGGCGTCGCCGCCGTGCAGGTGCGGGTCGCGTCCGGCCGCCGCGTAGCAGGCGAGGATCGCCTCGCCCTTGCGCAGCACGACGCCGTCCCCGGCCTCGATGTCCTCGACGGCGAAGCGCAGCGGCAGGTTGGCGATCGGGGGCTCGGCCCGCAGCGTCTCCTCGATCACGTCGTCCCAGGTCGCGCGCCCTTCCCGGACCAGGGCGAGCTGGTCGGGACGGGTGAGCATGGCGTGGACGGCGTTGTCGAGGAGGTTGACGGTCGTCTCGTGCCCCGCGCTCAGGAACAGGACGAGCGTGTCGACCAGCTCCTCCTCGGACAGCGGCGAGCCCCCGTCGCGGGCGGCGATGAGGGCCGAGGACAGGTCGTCGGCCGGGCGCGCCCGCTTCTCCTCGACGACCCCGCGGAGGATCCCCTGCATCCGCGGGAACGCCGCGGCGGCCTCCTCCGGCCCGGTGGTGGTGCGGAAGAACGCGTCCACGCACCGGCGGATCTCCTCGCGCGTCTCCCCGTCCTCGATCCCGAACAGCTCGCAGATCACCCTGATCGGCAGCGGGTAGGCGAAGCGGTCGCGCAGGTCCACCGTCCCGCCGGACGCGGCGGCGAGCTCGTCGAGCTCGTCGAGCAGCGCGGCGACGATCGCCTCGACCCGCGGGCGCAGCTCGGCGGTGCGGCGCGTGGTGAACGCGCTGGACGCGAGCCGCCGCAGCCGCCGGTGGTCGTCGCCGTACGCGGTCAGCATGTTCCGCACCGCCACCCAGGCGAAGATCGGCCAGCCCGGGCCGATCTCCCCCTCGATCAGCGGCGGCCAGTGCAGGTAGCCGTCCTTGGAGACGCGGTCGTCGGTCAGCAGCCGCCGCAGGAGCGCCGGATCGCTCACCGCCCACGCCTCCACGCCGCCGGGCAGCAGCACGCGCGTCGCGGGACCGCGCTCGCGGATCCGCGCGGCGTCCCCCTGCACGTCACGGCCCGTGGGGTCGATGACGAACGGACCATCGCCTTCGGTGATGCGCATCGGCCGCTCCAGAAGATCTTCGACGGTGCCGGACCAGTGCTCCGCCCATACGATCCGCCCCCCGCACCCCGCCCGCAAGACCCGTCTCCTACGCGCCGTCCCGACGATCGGGAAGCGCGGGCCGGGAGTTGTCCACGTGCGCGGAGAAGGCGCCCAGGAACCGGGGTCTCACGCTCGAATCCTCACGGGCGGCGTCGCGGGCCTTGCTCACCCGTTCCCACGCCAGGTACGGGCTCGTGGTGACGATCTCGCGGGCCTCGGCGAGCTCACGGAACGGCTCGCAGCGGGCGTAGTCGGCGACGTCCCGGCTCGGCTCCAGCTCCTTCCAGGCGTCCTCGGCCAGATTCCCGACGAACATCTCGTGGACGGTCAGCAGGTAGTACAGGCTGGTGGCGAAGCTGTCGCAGACGTAGGCGGCCGAGTCGAGGCGGCCGTGGGCGTCGACGAACCGCCTCCACTTCTCCGGGTCGTCGCCGTGCAGGTCGAAGACCATCTGAAGCCTCGCCGCCACATCGCACCGGCCCCGGGGGACGAGCCTGTCGTGGTCGTTGAGGAGGTCGAGGAGCGCGCTCCCGTCGGCCATGTCGAGCCGGGCGGCCTGGATGAAGGCGCGGCGGGCGAGGAGCTTGATCTCCTCCGCCACGACGCGGTCCGCGATCTCGTTCAGCCCCACGCCCGGACGCGGCGAGCCGTCGTCCGGGACCGTGACGGCGAAGATCTGCCGGGCGATCCGCACCAGGTCCTCGGGGTAGCCGCCCGACAGGCAGGAGCACAGCAGGACGAACGGGACGGGCAGCCCGACGACGCGGTCGGCGAGCACGTCGACGGCGCCCTGGAGCGGGAGGGCGTCGATCCACACCGTCTCGTCGAAGACGCCGCCGAGCGTCGGCGGCCGGACGGACCCACTTCGCGGATTGGCCAGCAGCGCCTCCGGGCGGACCGCGACGAGGTAGACGGTGTAGGGGGTGCCGAACACGGCCTTGATGCCGTCGAGGAAGGCATGCGCCTCGGCGGCGTCGTCGATGCGGTCGATCTCGTCGATGCCGATGACCAGGCGCACCGCCGCCTCCGACTCGGGACGCCCGCCGGCCAGCTGCCGCTGCCGCAGCGCCGCGACGGTCCGCTCGGCGAGGTCGCGGTAGTCGTCGATCAGCTCGGGGAGCGTCATGACCAGCTCGGACATCTCCCTCGACCGGGACGCGCCGGCGGTGGCGCCGGAGGCCGCGAACCCGAGCTGGCGGGCCGTGGTGACCTTCCGCTGGTAGTGCAGCCGTTCGAGCCGCTCGCGCGCGTCGGCGCCCAGCGCGATGGTCCCGCGCCGTTCGAGCCATGCCTGCCGGGTCCGCCACCCGGCGAGCAGCACGGACGCGACCCCGCAGGCCGCCGCGGCGAACCAGGCGTCGAAGCGCGCCGACGACCAGATCCACTCCGGCCAGGCGCCCCGCCAGGCCCGGTAGCCCGCGGTCACACCGGTGAGGAACAGCACCGCGGCGGCGGCCTGCCGCCACGGGAAGCGGCGCGGGATCGTCGGCACGAGGCGGTGGTCGGCGAGGATCGTCTCGCAGAGCCGGCTGGAGAGGTGGATGAGGAAGTCGCGCGCGTCGTACCGCACCGGAGCCTTGATCACGAACCGCAGCCCGGGCATGCCCTCCGCGCACCGGCCCCCGCTGTGCTGCGGGCCGCTGCTGCCGTACCGGGACTCGCAGAACCGCGCGATCGCCGTGGACTTCCCGGCTCCGCGCCGCCCGCTGATCCCGATCGCCCCGGCCGCGGTCCGCTCCGTCAGCCGCTCGATCTCCGCCAGGCTCGGGACGCCGGCCCCGGCCGCCGGCTCGGTCGCCGCCGTCAGCCCCCGCAGCACGGACGGGTCGAGCGTCACCCCCGGCCGCGCGGGATACGTCGGGAGCTCACGGGCGTACCGGGCGTCCTCCCGCTTCCCGTTGATCTCCCGCCGGACCTGCTGGATGACGTACTCGTGCACCGTCGTCCGCCACGGGGCGTGCGCGGCCACCCTGCCGAACAGGCGGTCGTTGAGCGGGGCCCGGAACGGCGGAGGCGCGAGGAGCACGACCACCGCGAGCCAGCCGTAGACGTTCTTCAGCCGCGAGATCCGTCCGCGGGCCAGCCACACGAGGAACCGGGGATGCCGTCCGGCGACATGGCGGACGATCCGCTTCACATTGCCCGGGTCGACGATCGTCCGCCTGACGTCCGCGAACTGCTCGCCCGACAGGACGCAGACCCCGCGTGCCGCGACCACCTCGGGGTCGTCGGCCACATGGCCCATGACCTCCTCGACCAGCGCGCAGGCCCGTTTCAGGGCACCCTTCCGCTCGTCGAGCACGACGTCCGGGTCGAGTACCACGCTCGCCGACGGCCTCATGGCGCGAGTGTAGGAGTCAGCCTCCGCCCACTCTGCGTCATCCGCGGCATTTCACCCGGCGTCCACGACTCGGAGCGACCGCGATGTCACCGCCGCGCCCTGGACGGCGACGGCGACGGAGCGATCTCCCGCGCGGAGTTCGCCGTGCACTGGTACGAGTTCTGGGCCGGGGACGACCCCGCCGCCCCGGGCGGCCGGATCTTCGGGCATGTCCCGGCCTGACCGCGGTCGCCCCCTTCACCGGCTGGCTCGGTCCCACTGGAGTGGGAGGGTGTCCAGGCCGAGGACGAGGCTGGCGTGTTCACGAGGCTGGGCGTCCTCGGGAATGCGGTAGTCGGGAATGCGCGCGTGCCATTCGCGCAAGGCGATGTGGATTTCCAGGCGGGCCAGATGGGCGCCCAGGCAGCGGTGCGGTCCGGCGCCGAAGGCGAGGTGCTGGTTGCTCGGGCGATCGAAGTCGACGATGCCGGGAGCGGGGAAAGCCCGGGGATCGCGCGTGGCCATGGCAAGGGGGAGCATGACCATGTCACCGGCCTTCATCGGGCAGCCGTGCAGGTCCAGATCGGTGGTCAGCTTCCGGCTCGGAAGGACCAGGGCGTACGCCCGCAGCAATTCCTCGGTGGCCGCCGGAATGACGCTGGGATCCGCAGTGATGCGCGCCCGGTCGTCGCCGTGCGCGGCCAGATGCCAGAAGCTGTAGGACAGCTGCGCGGAGACGGTGTCGAGGCCGGCCAGGAACATGAGGGTGCACAGTTGCAGCAGCTCGTCGTCGGTGACCGGACGGCCGTCGACGGCGAAGCGGGTCGCGGCGCTGACGAGGTCGTCGCCCGGCCGGGCGCGGCGTTCGGCGATGAGGCCGGTGAAGCAGGCGGTCACCTGGGCCATGGCCTCGGCCCGTCCCGCGCCTGAGGGCGGCGGGTGCAGGATGGCGTGCTCCCAGGCCAGGAACTCCTCCAGCCGTTCTTCCGGAAGTCCGAGGAGTGTCAGGAAGACGCTGGTGGGGAAGCGGCGGGCGAAGTCGGCGACGAAGTCGCACGACCCGCGCTCGCTGAGGCCGGCGATCAGGGCGGTGCAGCGGCGGGTGATCTGCTCCCGCAGCGCGGCCGCGGAGGCGGGGGTGAACAGGGGCCGCAGCAGCCGCCGCCACGCGGTGTGCAGCGGCGGGTCGAGCATCACCGGAATCCACCGGTAGGACGGATTGCGGTCGATCACCGCGATCGCGCGGCTGGAGAAGGTGGCCGGATCCTTCAGGGCCGCGAGGATATCGGCGTACCGGGTGAGCACCCAGAATCCATTCTTGGCCGGGCTGAAGAATGCCGGATGCGGTTCGCGGAGCCGGTCCAGTTCGGCGTGGGTCCGTCCAGCGGGACCGGGTGAGAGGAACGGGTCGAAAACCTGGTGTGGCGGCGTCATGGCATGGCCTTTCGGGCGTCCCCGTATCGAAGCGAGGATAGAGGCAGTGGAGGACGCCTCCTAGCCCCGGCCGAGCCATGCGGCTGTTCTTGGAGGCGGCGTTGGTGTGTGCTGGGACGTGACCGAGCACGACCATCGGGAGGCCGGCGGTGGCACGGATCGACCCCGAGCGGATCCGCACGCCTGAGGAGCTGCGCGCCCAGCTGGTGACGCTGTTCCATGCCGGTGGATGGAGCGTGCACCGGTTGAGCGCGGAGGCGAAGCTGGGCCTGGCCACGGTGCAGGGCATCCTGAACGGCAAGACCACCCTGCCCCACGCCGGGACGCTGGAGGCGTTCGTCAAGGCGTGCGGGCAGGATCCCGGTCCCTGGATCGCCGCGCGAGGCCGCATCGTCCGGGCCGAGACGAGCGCGGAACCCGGCGAGGAGGCGCCGGGAGCCGGTCGGGTCGTGTATCTGCCGCCCCGCGCCGAGAGGACCTTTGTGGGCCGCGCCGGCGAGCTGGCCCGGCTGGACGAGGTCTTCAGCACGGCCGGACGACCCGGCGTCGTGGTGGGGCGGCGTTCGGTCGGGACGGTGCACGGGCTGGGCGGGATCGGCAAGTCCACCCTGGCCGCCCGCTGGGCCCGCGGCCATCTGGACGAGCACACGGTGACATGGTGGATCCCCGCCGACACCGCCGAGGCCGTCCAGGAAGGGCTGGCCGCCCTGGCCGCCGCCCTGAACCCGGCACTGGCGGGGCAGCCGCTGGAGGTCCTCACCGCCCACGCGCTGACCTGGCTCGCCGACCACCGGGACTGGCTGCTGATCCTGGACGACGTCACCCGGCGCGCCGACATCGAATCCGTCCTGGCCCGCTGCCGCCAGGGGCGCGTCCTCGTCACCAGCCGCCTCGCGTCCGGGTGGCAGCAGCTCACGGACCAGGTCATCGCCCTGGACGTCCTGCCCCTGCCCGAGGCGGTCGAACTGCTGACCCGCACCCGGCTCGGCACCGTCCCCGACGGCCACGATCCCGACGGGGCCGCGGAGCTGTGCGAGGAGCTGGGATGCCTGCCGCTGGCGATCGAGCAGGCCGCCGCCTTCATGGCCGAGACCGGCGGCGATCCCCGCCACTACCTCCGGCTCCTGGCCGACTACCCGGCGGACCTGTACGCCCAGCCGCCCGCCGGCGGCGACATCGACCGCACGATCGCCCGGATCTGGCACGCCACCCTCGACCACCTCGCCGCCGAGACGCCCTCGACCGGGCGGGTGCTGCGCGTCCTGGCCTGGTTCGCGCCCGACCACATCCCGCGCACGCTGCTGGAACCGCTGGCGGAGGACGTCGGCGGACCGGTCGCCCTGCACCGGACGATCGGCAGGCTGGCCGCCTACAGCATGATCGCGTTGGTCGGCGGTCCCGAGGACGGCACGATCGGGGTGCACCGCCTCGTCCAGGCCGTCGCCCGCACTCCCGACCCGACCGACCCGCATCGCCGTCCCGGCGACATCGCCACCGCCATGCACCAGGCCACGCGCCTGCTCCGCGACGCGCTGCCCGGCGCGCCGGAGGATCCCGGCACCTGGCCCGCCTGGCGCGCGCTGCTGCCCCACATCGACGCCCTCACCGACCACGCGCCCCCGGACGCCGACACCGCCGACACCCGCCTCGTTCTCACCACCACCGGTCTGTTCCTCGACGGGCACGGCGACTACAAGCGCGCCATCGACTACCTGAAGCGGGCCAAGACCACGGCTCACCGCCTGCATGGACGCGACCACCCCGACGCCCTGGCCACGCGCCACGACCTGGCCGTGGCCTACGAGTCGGCGGGCGATTTCCAGCGCGCGATCCGGCTACTGGAGACCACGCTGAGCGCCCGGAACCGCGTCCTGGGACCCGACCATCCCGACACGCTCCGCACCCGGCACCAACTGGCCTTCGCCCACGACTCGGCAGGCGATTCGCAGCGGGCGTACCTCATCTACAAGGACGTGCTCGCGGCGAGGAAACGTGTTCTCGGCCCCGAGCATCCCGAGACCCTTCAGACACGACACGAAATGGTCGGCTTCGTTAAAGCGCGGAACCCCCGCGAGGCGATCCCGCTCTATCTCGACGTGCTGGCCGCCCGGAGCCGCGTCCTCGGCCACGACCATCCCGAGACGCTCAACACCCGCAACAATCTGGCCCACACCTACAAAAGGGTGGGGGACCTGCGGCGGGCGGTCCCCGAAATGGAGGCCGTCCTGTCGATCCGCGAGCGGGTCCTGGGCTCCGACCATCCCCTGACCTCCGTCGCCCGCAACAATCTCGCCGGCGCGTACGACCTGGCCGGCGATTCGGCGCGGGCGATCGAGGTCTACGAGGCCACGCTCGCCGACCGGAGGAGAGTGGTCGGACCCGACCATCCCCTCACCATCAACTCGCTGAACAACCTGGCCTACGCCTACGACTCGGCTGGCGATCTGGACCGGGCGATCGGGCTCTACCGGCAGGCGCTGAGAACCGGCCAGCGAGTCCTCGGGCCCGCTCACCCCATCACCCAGTCGATCCGCCGCAACCTCGTCTCCGCCGAAGCCGCACAACGACGTCGCACCTGACCTCGCGCGCCCGGATCACTCCGGGAAAAGGGCGGCCGCCACGTGCCTGGTATCGGCGTACTCGACGACAGAAACAATGCGCCCTTCCCGGACGGTGAAGACGCCGACACAGCGGTTGTCGTACGTCCCGCCATAGACGGTCCTCGCCTTGGACGTCCACTCGGCGACGACACGATCGCCCTCGGCAATCGTGGCGACCAAATCGATCTCCAGCGTCCCGGGGACCAGGAGCGGCCCGATGCCGCCCAGGAAGTCGTTGACGATCGCGTCGCGTCCGCGCCACACCTTCGAGATCGGCAGATCGCCCGGATAGTGCCAGGTCGCGTCCTCGGCGAAGCTCGCGTAGACGACATCGGCGTCACCGTCCCGAACAGCTTCGACGTAGCGGATGACGACGTCCCGAGCATTCATGGCCGGCTCCTTACGGGAGGGTGAGCACGGCCTTGCCGCGGATGCGGCGGTCGCGCAGGTCGGTGAGGACGGTCGCGGTGTCCGCCCAGTCCGCGACGCGGCCGATCTCGGGGTGCAGGCGCCCCTCGGCGGTCAGCCGGACGAGGACCGCGAGGTCGTCACCGAGCCCGGTGTCGGCGTCGAGGTAGTGGAAGTGGCGGACGACAGCCGACTCCGGCCCGTCGAAGAAACCGAAGAAGTCGAGCGTCACCGGGGTCCGGGCGGCCTGGCCGAACCAGATGAGAGTGCCGCGCCGGGCGAGCCGCGCGAGGGCGACGGGAAGGGCCGCGCCGCCCGTCGACTCCAGGACGACGTCGTAGGGCCCGCGCGCGTCGGCCACGTCATGGACGATCTCGGCCGCGCCGAGCTCGGCGAGCCGCGCCCCGCGCTCCGCGTCCCGGGTCACGGCGGTGACCTCGGCCCCCGACGCGGCGGCGAGCTCCGTCACGTAGTGCCCCACCCCACCCGACGCGCCGGTCAGCAGGACGCGCCGTCCGATCAGGCTCCCTGCGGCGCGCAGCAGCCGCAGCGCGGTGAGCCCCGCCAGCGGCAGCGCCGCGCCCCGCACCGCCGAGACGCTGTCGGGCAGCACCGCGAGCGCGCCGGACGGCACGGCCGCGTACTCCGCCCAGCCGCCCGCCATGGGGTGCCCGACGACCCGCACGACACCGGACGGCCCGCTCCCGTCGGCGGCGGGCCGCACCACCCGCCCCGCGATGTCCTTGCCGGGCCGGTCGCCGGGCGCGGGCCTTTCCAGCTTGAACGTCTCACCCCGGTTGACCGAGAACGCCTCGACCTTCACCAGCACCTCGTCCGGGCGCGGCACCGGCTCGGGCACGTCCGCGAGCACGACCGGTTCGGCGGGGTCCCAGGTCGGAATGAACGCCTTCAACGTCGCCTCCTCTCGACGGCGACCACTCCACCGCGCGCGGCGGCGCCCGCGCCAACAACGCGGCGGCTCGTCCGACAACGCACGGTTGTCGCCTATCGTCAGGAGCGTGGATCTCGACCTGGCCCTGGTCCGCGCGTTCGCCGTCACCGCCGAGACGCTGCACTTCGGACGTGCCGCCGAGCGGCTGAACACGAGCCAGCAGGCGCTCTCCAAGCGCATCGCGCGGCTGGAGGCGGCGCTGACCGTCCGGCTGTTCGAGCGCGAGGGCGGCACCCGGCTGACCGACGCGGGCGAGCGGTTCCTGCCGGCCGCCCGCGAGGCGCTGGCCGCGGGCGAACGCGCGGTCGCGGCCGTCACGGGCACCGGGCCGGTCGTGCGGATCGACACGTGGGGCCACTTGTACGCGCCGATGCGCACCGTCGCCGAAGCCGTACAAGCGCTCGACGCGATCAAGCTGGAACCGGGCCCCGGACGCGACTGGCCCTCCGTCGCGGCGGCCCTGCTCCGCGGCGACACCGACCTGGGCTTCGGCCGCGTGCACGCGCTCCCAGGCGACCTCGACGCCGGCCTCACCCAGCGGCTGGCGCGGCTCGAACCCGTCGACGCGGTGGTCAGCACGTCCCACCCGCTGGCCGATGCCCCCGAACTCCGTCCGGCCGACCTGCGCGACAGCACCCTGTGGTGCCCCGCCGAACTGCCCCGCCTGGACTTCCTCCGCCATTTCGCCGACGAGTTCCAGATCACGCGGCGCGAGGACGGCCCCAACCTCGGCCTGGACCACCTCGTCCAGCACGTCCGCGCGAACCCGTCGTGCTTCACGCTCTTCCCCGCCGACGCGCCGCTGCCCGACCACGCGGGCCTGCGCTCCATCCCGCTCGTCGAACCGACCCCGCTCTACGCGTGGTCGCTGGCCTGGCGCAGATCGCACCGGCACCCGCTGCTCGAAACCCTGCTGCGCGGCTTCACCGAAACCGCCCGCGCCCGCCGCTGGCTGAACTACACCCCACCCCAAGACTGGCTCCCCAAACCCGACCAAACAAAGCTCCCCGAAATCCCGCCTGATGCCGAACACCCACAGCCTGCACGCGCGATAAAACGCCGCTGATCGTCCTACCGCCTAACTAGTGTGTCGCTCGGAATGGGAGGCGGAGGTATCGATGGTGGGGATCTGGCACGAGACCGAAAGCGGCTTGACGGCGTTGCGGGCCGAGCCGTTCGAGCGGGAACAGGTTCTGCACGACAGCATCGAGCGCGGCGCGGCGATGCTCCCGCTCCCCGGCCAGCCGACCCTGGTGATGCTGGGCCGGGAAGTGCAGCTGGGCAACGGTTACGCCGACCTGATCGCGGTCGAGGCCGAGACCGGTCGGCCCGTGGTGATCGAGGTGAAGCTCGCCTCCAACACCGACCGCCGGCAGGTGTTCACCCAGACGCTCGGCTACGCCTCCTACCTGTTCGGGCTCTCCGCCGACGCCTTCGACCAGCTCCTCCGGCCCCACGTGGCCAAGCGCGGTCACCCTTCGATCGCCGAAGCGGTCGTCGCCGAGGTCGGCGACGGTTCCGTGGACGTCGAGTCACTGCACGCCAAGATGGCGCAGGCCCTGGAGGAGGGACGCTTCCGCTGCGTGGTCGTTCTCGACGCCGCGCCCGCGGACCTGATCGAACTCACCGGCTATCTCCAAGCCGTCACCAACGATCGGCTCGACATCGACGTGGTGACCGTGACCGCCTATTCGGTGGGCGGCACCCGGGTGCTGGTGCCCCAGCTGATCGAACCTGAGCGCACACCGGTCCCGTCCGCTCCGATCCCGGTTCCCAGGGACGCCAGGCCGGCGCCCGGATCACAGGCGTTCGCCGACAGCATCGGCCAGACCGACCCCGCCCACCGCGAGCCGCTGCGGCGGTTGCTCGACTGGGCACTGCGCCTGGAGGCCGAAGACCTGGCCGTCCTGTACACCACGATCGGGAAGGGGCGCTGGGTGCTCAATCCGCGGCTTCCCGGCCAGAGCCGAGGGCTGGTCACCATCTGGAACGACGGCGGCGCCTACCTCAGCCCGCAGCGATCGGTCTTCGAGGCCGAGGCGCCGGAGACCCTGGCCCGGCTGGACGAGCACCTCCCGAACGAGATCAGGCAGAACAACTACATCACCAGCCCACTCGACCAAGAAGTTCTAGCGCTACTGACCAACGCCTACAAAGAAGCCCGCGCACGGCATGACGGAGCAGGTTCCTGAGCGCGTCTTGCGTTCGGCGAGTTGTGGGGGCCTGTTCTTGTCCCCCGTGCGAGCTACACGTGAATGTCCTCTGTGCGGGGAAGAGCGCGGGGGCGTCGGCTCCCTAGCGTTGTCCCGCCCGTGGTGATCGGGCTGCGGAATCCCGCGGAGAGCTCGCGCAGAGGAGTCGGTGTGCGATTTGTGAAGCAGTTCCTGCCCGTCATGGCGGTCGCCTTCGTCGGCGGCCAGGCCACCATGGCCGTGGACGGGAACGCGGTCCTGACCCTGGTGCTCGGTCTCGCGACGGCCGTGCTCGCGGTGTTCGTGTACGGCTGGACGGTCCGGTGGTCGGAGCGCCGCGCGGCGGAGGAGGTCGCCGCCAAGGGCGCCGTTCCCCGGATCCTTCTCGGGACGCTGATCGGCGCCGGGTGGTTCGCGGCCGTCATCGGCAACATCGCCTTCCTCGGCGACTACCGGGTCGACGGGTTCGGGACGGTGGCGGGCCCGGTGGGGCTGTTCGGCTTCATGGCCGCCGCGTCGGTGACGGAGGAGCTGATGTTCCGCGGCGTCCTGTTCCGGATCGTGGAGGACCGCGGCGGCACGTGGACGGCGCTCGTGCTGACCAGCGTGCTGTTCGGCCTGTGGCACATGCTCAACCCGGACGCCACCGTGTGGGGCGCGGTCGCGATCGCGGTGTCGGCCGGCGGGACGCTCGGCGCCGCGTACGCCGCCACCCGCAGCCTCTGGGTGCCGATCGGCCTGCACTTCGCCTGGAACTTCACAGAGGCCGGCGTCTTCGGCACGGAGGTGTCCGGCAACGGTGAGACGAAGGGGCTCCTGCACGGTGTGACGTCCGGGCCCGACCTGGTCACCGGCGGCCGGTTCGGTCCGGAGGCGAGCCCGTACACGATCGTGTTCGGGATCCTGCTGACGGCCGCGTTCCTGTGGCTGGCCCGCAGGCGCGGCACCCTCGTTCCCCGGAGCCGCGCCGCCCGCGGCGCCGCGGCCGCTAGCCTCGCCCCGTGATCGATCCGCGGCGGTTCCAGGCCCTGTGGCGGCGCCTGGACGTGACGGTCCGGGACCTCCCGCTCGCGCTGCTGCTCATCACCGTGTCGTTCCTGCCGGTGTTCCGCGGCCACGAGACGCAGGTCGGCGAGCTCCCGGCCCGTCCGTTCGACGCGCTGGCCATCGCGGCGCTCGCCCTCCTGTGCCTTCCGCTGGCCGTGCGGCGGCGGTGGCCGGGGATCTGCCTCGCCCTCGTGGCGCTCGGTTTCGTCATCGCGCAGCTCCGCGGCTACCACATCGTCGCGGGGAACGCGCTGGCCATCGCGCTGGTGAGCGCGGGCGCCCACCTGGAGCGGCACCGGCGCGCCACCATGGTCGTCCTGTCGGCGGCGTACGTGCCGCTGGCGGTCGCGCTCGACCGGCTCGGCGGGGCGGAGCGGCCGGACGGGTACGCGGCGTTCTACGTGGGGCTGGCCGTGGCCTGGGGGATCGGGGCCTGGCTGCGCAGCGTCCGGGTCGCCGAGGCCGAGCGGCGCCTCCGCGTCGCCGAGGCCACCCGCGCCGCCGAACGGACCCGCATCGCCCGCGAGCTTCACGACGTCGTGACGCACCACGTGACGGCGATGGTCGTCCAGGCCGAGGCGGCGCGGTATCTCACCGCCGTGCCCGACCGTCTCGACGAGACCCTGAGCAACGTCACCGACACCGGCCGGCGGGCCATCGCCGACCTGCGGCACCTGCTCGACCTGCTCAACCCCGACCATGGCACCGCGTCCGCGGACGGCCTCAGGACGCCGTCCGCCGGCGACCTCCGCACGCTCGTGGAGCGGACGCGCCAGGCCGGGCAGCCGGTCGAGTTCACCGAGGAGGGCGAGCCGGCGGAGTCCGCGGGCAGCGCCGAGTCCGTCGCCTACCGGGTCGTGCAGGAGGCTCTGACGAACGCGCTCAAGTACGCCCACGGGAACCGTACCGTCACCCGGGTGCGCTACGGCGAGAAGGAGATCACCGTGGAGGTCGGCACGGACGGTCCCGAGAACCGGGCCGGCTCCCCCGGCGGCAGCGGACGGGGCCTGGCCGGGCTCCGCGAACGGGTCGACGCCCTGGGCGGCGAGTTCAGCGCGGGCCGCCGGGCGGGCGGCGGCTTCGTCGTGCGGGCGCGCATCCCCGCGGGGAGCCCGTCGTGACCGCGCCGGTGCGGGTGCTGGTCTGCGACGACCAGGCGCTGATCCGCACCGGCTTCGCGACGATCATCGACGCCCAGCCCGACCTGGAGGTCGTCGGCGAGTGCGGGGACGGCCGCACCGCGGTCGACCTCGCCCGCCGCCTCGGACCGGACATCGTGGTGATGGACGTCCGGATGCCGGTGCTCGACGGCATCGAGGCGACCCGCCTGCTGGCCGGCGCCGGGGTCCCGGACCCGGTCAAGGTGCTCGTGGTGACGACGTTCAACCTCGACGAGTACGTCTACGAGGCGCTGCGCGCGGGCGCGAGCGGGTTCCTGCTCAAGGACGCCCCGCCCGCGCAGCTCCTGCACGGCATCCGCACGGTCGCCAGCGGTGCCGCGCTCCTCGCGCCGGAGGTGACGCGGCAGCTCGTCGGCCGGTACGCGGCGCGGATCCGTCCCGCCGGGGACCCGGCCGACGTGGCGCTGACGCGCCGCGAGCTGGAGGTGCTGCGCCTCATCGCCGACGGGCTGTCCAACAGCGAGATCGCCGCGACGCTGGTCATCAGCCAGGAGACCGTCAAGACGTACGTGTCGCGCATCCTCACCAAACTCGACCTGCGCGACCGCGTCCAAGCCGTCGTCTACGCCTACCGCAACGGCCTGGTCACGTGAGCGGCACCGCAGGGACGCGGGTTCGCGCATCCTGCGAATGATTCGCGAATCATGCGAATCATTCGCGAGGGCTGCGAACAGGCGCACGTGGAGGCGAGCGCCCGGAATCGTCCGCGATGGGAACGCGATGGAAAGATGGCTGTTCCGCCGAGGACCGAGCCGAGTGTCCGCCCTTTCCGGCCTCGGTCGAGTACTCTGTGTGATGATGTGCTCCCGGTACGGATTTGAGGGGATGAGGCGATGTCGTCAGCGGCCGCTGCCACGCCACCCGATGCGTCGTTCGAGGTCAGCGTGCACGGCGGGTGGGCGGTGGTGACGGTCGAGGGTGAGCTGGACGTCTACACGGCCCCCCGGCTGGAGGCGTACCTCGCCGAGGCGCTCGGGTTGCGGACGCCTCCGCTGGTGGCCCTTGAGGTGTCGGCTCTGCGGTTCTGCGACTCCGCGGGCCTGAACGCCTTCCTGCGCGGATGGAAGCGGGCGCAGGCGCTCGGCGGCCGGCTGGTGCTCGTCGGGCCGACCGGCAGGCTGACGTCCCTGCTGAGGATCACCGGCCTCGACCAGAACCTCGACATCCTGGACGAGGTTCCCGTGGACCTCAGCGGCGAACGCTGACGCCGCGCGTCGGAGGCGGCTCCGGTCGTCACGGTCGGGCGGATGCTCGCTGCGCGGACTGCCGCCCGTCCCTGTCAGATCTGGTCGGGCTCGGCGTCGTCGTCGGGCCGCCGGAGTCCACCGTCCAGGAAGGCGTCGGGATGGGAGAGGGCCAGGCCTTGCAGGTCCCGAGCGGCCCAGAGCCGGTGGTGCGCGGCGGCGGCGAGGTGCTGGGCGGCCTCGCCGGGGTAGTCGGCGGCCAGCCGCTCCAGCAGCGCGGCGGCCCGTTCGTGGGCGTCGATCGACGCCAGCGCCGCTTGCAGCGCCCAGTCGCCGGCCTGATGGAGCCGCTCCGCGGCCTCGGCGCTGCGGTCGCCGGCCAGGCGGACGTGCTCACCGGTGACGAGGGGCTCACCGGTCGGGCCGCGGGCCCCGCCGTCGATGGCCGGATCGGTGAGGCCGCCCGTACCGGTGCCCGGGGAGCGGCGGCCACCGCGGAGTTCGGCGGCGCGTTCGGCGGCCTCGTTAGCCCGCCGCCGCGCCTGCTGGGCTCGCTCCCGCAGCGCCTTGAGCCGCAGTGCGAGGTCCTCCGACCGCATGATCAGAGCCTGACACGCCCGGGGCCGCCGCACCAGGGTCTGCGATGCCCGGATCGGACCTCACTGGCCGCCGCCGCTATCGCGCATGGCGGGTCGAAGCGTCCCCGCCGGTGGTGGGTTCGGTCGGTGAGGTCATGGCCGCGGACGTCCATGGACGCCAGACTTGGAGTGGGCGGGGCGGCCGAGGACGGCTCCGTCCGTCCCGGGGGACATGGCGGCCGAGTGTCGAACTCCCTGGCAGGTGCGAAGTGGAAGAGCCCGCGGCCAAGTGCGCGGTGACGTGCCGCGTCGAAGGCGGGCGCCTGGTGCTGGCGATCGCCGGTGAACTGGACCTGGCGACCGCCAAGGAGACCGAGCAGGTGCTGCACGCCTGCCGCGACCGGTACGGCGAGCACCTCGTGCTGGACCTGACGTCGCTGACGTTCGTGGACTCCAGCGGGCTCAGCGTCCTCGCGCGGCTCCTCACGGCCGCCGAGGGACGCGGCGGCAGCGCGGTCATCGCGGGCCCCCTCGACGTGCGCGTCGCCCGGATCATGCGCGTGACCCACCTGGACCGGCAGGTGCGCATCCACCCCTCGCTGCCGGCGGCTCTGGCCTCACCGCTCCCGCCCCTCGGAACGTCGAGGGAACAGTGACCGCCGTGCCGAACGGTGCCCCCTTCCCGGAACGTCCGGCCTCCGGTCGCCTGGCCCGCCATGGTGATCGCCCCCGATGGCGGACCCCGGGCTCTCTCCGGCGCTCGGCGTCGTCGAGCCCTGTGGGCGGGCTCGGGCCGCCGCGCGGCCGGTCCGGTTCAGCTGGTCAGCACGATGGTGATCGGTCCGGTGATCGCGGACGCGGTGGCGGCCAGCAGTGACAGCACCGCGACCGTATGGCGGAAGCGGTCGTCGAGGTTGCGCCGGGTGACCTGGACGCGTTCCGCCGCGTTGAGGCGGCGCACCAGGTCGTCGACCTGGTGCGCCCAGTCGATCTCCTGCTGTTCGGTGTGCTTGTTGCGCTGGTGGAGCAGTGCGAGCCGGCCCTCCATGTCGGCCAGCCGCACCTCGGCGTCACGCCGCATCTCCAGCACCGCGAGTTCGATGATCCTTGGTCCTCCCTTGGACATGGCGGCCTCCGCCTTTCCCTTGTCTGTTCCCGCGCCGACGGCTGCCGTAGCGGTCTCGCTTTCCAGCATAGGAACTAACCGGTAACTTCGCGCGAGAATTGACCGGTAATTTACTGTAGGTGCTTGACGGATTCTCTGCTCGCGCTGTATTAACACCGAGGCCGTTTTGCGGCTATTAAACGTCCGGGCGATAAAAACCGGTCCGAATTGAGCGTAGTGTCAGCCCGAAATGGCCGCAGGGCGGCCATGGTGTCGCGGAGCCTAAATGATCTCAGCTCGGCTGTGCCGGACGGGGGACGCACCCGCCGCCGTCCGCCGGGCGGGCCGTATGGAATAACGGTAGGGCGGGCCTCGCTGTAGGGGTTGACGAAGGACACCGAGGAGAGGAGGAACATGGCAACCGAGAGGGCACTGCTCGCGGGCGGCTGTTTCTGGGGGATGGAAGAGCTGTTCCGCCGGCAGCCCGGGGTGGTCTCCACGCGGGTCGGCTACAGCGGCGGGGACGTGCCCAACGCCACGTACCGCGACCACGGGTCCCACGCCGAGACGATCGAGGTCGTCTACGACACCGACCAGACCGACTTCCGGGCGCTGCTGGAGTTCTTCTTCCAGATCCACGACCCGACGACCCTGAACCGGCAGGGCAACGACATCGGCACGAGCTACCGGTCCGCGATCTTCTACACGTCGGAGGAGCAGCGGAAGGTCGCCGAGGACACCATCGCCGACGTCGACGCCTCCGGCCTGTGGCCGGGCAAGGTGGTCACCGAGGTGACCGCCGCGGGAGACTTCTGGGAGGCCGAGCCCGAGCACCAGGACTACCTGCAGAAGTACCCGAACGGCTACACCTGCCACTTCCCCCGCCCCGGCTGGAAGCTGCCCAGGCGCACCACCGCCGGAGCCTGACGCCACGGGACGGCGCGGACGCGATCCTGCGCCGTCCCCGGCGAACGCCGCCTCGCGCCGCGAGCCGAGGCGGCTCCGCTCGCACCGCGAAGTAGATCTAGCACTACCCCCGTTGGCGTCCTGGCCCTACGGCCCGGCGGGTGCCCCCGGACTGATCATTGACGCATCAGCCGCCGGGAAGCGCCCGGCTCCGGCCGCAGAGGAGTGACACGTGAGCGGGTCAAGAGCATCGATCACGGCATTGTGCGCCGCACTCGCGCTCGCCGGGGCGTTAGCCCCCGCGATGCCGGCCAGTGCGTTCGCCGGGCACCGGCCCGCCGCCCAGGCGATCCGGTCCTTCGGGACCACGGAACTGACCTCCGGCTGGACGATCCGGTCGTCCGCCGACACCCGGGACACCGGCGCCGAGATCTCCAGGCCGGGCTACCCGACGAAGGGCTGGCTGCCGCTGTCCCGGCCGGAGACCCTGATGGCGGGCCTGCTGGAGAACGGCCGGTATCCGAACATCTTCTACAACGACACCATGGCGAAGGTGCCGGCCAAGCAGTTCGACGTGAACTGGTGGTACCGCGAGCAGATCACCGTCCATCCCCGGAAGGGCGGGCGCACGTCGCTGGTGATGAACGGCGTCTCCGGGAAGGCCGACCTCTGGGTCAACGGGACGAGGATCGCCGGGTCCGCGCAGCTCCAGGGCTCGTACGCGCGGCTGGAGTACGACATCACGCCGTACGTCCGGGACGGGGCGAACGCCATCGCGCTCGACGTCTCCCGCAACGACGCCGACATCACCAAGTTCGACACGCCCATGCGGTACCTGACGCAGAACCAGGTCGACTGGAACCCGATCGCGCCCGACCAGAACACCGGGTTGCAGTACGCGCCGCAGATCGTCCAGGAGGGGCCGATCTCGGTCCGGAACGCGCACGTCGTGCAGGACGTCGCCGCCGACCTGTCCACCGCCGACCTGACCGTCAAGGCCGACGTGCGGAACAACACCGGGTCGGAGCGGCGGGTGGTCGTGTCCGGTGCGGTGACGCACGGCTCCACCCGTATCGCCTGCAAGGCGACGGTCACGGTGCCCGCGCACGCGACCCGCACCGTCGCGATCACCAAGGCGGACTGCCCCGGCCTGCACGTGAAGCGCCCGGCCGTGTGGTGGCCGTACCAGATGGGCGACCAGCCGATGTACCACCTCGCGCTGGACGCGTCCGTGGACGGGGCCGTGTCGAGCACCGCCGCCGAGGACTTCGGCATCCGGACGGTCACGTCCCGGCTCACCAAGCCCGTCCCCGGCAAGACCCACGGCAAGGACGGCTACCGGCAGTACATCGTCAACGGAAAGCCGCTGGTCATCCGCGGCGCCGGATGGTCGCCGGACCTCTTCCTGCGCTACTCCCCGTCCAACGTCGCCCACCAGGTCTCCTACATCCGGAACATGGGCCTGAACGCGGTCCGGTTCGAGGGGAACTTCCCGCCGGACGACATGTTCGCGCAGCTCGACCGGGCGGGCGTCCTCGCGATGCCGGGCTGGCAGTGCTGCGCCCTCTGGGAGAACAAGTCGTCGACCTGGTCGGATGACGTGAAGGCCAACGCGTCCAACCAGGCGGGCACGATGGCGGAGCGGCTCCGCGACCACCCGAGCGTCTTCACCTTCCTCCAGGGCAGCGACGACGCGCCCGACCCGGAGAAGGAGGACCTGTACCTGAAGGCGTTCGAGCGGGCCGACTTCCGGCTCCCGCAGGTCGCCGCGGCGGAGTACAAGTCGTCGCCGAAGCTCGGCCCGGCGGGGACCAAGGAGGGCGGGTACAACTACTTCCCGCCCAACGCCCTGTGGAACAACAGGCGGGAGACCGTCAACACCGCCGACCCGACGCTCAGCATGACCGGCAGCGCCTGGGGGTTCGACACCGAGGTCAGCACCGGGAACACCATCCCGACGCAGGACTCGCTGAACCGCTTCCTCCCCCCGGACGAGCAGAAGAAGATCTGGGACCCGGCGACCGCGCAGGGCCAGACCGCCGGCCAGGACATGTACCACACGTTCCTCTACGCCGACTACACGCGCCTGTCCCGGATGGGCGTCTACAACACCCCGCTGTGGCACCGGTACGGCCCCTGGAAGGACGCCGCCTCGTACCAGAAGACCGTCCAGCTCGGTGAGTACGAGGTCACCCGCGCGCAGTTCGAGTCGTACATCGGCAACTCCACCGACAAGGCGAACCCCAGCACCGGGATCATCTACTGGATGCTGAACAAGGCGTGGCCGTCGCTCCAGTGGAGCATGTTCGGCACCGACTTCGACCAGCCGGGCGTCTACTTCGGCGCGAAGAAGGCCAACGAGCCGGTGCACGTCATGTACGACTACGACGACGGCTCCGTCAGGGTCGCGAACCTGACCGGCGACCGCCAGGACGGGCTGCGCGCCACCGCGCAGATCATCGACCTCGACGGCCGGGTCCGCGCCACCGCCTCCGCGCCCGTCGGGTCGCTGGGCAGCCAGGACGTGCGGACCGTCCTGCGCCCGAAGGTCCCCGCCGGGATCTCGCCGACCTACTTCGAGAAGCTCACGCTCACCCGCGGCTCCGACGTCGTCAGCCGCAACGTGTACTGGCTGTCGACGAAGGCCGACCGGGTCGACTGGCCGAAGACGCACGCGCCCGGCCAGTACACGCCGTCCAACGGGTTCGCGGTGTTCCAGAAGGACGGCTACGCCGACCTGACCGGCCTGCGCAGCCTCAAGCCCGCCGACATCCGGGTCCGGGCCACCACCCGCCGTGAGGGCGGCGAGACGGTGACGAGCGTGACGATCCGCAACGTCGGCCGCGGCGGCGCCCCGGCCCTGTTCACCCGGGCCGACCTGTTCGCCGGCGGCAAGCAGGTGCTGCCGATCCGCTGGAGCGACAACAGCGTCACGCTGTGGCCCGGCGAGCAGCAGACCATCACCGCCCGCCACGCCGGAACGTCCGCCGGGATCGACGTCCGCGTCAACGGCTTCAACGTCCCCGAGCAGACCCGCCACGCCGGCTGACGTCGGCGCGAAGGCCGGATGGGACCCGCCCCATCCGGCCTTCGCGGTTCTGGACGGGATCTTTGCTGAGGTCGCGTATATCGCGGGTGTATCGAAAAGCGCATACGCCACCGCAACTCCCCTTCGTCTTCAGTGGAGGCGTGGACGGCACCCGTCCATGCCGAGGGCATGCCGACCCCGCTCCGGGAGCCGTCGTGGCGTCCGCGCCACCCGGCTCCCGGTCGCAGCCGGGTCACAGCTTTCGGCACCGTGCTGTGACCGCCCGCTGGCTACGTTGCGGACGGATCGTGATCGCGAGGGGGAGAGAGGGCCGTGGTCGGAGACGGAGCCTGGGGGACCGCCGCGACAGCACGGACGGGACCCGGGGACGCAGATGTGATCGGCAGTGGACCAGGACAGATGATGGTGCGGGTGGACACGACGGAGACCGAACCGGACGGCGCGAGCCGGGAGACCGGCGCCGACGCACCACCTTCGCGCATCCGCCGGATCACCGATCCCGGTACCTGGCGCGCGGGCAGCTGGCAGGCGCTCCGCAGATGCCTTCGGCCGCAACCCTGGAAGCGCGGTGCCGTCCTGGCGGCGCTGGCGCTGCTGCTGGGCCTGCTGATGCTGCTGCACGGGCTGGTCCCGAACCGGGTCGGGCATCTGGGCAGCCTGGTGGAGACGATGCTGCCGTGGTTCGGCGTGTTCGTCCCGGTGCTGCTGGTGGGGGCGCTGTGGCGCCGCTCGGCCTCCGCGACGGTCGCGCTGCTGCTGCCGGTCGTGGTGTGGCTGCACCTGTTCGGCGGGCTGCTGACCGACAAGTCACATGCGGGCGGCGACCTCACCGTGGTCAGCCACAACGTCGGCGCCGAGAACCGCGACCCCGTCGGCACCGCCCGCGCCCTGGCCGCGTCCGGCGCGGACGTGCTGGCGCTGGAGGAACTGGCCGACCAGGCCCGGGGCGTCTACGAGCGAGAGCTGGCGCAGGCGTACCCGCACCACACGGTGCAGGGCACGGTGGGGCTGTGGAGCAAGCTGCCGCTCTCGGGCACCCGCCCGGTCGACATCCAGCTCGACGCCGGACCGCTGGCCGCCACCAAACCGGCCGCCGCCAAGCTGGTCGACAACCGGGCGCTGCGGACCACGGTGGCCACGTCCCATGGGCCGCTGGCCGTGTACGTGGCCCACCTGGAGTCCGTCCGCGTCAATCCCCGGGCGGGTTTCTTCACGCCGCACCGCGACAGGAACGCGCAGGCGCTCGGCAAGGCCATCGCCGCCGAGCCCAGCCGGCGGGTGCTGCTGCTCGGCGACCTTAACGGCACCATCGACGACCGCGCGTTCGACGGCATCACCGCGCGGATGCGCTCGGCCCAGGAAGCGGCCGGGGACGGCTTCGGCTTCAGTTGGCCGGCGAAGTTCCCGGTGGTGCGGATCGACCAGATCCTGGTCAGGGGCGTGGAGCCGCGCAGCTCATGGGTGCTGCCGGCCACCGGCAGCGACCACCGGCCGGTGGCCGCCACGATCGACTGGTAAGCCCACCCCCACCGTCGGCTCCCCCTGAGGCTGGTCCTAGTCACTTGCCCGGTACCGGAGGGAAGGCCGGGCTCCCTAGCGTTCACGGCAGGACTTCTTGTCGTTCGGACGGACGGGACCGCTGTGGAACTGATGGAACGCCTTGAGACCGTGGTCGAGCTGACGTCGGTGAGCAAGCACTACGCGCACGGTGTCGTCGCGCTCGAAGACGTGAGCGTCGGCTTCCGCCAGGGCACCTTCACCGCCGTGATGGGCCCGTCCGGCTCGGGCAAGTCGACGCTGCTCCAATGCGCCGCCGGGTTGGACCGGCCCACGTCGGGCCGGGTGGTGGTGGACGGCAGGGATCTGACGACGATGGGCGAGCGGAAGCTAACCCGGCTGCGCCGCGACCGCGTCGGGTTCGTCTTCCAGGCGTTCAACCTGCTGCCGTCGCTCACCGCGGCCCAGAACGTCGGGCTGCCGCTGCGGCTGACCGGCCGCCGTCCCGACCCTGAACTGATCGGGCAGAGCCTGGAGGCGGTCGGGCTCGGCGACCGCGCGAGGCACCGTCCCGCCGAGTTGTCCGGCGGGCAGCAGCAGCGGGTGGCCATCGCGCGGGCGCTGGTGACCAGGCCGGCCGTGCTGTTCGCGGACGAGCCGACCGGTGCTCTGGACACCGGCACCAGCAGGGACGTGCTGCGCCTGTTGCGCGGCCTGGCCGACGCGCACGCGCAGACGATCGTGATGGTGACGCACGACCCCGTGGCGGCCGCGTACGCCGACCGAGTGCTGTTCCTGGCCGACGGCAGGCTCCACGGAGAGCTCCCCGACCCCACCGCCGAGACCGTGACCTCCCGGATGCTCCTGCTGGAGGAGGCATGCTGACCATCGCCTTCAGCACCCTGCGCACCCGCGTGATGTCCTTCGCCGGCACCTTCCTGGCCCTGTCGCTCGGCGCGGCCCTGATCGCCGCGATGGGCCAGGTCCTGGCCACCACGGCCGGCTCGCCGGAGCGGGGACCGCAGCGCTACGCGTCCGCGCCCGTCGTGGTGGTGCCCGACGGCCGGCTGAAGGTCGAGGGCCGCCTGGGCGAGACCAGCGCGCCGCTGGCCGAGCCGCGCGGACTGCCCGAGAGCCTGACCGGGCGCTTCCCCGGCGCGGTCGAGGACCGGGTCTTCGCCGCGCGTCTCGCCGGTGGCCCCGCCGCCGTCGGGCGCCCCTGGTCCGCCTCGCGTGTCGCGCCGCAGCGGCTCCTCCGGGGCGACGCGCCGGCCGGAGCGCAGGAGATCGTCGTGGGCGGTGGAGCCCGGGTCGGCTCCCGGGTCCGGGTGGTGACGGCCGAGGGCGCGAAGCCGTACACGGTCGTGGGGGTGACATCCGCGCCGGGCGCCGTGTTCTTCAGCGACGCGGAGGCGGCCAGGCTCTCGCCGCGCGTCGACGCGCTGGCGCTGTGGCTCCCGGCTCAGGAGGTGCGCGCCGCCGTCGGCTCCGCCGCCAGGGTGCTGACCGGGCAGGACCGGGCCCTCGTCGACCCCACCAGGGAGGACGACGAGGAGGCGAGGGACAACGCCAACACGATCGTCGGCATCGCCGCCGGGTTCGCCTTGTTCATCGCGGTCTTCGTGGTGTCCTCGACGTTCGCCTTCGCGGCGGCGCGGCGCAGGCGCGAGTTCGCCCTGCTGCGCAGCGTCGGCGCCACACCGGGCCAGGTGCGCGGGATGCTGTACGGCGAGGCCGCGATCGTCGCCCTGCCGGCGGCGGTGCCCGGCGCCGTCGCCGGTCCCTTCCTGACGGGCCCGATCCTGGACTGGCTGGCCGGGCTCGGCATGGCGCCGGACTGGCTGGTGCCGAGCACCGCCGTCTGGCCGTCCGCGGTGGCCTGCGCAACCGGGGTGGTGGTCGCGCTCTCCGGGGTGGCGTTCGCGGCCGGACGGGCGGGACGGGTGCGTCCGGCCGAGGCCATGCGCGAGGTGGCCGTCGAGCGGCGGGCGATGACATGGGGCCGCTGGGCGGTGGGCGCGACCGTGGCCGGGACGGCGCTGGTCAGCATGGCGCTGACCGCCGTCAGTGGTCCGGCGGAGGCCACGAACAACAAGTCGTTCGTGCCGATCGTGATGCTGCTGGTCGTCGGTGCGGGGATCCTCGCCCCCGCCCTGGTGCGACCGCTCACCCGGCTGCCGGCCGCCCTGCTGGGCGGCCTGCGCGGTGCGGGCGGCACCCTGGTGCCCGCGGCCGCCGCGGCCTCCCCCCGGCAGACCGCGGCGGTCGCAGCCCCCGTGCTCATCGCCGTCGGCCTGGCCGCCGCGCTGCTCGGCGGCGCCGCGATGACCGACGCCACCAAGGCCGCGGTGCAGGCCGCCCCGGTGCGCGCCGACTACCTGGTCCTCCCCACCGGCAGCGCGGGCCTGGACCGCGAGCTCGTCGAGCACCTGCGCGCGCTTCCCGGCGTGGACGTCGCCGTCACGGCACCGACCAGCGTCTACACCCTCGAAGGCGGCGCCGTGCTCGTCCAGCGGCCGGCCGAGGCGGTCGACCCGGCCCGCCTGCCCGCCGTACTCGACGCGCCGCTGACGGCGGGGTCGTTCAGCGACCTGGGCGACGACGGCATCATCGTCTCCGGCACGGCCTGGAAGACGAGGCTCGGCGCGACCGTGAAGGTGTGGCGCGCGGACGGAAGTGAAACCTCACTCAAGGTCGTGGGTGTGCTCGGCGACGGCGCGCAGGCCGATTCCTACCTCACCCAGGCGCACGCCCGTTCCGCGCCGGCGACCACCGCGTACGTCAAGCTCCGTCCGGGCACGTCACCGGCCACCGCCCGGGCGGCACTGGAGCGGGCGGTCTCGGGACACAACGCGCGAGCGGTCACGAAGGCGGACTGGAAGGCGGAGACCGGGGAGCAGCGCGACTCGGCGAGCAGGCTCGGGCTGCTCGTCGTCCTCGGCATCATCCTGGCCTACGCCGCGATCGCGCTGGTCAACACGTCGCTGATGGCGGCCTCCGGCCGTGCGGCCGAGCGCGGCGCCCTGCGTCTGCTCGGCGCGACCCGCGGCCAGGTTCTCCGCTACGCCGCCGGCGAGGCGCTGCTGGTCGTCGCCATCGGCGTCGTCCTCGCCGCGGGTGTGGCGGCGGTCGGCCTGGCCGGACTGTGGGCCTCCCTGAGGCAGCTCGCGGAACCGATCGCGGTCGGCCTGCCATGGCCCCCGGTCGTCGCGGTGGCGGGAGGGTGCGCGCTCCTCGGCGTACTCGCCTCGATCGGACCCGCCATGCGGTGGCCCCGCTAGGCCGCGTCCGCGCTAGTCCTCGCCCAGATCGAGTCTGGCCAACTCCACCCTGGAGGAGACGCCCAGCTTGGGAAAGGCGCGGTAGAGGTGGTAGCCGACGGTCTTGGGGCTGATGAACAGGCGGGCGCCGATCTCCCTGTTGGTCAGCCCGGTCACCGCCAGCCGGACGATCTGCAACTCCTGGGGGGACAGGTCGTTCCGCCCGTCGGTGGAGGCCGGTACGGCGCCGCTGTCGCCGGCCGCGCGCAGCTCCGCGGCCGCACGGTCCGCCCAAGGGCGGGCGCCGAGCCGCTGGAAGATCTCCACCGCGGTCCGCAGGTGCGTGCGGGCGTCCCTCTTGCGGCGTTCCCGGCGCAGCCACTCGCCATAGAGCAGCTCCGTCCTGGCCCTCTCCATGGGGCGTTCGCGCGGCCCGTGCAGCCGCAGGGCGGTCGTGAAGTGCCGTTCCTGCCCCGACATCAGGGCCTTGCAGCGGGCCAGCACGGCGTCGGCCCAGTCCAGCCTGGCGGCGGCAGCCCACTCGGCGAACCGGGCCAGCGGTTCCGCGGCCCGTCCGGGCTCGCCGGTCCGCGCGGCGGCCTCGACCTGGTCGGCGGCGAAGTAGACGGCCTGGTTCTGGTGGCGCGCCGGGCCCGCCTGCGCCTCCTCCAGCCGGTCGAGGACCAGCGCGTGCCGGCCGCGGCTCAGGTCGAGCATGGCCAGCGACCACTCGCCCCAGGCCGTGCCGTGGGCGATCCCGGTCAGCGCGAACTGGTCCCGGCACCGCGCCGCCAGCTCCGCGCACCGCGCGTCGTCGCCCCGCACGGCGGCCAGCCAGGCCAGGACGCCCTCCAGGTAGCCGGTCCGGTGGGGCTGGCCGCTGTCCAGCGCGATCCGCAGCCCCTCCTCGGCGTCGGACATGGCACCGCGGAACCTGTTCAGGTGCAGCTCCGCGGAGGCCAGCGTCGCGTACGCGATCGGCAGCCACCCGGTCGCGCCGAGGGAACGGAACTCCTCCACGAGGGCCGCGCAGATCTCCTGCTGCGCGGGGAAGTCGCCGACGAGCCCCGCGACGAACGCCGCGTTCAGGCGCAGGCCGTACGACCCCTGTTCGATCCGCCCCGCGTCGGCCACCAGCGGCCGCATGGCGGGCAGGGCCTCCGCCGGACCCCGGGCGAGCGACTCCGAGCGCGCGGCCACGGCGATCACCGCGGAGTCGAGCCCGTGCTCCGGACGCAGCCGCAGCGCGTGCAGCCGGTTCGTGGCCTCGTCGACCAGCCCGGGATCGCCGAGCTGCGAGGCGTTGCGCGCCGCGTCCACCAGCATGAGCCCGGCCGTGCCCGGGTCCAGCTCGGCGACGCGCGCGGCTCCCGACAACAGCAGTTCGTGCGCGGTGTGGACCGCCCCCCGCTCGAAGGCGATCCTGGCCCGCACCCCGGCCAGCCGAGCGGCGGGACGTGGGGCGTCGACCAGGCGGGCCGCGCGTTCGGCCAGCTCGTGCGCCCGCTCGGGCGCCCCGGCGTCCGCCGCGGCCACGGCGGCCTCGGTCAGCCGCCCGCCGAGCCGGACGCGGTCGGCGGTCAGCTCCGCGGCCCGTTCGAGCGCGGCCG
>NZ_CAACUY010000124.1 GCF_900659615.1 Actinomadura fibrosa | reverse complement strand
CGAGGCCGCTGCCCGCGAGGATCGCCGCGAGGTCCTCGCGGCGGCCGACGCACGTGTTCCAGGAGATGCCGATCGCGCCGCCGGGGCGCAGCAGCCGCGACGTGGGACGCCTGCGGGTGCCGTGACTCTGTGGCATAGAGGAAGACTGCCTTATCGCCCGGGATCTGTGTCGTCCGAGAGTACATACGCGAGCGAGGTCACTCACGGTTCAGGACGTGACAGCCGACGGATCACCGGGGGATCACTGGCGGAATCGCCGCTGGGATCGCCGGGCGCGAGGCGCTACAGCTCGACGTCGCCGACGGCGAGGCGGGCGGGCTGGAGCGCCTCGAAGACCTCGCGGTGCATGCCGCCGAGCGCGCCGAGGGCGCCGGTCGGCGACTCCAGCGCGGCGTTGGCGGCGCCGGCCCGCTCGCGTCCCTCCGCGGTGATCCCGACGAGGGTCGCGCGGCGGTCGCGGGGGTGGCGGGTGCGGGTGACGAGCCCGCCCGACTCCAGCTGGTCGACGGTCAGCTTCACGGTCGTCGGATGCATCATGAGGAGCCGGCCGAGGGTGCTCAGCCGCGCCTGCCCGCTGCTGGTCAGCGCCAGCGTGGTCAGCAGGAAGTAGCCGGTCCGGCCGAGGCCGAACCGCTTGAGCTCGGCGTCCAGCCCCTTCGTCAGCATCTGCTGGAGGCGGCCGACCGAGCAGAGCGCCATGAACGGCCACGGGCCGCCGGGCAGGCCCTGCCCCTCCCACCGATCCCTGATGCCGGTGACCAGCGGGTCCACGCCGTCCCCCGGTTCCGCTTCCGCGCCTCGTCGCGCCTCGGTTCGCACGCCGTGATCGTAGCTTCGGACAAATCGTTATGTAAGTACTCGCTTCTTAGACCTTCTTCCAATAGAGTGCTCCAGATCACAGGCGGTGCCGGAATGTCCGCGAGGACGGACGGCGCCGCAGGTGGTCCCGGCTCCCGACCGAGCCGCGGAGGCGCGGAACGACCCCTGTAGGCGCGCCGCCGCGGACGGCGGAACCGGAGTATCGGATGGGCGCCGACGTCCGAGCACGAAGGAGGCTGGAATGACCCTTCACCCCACCCCCTCGGGGGAGGGCTCCGGCTGATGGCCCTGAGCCTGACAAAGGCCCCGGACCTGGCACGCAGACGCGTCGAGCGCTCGCTCGACGAGACCGGGCTGCTGTGCGTGACCCTGCTGGAGGGGCTGCGCCGCACCTGGGACCTGCGCCAGTGGTGGGGCGAGTTCGTCGAGCAGTGCTGGTTCCTCGCCCGCGTGACGAGCGTGCCGGTGATGCTCATCGCGGTGCCGCTCGGCGCCACCATCTCGCTCCAGGTCGGCGACATCGCCCGGCAGCTCGGCGCCCAGTCGGGGACCGGCGCGCTGCTGGTCGCCGCGATGATCCAGCAGGTGGCGCCGCTCGCCGCCGCGCTGCTGGTGTCGGGCGTGGGCGGCTCGGCGATCACGTCCGACATGGGGGCCCGCAACATCCGCGACGAACTCGCGGCCATGGAGGTCATGGGCATCAACCCGATCCACCGCCTCGTCACCCCGAGGCTGTGGGCGGCGAGCACCGTCTCGATGCTGCTCTGCTCGGTGGTGATCCTGGCGGGCGTCCTCGGCGGCTACTACTTCAACGTCATCCAGCAGGGCGTCAGCCCCGGCGCGTTCTTCGACGGCGCCACCACCCTGCTGCAGTTCTCGGACCTGATGATCACCTTGTTCAAGGCGTGGATCTTCGGCTTCATCGCCGCGGCCGTCGCCTGCTACATGGGCATGAACTGCGACTACGGGCCGGTCGGCGTCGGCCGCGCGGTGAACCGTGCCGTGGTGGTCACCTCGATCGTCGTGTTCGCGACCAACTACGTGATCACGATGATCTACCAGGTCCTCTTCCCCCCGAGGTTCTGATGGTCGCCATTTCCCCCGTCCGCAGGCTGGGCCGGGCCGTCCGGGTCCGGACCGCCGGCCTCGCCGCCTCGGCCAACCTGCCGATCTTCCTCGGCCGGGTCCTCTACCACCTGCTGTTCGACATCGTCATCCGGCGCAAGTACGGCAGGACGCTCGCCAAGCAGGTCAGCGACATCACCGTCGGCGTCGGCGCGCTGGTGATCGGCGGCGGCATGATCTTCGTGATCGCGACGATGTCGCTGGCGACGGGCGCGATGGTCGGCCTCCAGGGCTACCCCGGGCTGGAGCGCATCGGCGCCGAGGCGTTCACCGGGCTGGTCGCGAGCTACTCCAACGTCCGCGAGGTCACCCCGATCATCGCGGGGGTGGCGCTGGTCGCGCAGGTCGGCACCGGCTTCACCGCCGAGATCGGCGCGATGCGGATCTCCGAGGAGATCGACGCGCTGGAGGTCATGGGCATCAACTCGCTGGCCTACCTCGTGTGCACGCGGGTCGCCGCGGGCGTCATCGCGCTGGTGCCGCTCTACCTCGTGTCGCTGTTCATGGCGTTCTTCGCGACCCGGTTCATCACGATCCAGTACTTCGGGCTGTCGCCCGGGATCTACGACTACTACTTCCACCTCTACCTGCCGCCGATCGACGTGTTCTACAGCGTCATCAAGGTCGCGGTGTTCGCGTTCATCGTCATGTTCATCCACTGCTACCGCGGCTACTACGCGGCGGGCGGCCCCGTCGGGGTGGGCGTCGCCGCGGGCCGGGCGATCCGGGAGTCGACGATCCTGATGATCCTGATGAACCTGGTCCTGTCGTACATCTTCTGGGGCCACGGCAGCACCGTGAGGCTGACCGGATGAGCGAGGAGTCCCTCTCCCAGCGCTCCCGGACGGTCTTCGGGCTGGTCGGCGCCGGCGTCATCGCGACCGCCGCGATCCTCGTGGCCGTCGGGACGACGCCGTCCCACGCGGGCTCCACCTACTACGACGCGAGCTTCGGGCGGGCCGGCCAGGGCCTCGACCCCGGCAAGTCGGACGTGAAGATCCGCGGCATCGCGGTCGGCACCGTCGACCGGCTCAAGCTGGACCGCAGCGGCCGCGTCACGGTCCGGCTCCGGGTCGACAAGGGCGTGCGGATCCCCGACACGACCGTCGCGACCGTCGAGCCGGTGTCGGTGTTCGGGCCGAAGGACCTCTCCCTCGACCTCGGCGCGCACGAGCTGAGCGGCCCGTACCTGCCGGACGGCGGGCGCGTCGCGCAGACCAGGGACCCGCAGGAGCTGTCCGACACGGCGTGGCCCACCTACCGGCTGACCAAGGCCATCAACCCGGACGAGGTCGCCGCGATCCTGCACACGTTCGGCGCGGGGCTGTCCGGCCAGGGGCCGGCGCTGCGCCGGACGATCGGCAACGGCGCCACCGTCGTGGACGCCACCTGGCGCGACCGGCAGGCGATCTCGGCGCTGCTCGGCGACATCAACGGGCTGTCGGGCACGCTCGCCGACCGCGGCGGCACGATCACGGGCTTCGCCGGCGACTTCAACCGGCTGTCCGCCGTCGTCAGCGAGAAGCCCGACAAGGTCGCGCAGCTGCTGGACAGGTCCGCCGAGCTCGGCGACCGCGTCGGGACGACCCTCCAGGGGCACGGCACCAACCTCGCGAAGATCATCGACGGGGCGGGCGACGCCGCGGCGGTGGTCCGCGGCCAGCTCCGCAACGTCCCCGTGCTGATCGACAGCCTGAACGGGTTCTTCGGGCTGCTCGCGCAGATCATCCGCGTCCCGGGCCCCGAGGGGACGCTGATCGCGCAGGCGAAGGACACCCTGTCGCTGGACCTGTGCCAGACGTTCGTCGACGCCTGCCCGGCGTCCCCGTCCAGCACGGTGTTCCAGATGAAGACGGACCCGTCGCAGCCGTCCGGGACGCGCCGATGAGCCCGCGGTCGCGCGGCAAGGCCGCGCGGGGTCCCGAGTACTCCACGATCGTGAAGTTCGCGGTGTTCATCGCGCTGACGGGCCTGCTGACGTTCTACATCGGGCAGCAGATCCTCGGCACGAGCTTCAAGGCCCGCTACAAGCTGACCGCGACGTTCGACGACGTCACCGGCCTGCTGGAGGGCGACGCCGTGAAGGTCGCGGGCACCCCCGTCGGGCAGGTCAGGAGCATCAAGGTCGTGCGCGGCAAGGCCGTGGTGGTGATGGCGGTCGACCGGGGCGTGCGGGTGCCGTCCGACTCGACCGCCGCGATCCGCTGGCGCAACGTGATGGGGCAGCGGGTCGTCTACCTGGAGCCCGGGACGAGCGCGGGCCGGCTCGGCAACGGCGACCGGGTCCCGCACACCCGCTCGGTCGTGGACCTCGGCGAGATCGTCAACAGCCTCGGCCCGCTCACCCGCAACCTCGACCCGGCCCAGCTCAACAAGATCCTCTTCGCGTTCGCGCAGGCGCTGGACGGCAACGAGCAGAACATCTCGCTGCTGACGAGCGACCTCGACGCGCTGCTCCAGACGTTCGCGGCGCGCAAGAAGACCATCGAGGGCATGATCGACAACTACACGACGGTGACCGACGCGGTCGCGACCCGCGACCGGCAGATCGCCGCGAGCGTCGACAACCTGGAGTCGCTGACGCGGGTGTTCGCCGACAACCGCAAACTGCTGGAGAACGCGGTCGTGCAGATCTCCGGGGTCACCGCGAACCTCAACCAGGTCCTCGGCGGCAACGACGCGCAGCTCGCCCGGATCATCGACAACCTCGGCAGGGTCGCCGGGACGTTCCGGCTGAACGTCGACCAGCTCGAACGCATGGTGCAGGGCCTGCCGCTGACGCTGCGGCAGCTGTTCGCCGCCGCCAACGGCGGGCACTACCTGCGGACGAACGCGCTGTGCCTCAACATCGTCCAGGGGCCGTGCCCGTTCGAGATGCAGCTCCCGAAGGCGCCCGGCACGGACCAGCCCAGCAAGAACGACCTCGCCAAGCTGAAGGCGATGCTCCAGGGACAGGGGGCCGGGAACTGATGGCCCTGAAGTCGCTGAAGGACGCCAACCACAGGATCGTCGCGATCGTGACGCTCAGCGCGCTCACCGCCGCGTGCGTGTTCGCGTTCGCCATCGGCCAGCTCCACCTGTTCGACCGCGGCTACACGATGAGCGGCGAGTTCGCCGACACCGCCGGGCTGAAGAAGGGCCAGGACGTCCGGGTCGCCGGCGTCAAGGCCGGCCGGATCACCGCGGTGAAACCCGACTTCGCGCACGGCCGGATCATCGTGTCCTGGCACGTCAACGCCGGGATCGACCTCGGCCCCGACACCCGGGCCGAGATCCAGACGACGACCCTGCTCGGCGGGCGCTACCTGCGGCTGTCCGGCCCGGTGGCCCGCCCCTACATGGCGAGCGTGCCGGAGTCGCGGCGGCGGATCCCGCTGGCGCGCACCAGCGTCCCGTTCACCGTCCCGGACGCGCTGGAGGGCGCGCAGAACATCGTCGGCAAGCTCGACCAGAGGAGCGTCGACAAGCTGCTCACCGAGGTCAACAAGATCCAGTCGCCGGGGTCGGCGAAGCTGCGCCGCATCCTGCAGAATCTCCAGTCCGTGTCACGGGTGCTGAACGACTCCTATCCCGAGATCCAGCGGCTCATCGACAACAGCAAGACGATCACCGGGACGCTCGCGTCCAAGGACGAGAAGCTCCGCCAGATCATCGACGCGAGCCAGGTGCTGCTCCAGACGCTCGTCCGGCGCCGCGACGAGCTGGCCGCCACGATCGGGCAGGGCAGCCGCACCGTCCGGACGCTGTCGAACGTCATCTCGCAGAACCAGCGGGAGCTGGACTCCCTTCTCGACAACCTGCACCTGCTGACCACGAGGCTGGCGCCGAACATGGACGCGCTGAACACCGACTTCTCGCTGCTCGGCCCGACGTTCCAGCAGGTCGCCAACCTCAAGGGCAACGGCCCCTGGGTGGAGGGCCTGCTCACCGGCCTCGGACCGCTCCAGCCGCCGGGCCCGATCTCCACCCGGCGCCCGGCACAGGGAGGCAACTGATGAGCCGGGTGAAGGCGGTCGCGGGCGCGCTCGGCCTGGTCCTGGCGGCCTCGCTCGGCGGCTGCTCGCTCGCCCCGTCCGCGTCGGGCGAGCGGACGATGGTCGTCTACGTGCCGAAGGCCCGCTCCTTCTACAAGGAGTCGAAGGTCAAGGTGATGGGCGCGGACGTCGGCCTCGTCGACAAGGTCGAGAACCAGGGCGACAAGATCAAGGTGACGTTCCACGTCCGCCGCGACGTCCCGCTGCCCCGGGGCGTGCAGGCGTCGATCATCCCGCTGAACCTCGTGGGGGAGCGCAACCTCGTGCTGCATCCGGCGTGGCAGCCGGGGCAGCCGAAGGAGACCTCGAACACGATCCCGATCGAGCGCACCCACGTCCCCGTGGAGGTGGACGACGCGCTCAGCTCGTTCACCAACCTCGCGAACGCCCTCGACCCGACCAAGATGCAGAAGGCCCTCGGCACCGCCGCCGACACGCTCGACGGCAACGGCAGGGAGTTCAACGCGACGCTGGAGCAGAGCGCCCGGCTGGTCGAGAACGTCGCCGGGCAGGACAAGGAGCTCATCCAGGTCGCGCGGAACCTCAGCCAGCTGGCCGGGGTCGTGCGGGGCCGCGAGCAGATCCTCGGTTCGATGATCCGCGACTTCGGCCAGGCGACCCGCGTGCTCAGCGCCGAGCGCGGCGAGCTCCAGCAGCTCATCCGCGGCGTCCTGGAACTGTCGGAGAACGGCGCGAAACTGCTCAAGAAGTACAAGGGGCAGCTCCCGTACGACCTGGCCGTGCTCACCCAGGCGGCGCTCGTGCTGAAGGGCAACTCCAAGCAGGTCGCGCAGCTCGTCAACGTGCTGCCCGGCATCGGCGACGCGCTCATCGGCGGCTACAACCCCGAGAACAAGTCGCTCCAGATCCGGTTCGCGACCGACGCGTTCCTGCGGACCTGGATCAAGGGGCTGATGAACACCGACGAGGTCGACTGCCCGCTGCCGAAGCCCAACTCCAACTGCCCGTGGCAGAACGGAGGCAAGTGATGGACACCGGGACGGGCCGCCCCCGGCGCGTGCTCGCGCTCCTCGCCGCCGCGGTCCTCGCGCTCACCGGCTGCTCCTACAAGACGGCCGGCGCGGAGAAGGGCCATCTCAAGCTGGTCGCCACGTTCGACGACGCGCAGGGCCTCGTCGCCGGGCACAGCGTGAAGATGTCCGACATCACGATCGGCAGCGTCACGAAGGTCGAGCTCGCCGGATACCGGGCGAAGGTGACGCTGAGCGTCAAGGACGGCATCCGGATCCCGCGGGGCACCCGCGCCGAGATCAAGGTGACCTCGCTGCTCGGCGAGAACTACGTCGACCTCCAGATGCCGCCCGGCACCAGCATGGACCGCGGCCCGTTCCTCGCGTCCGGCGCGACGATCACCGACACCAGCGTCCAGCCCGCGTTCGAGCAGGTCGTCGGGCAGGCCGGACCGCTGATCAAGGCGCTCGCCGGCGACGACGTCGCCACCGTCGTCAACGCCGGCGCGACCGCCCTGGACGGCAACGGCGCCAAGCTGAACTCGACGATCGCGAAGGCCGGCGACCTGCTCTCGCTGTTCGCCGACCAGCGCCGCGAGCTCGGCGAGTCGGTCGACCAGTTCGCCCGCCTCGGCCGCTCGCTCGCCGCCGGCGACGACGCGCTCAACGAGGCGCCCGTCCAGCTCGAACGCACCACCAAGCTGCTCAACGACGACAAGTACAAGATCATCAAGACGGTGGACCGGCTGACCCGGCTGGCCACCGAGCTGAACGACAAGGTGCTGGAAGGCCGCATCGTCCGGTTCCGGAACCTGCTGCGGGACATCGACCCCGTCCTCCAGCAGCTCGGCGACAACCGCAAGCGGCTCACCGACCTCGTCAACGGCCTGGTCACCTTCGAGCAGAAGCTGCCGCGGGCCAGCTACGACGGCCAGCTCCTGCTCTACCCGCTCCTGCGCATCACGTGGCCGGACGGATCGCCCGTCATCCCGGGACTCGACGGCCAGCCGACCAAGGCGGCCGGCGGGACCTCGAAGACCAAGCCCCCCAAGGACCTTCAGGGCGCCCTGCCGGACCTTGAGAAGCTCCTGGAGCCGCGCCGATGACCCGACGGCTGACGATCAACCTGGCGGTCTTCGCCGCGCTCGCGGTGATCATGGTGGTGTGGGCGTTCAACAACGTCGTCCACTTCGACTTCATCGACCGGCCGTACCACATCACCGTCGAGTTCGAGTCCTCGCCCGGCCTGCACCCGAACTTCGAGGTCGACTACCTCGGCGTCCGCGTCGGCAAGATCGACTCGGTGAAGCTGGAGAAGGACAAGGTCGTCGTCAGGCTCGACATGGAGCGCGACGTCAAGATCCCCGAGGGCGTCACCGCGGCCGCCGCCCGCAAGTCCGCGGTCGGCGAGCCGGTCGTCGAGCTCACGCCCGGCCCCCGCGGCGCCGCCGCGCCGCCGATGAAGGCGGGCGCCCGCATCCCGGTGTCGCAGACCAAGGTCCCGCCGAAGTACGGCGACCTGTTCGGCGCCGTCATCAAGACGCTCGACGCCATCAACCCCGACGACGCCAAGGTCCTCACCCACGAGCTCGCCGAGGGCTGGTCGGGCCGCGAGGGCTCGCTCCGGCAGATCATCAACGGCAGCGACCAGCTCACCGCCACGTTCGCCGACAACACCGAGCTGCTCGACGGCCTCACCAAGGACCTCGGCCGCATCACGAGCGTCCTCAACGCCAACCGCGGCGACCTCGGCGCCGGCATCGACAACCTCGCCGCCCTCACCGCCGCGCTCAGCCAGGTCCGCGGCGAGATCGCCGAACTGCGCGACAACGGCCCCGGCCTCCTGGCCACCGTCAACGACCTGCTCGCGAAGACCGGCCCCGACTTCGAGTGCACCGTCGACGCGCTCGGCAACTGGGGCCTGAAGAAGCACAACCCCGACCTCCTGGCCGACCTGCGGAAGACGCTCGCCAACGCGCCGCAGCTCAGGACCGTCCTGGACAACGTCATCGGCGAGGACCAGGGCAAGCCCGTCCTCAACGTGGTGTTCATGGTCACCCTGAAGAAGCTGGCGACCGTAGAGTACAAGTACCCCCTCGCCCAGCCGGGCGTGAACAAGATCCCGACGTGCACGGGCGGACGCTCCCCGGTGACCGCCGCGCAAAAGCCCTACAGGGCGAAGAACCCGGGCGAGACGATCCCCACCCACGATCCCTCGCTCGACCAGCAGACCGTGAAGGCCAGGAACGCCGCGAACAGCGGCAAGGACACCTCGGGCGGCCCCCCGATGTGGCTGATCTACATTCCCCCCGTGTTGGCACTGATGGTGCTGATCAGGGTCATGATGGGCTCGGTGCCCGTGGTGTCCCGCCTGCCCCGGCTCCGCCGCCGGCGCAAGGACTGACCCCAATTCCGAGGAGTACCCGAAGTGACAGCCAAGACCACCAGGGGAGCCGCGGACGCCGCGGAGGAGCGGCCCGCGGCCGACGAGGTCGCCGAGGTCGAGGCGGTCGAGACCGGCGACGGGGAGGACACGGCCCCCGAGGACGCCGCGCAGGCGCCGGCCAAGCCGGCCGCCCGGCGCAAGCGGCGGGTGCGGGTCATCGAGGTCATCGACGACGAGGACCTCGACGAGGTCCTCGAAGCCCTGGACGCCGAGGACGCCGCCGAGGCCGAGGAGGAGCCGGAGCCGCCCGCCCGTCCGGCGGCCAAGGCGCCCCCCGCCAAGCCGAAGCCGACACTGAAAACACGGCCCGCCACGAAACCCACGCCCAAGGCCCGCCCGGCCCGCATCGAGGAGCCCGAGGACGAGACCCCGGACGAGGAGAGCCCGGCGGAGACGGCTCCGGCCCGTCCGACGCTGTTCGGCCTCGGCCTGACCCAGGCGGTCGTGGTCGTCGTCCTCGTCGCGCTGCTGGCGAGCCTCGCGATCTGGCAGTGGCGGCGGGCGAGCGGCATGGCGTCCGAGAAGGACGACCGGGCGGCCGTCTCGAAGGTCGCGTCCGCCTACGGCGACGTCGCGTTCAACTACAACGCGTCCAACTACCAGACCCAGACGGACAAGGCCCAGAAGCTGCTGGGCGGCGACCTGCTGGAGAGCTTCAAGTCCAGCACGGTGCCGACCCTCACCAACACGTTCAAGACCAGCCCCGAAGTGGCGGTCACGTCGAAGACCGGGCAGGTCTTCGTCGGCAGCGTGGACGGCAGGTTCGCGACCGCCGTCATCATGGTCGACATCCAGTACAAGAACAAGGACGGCGCGGTCTCGGCCCCGGCGACCCTGCTCCGGCTGGCCCTGGCCAAGATCGACGGCACCTGGAAGGTCACGAAGCAGTACCCGTCCGGCGTGAACGACCAGAACCAGAACCAGCAGTCCAGCGGCCTGCCGACGACGTCCCCGAGCGGCAGCACGTCCCCGACCCCGAAGTCGAGCGGCTCACCGAAGAACTGACGCCCCGCGCCCCGCACGGCGGAAGCCGCGCGGGGCGCCGCGCGTTGCACCGGTGACGGGCGCGTCTGCGGGGTTGTTCGCGCAGTTCCACTGCCTGGGGTCGATGTAGTACGACGAAGGCGGGATCATGTCAACGGTGACGGATCGGAACGAGGAACGCGCTGGCGGACATGCGAGGCCCGGCCCGGCCGAAGTTCCGGACGAGGTGATCCACGAGTTCGGCGCGCTCCTGGGCGCTGCCGAGGCCCTGGAACGCATCGCGGGACGCGAGCTGGAGCGCCGCTGCGGCATCCGCCACGCGGTCTTCGAGGTGCTCCTGCGCCTGTCGCCCGCGGGCGCCGGCTGCCCCCGCTCCATGGGCGGCCTCGCCGACGAGCTGATCCTCACCAGCGGCGGCATGACCCGCCTCATCGACCGCATGGAGGAGGCCGGCCTGGTCCGCCGCCGCGCCGCCCCCGGCGACCGCCGCCGCCAGATGGTCGAACTGACCGACGCGGGCTCCGCCAAGCTGGACGAAGCGATGCGCGTCCACGCCGAAACCCTGCACCGCCACTTCACAGGCCCTCTAACGGAAACCCAACGCACCGTCCTAGTAGAGGCCCTAAGAACCCTCCGCCAAACAGCCCGCGAAGAACTAGGCGCCCTCCGCTAGCCAGGAAAGACGATCCGGTCGTTCGTCGAACTATGGGGGACATGCCGCCTCCCCCGAGGACCTCGCCTCCGAGACCTTGAGGACCGCCCGCACACCGCGTCCCCGCACAACCCGCCATCCGTGACCGTCGGAGAGTGCGCTTCCGAGTCGCGGACGGAAATGGTCAGTACAAGTCCACTTTGTGAAGGTGGGGCATGCCCTGACGATTGTCTCCGATGAGGGGAACGGTGCGCAGCCCGTCAGTGGTGATCCCGCCGGCGGTGCCGCGGAGAACGCAGACCGCGGCCGCGCCCGCCCTGCCGACCATGTCGAAGGCCAGTTCGGCCCGGCCGTCTCCGTCCATGTCCGTCAAGGCGACACTGGGCTCGCGGAGGTCGACGGGTCCCTTCTCGTCATCCCCCGGCAATCCGGGGCACGTGGCGGAGAAGCGTTGCCTGCGCCGTTCGCCCAAGGTCCGGCCGCCACCGTACATGACGACCGTCTCATCGAGATCAGCGATCGCGAGATCCGTTCTGCCATCACCGTCGGCATCGCCCACGGCGATCGCTTCGGGGAAGTGGCCGATGGGGTGGACGGCGGTCGTCAGGGGCCTGAGCTTGTCATCGGCAGTCATCTGGAGGAAATCCATCTGACCGCTATGCTCGCGGCGGACCAGTTCGGCACGGCCGTCTCCGTCGAAGTCGGCGGCGAGGTCCAGGTCGAAGAATCCGAGATGGCTGTCGAGGGATGGCCTGGAGACCAGCCCGCCGGGTGAACCCTTGTAGACGTAGAGATGGGAACCGATGCCATGCTCCACGTCGAAGAGGGCGAGGTCCGGATAGCCGTCGCCGGTGAAGTCGCTGACGGCGGACTTCACGATGTCATGGTGATCGAGCGTGGTCACGGCGACCAGGCGATCTCCCGTGGCCGGATTGCGGTAGACGCGGACGCGCTCGCGGTAGGCCACCGCGAGCTCGGGTGAGCCGTCGCAGTCGAGATCGCTCACCGCCATGGTGTACGGCTGCCCGCCGTTGGGGAAGCGCCGGGCTCCGCTGGTCGTCAGGCCCTTGCGGCCGCCGTAGAGCAGGGTGATCCGCCCGGTGAGCCCGACATCGTCTCCGGGCCTCTCCGAGGACACTTCGTGGGTGGCGGCCACCAGCAGATCGGAATAGCCGTCGCCGTTGAGGTCGGCCGACGCCGCACGCGATCCGAAGTCGTCCTCTGACTCCGGCTCGCCGGGGACTCCGGGGGTGGACTGGGAGATGACCTGCCGGCGTCCGGAGCCGCCATAGACGATCGTCAGGAAGCCGCCCTTGGGAGCGGGCCGTCCGTCGAGCATCTCACGCTCGCCGTCGATCTCTCTGACCCGACCGTTCTCCCTGGTAGTGGTGACATCCCAGGTGTAGGCGGCGACCAGATCGCGCTTGCCGTCGCCGTTGAAGTCGTTCGGCCGGGTCGGCGGGCAGCGAACGAGGGCGGCCTGTCGGGGGTTACCGGGCACGCCCGGGTCGTCGGTGCTCTGCGCGCACACGACCGTCAGCGCCACTCCGCCGACCAGAGCGATGGCGACCGCCGCGGCGATGACCCTGCGCCGGGCCGAGCGCGGCGCTCTACGCCACCTGGGCCACTGGAGGCCGGTCATCGCGGCGGCGGGCTGGCGGAACGGAACCCGTGATCCCGGACGGCATGTGGCCTACGGCGCGAACGCATCAAGATCACCATAAACGACGGCGCGGCACTCCCGCGCGCCGTTCTGCGCGATCGCCCGCTTCGGCGGCCACGCGACCGACACGGCCCCGCCCTCAGGCGTGGTGTGCGGCCGGGGGTCGTGCGGTCGGTGATCTTTCCCTGGGCTCACCGGCCGCACGACGTGGACGGCTCTGGCTTCGTCGTCGCTTGAACCGGGCGCTACAGGTATCTCGCGGCGGCGGGTTCGGCGGGGGCGTCGGCGCCGGTGACGCCGTTCGGGCCCTTCGGGACGCCGTCGTCGATGTCCTCGGGGCAGTTGATCGTGACGCGGTGCATCTTGCGGCGCTGGGTGTAGTCGGCGACCGCGTAGTGCTGGGTGGGGCGGTTGTCCCAGAAGGCGAGGGTGCCGACGCGCCACTTGAGGCGGACCTGGAACTGCGGGTCGCGGACGGCGTCGAACAGCAGCGGCAGGATCGCCTCGTTCTCGCGGCGGGACAGGCCGATGAGGCGCGTCACCGAGGAGCGGTTGACGTAGAGGGCCTTGCGGCCGGTCTCCGGGTGGACGCGGACGACCGGGTGGACGACGGGCGGGTTCTTCTCCTGCATGGCGCGCAGGTCCATGCGGTGGCCCTTGTCGATGGCCTTGGTGACCGACATGGTCAGGTCGTGCTCGGCGTACAGGTCGTCCACCAGGCGCTGGAGCCAGGGGGCGAGCGACTCGTAGACCAGGTACATGTTGGCCCAGTTGGTGTCGCCGCCGACCTCGGGGAGGATGACCGCGCGCAGCAGCGACCCCATGGGCGGGGTCTTCATGAAGGTGTTGTCGCTGTGCCAGGAGTCGCCGCCCTCGCCCTTCGGGTCGGTCTGGTCGAGGACGTGGACGGCGCTGCCGGAGGTGTTCATCGGCGGCAGGTTGGCGGTGCCGAACTGCTTGGCGAACGCGACGTGCTCCTCGTCGCTGATGTGCTGGTCGCGGAAGAAGAGCACCATGTGCGTGAGCAGGCCGTCGCGGATCTGCTGGGTCTGCTCGGGGTCCAGGGGCTTGCTCAGGTCGACGCCGGTGACCTCGGCGCCGATGTTCCTGGTCACGGGATGGAATTCGATCATGTCCTGGGGCCTCCATCGGAAGTGCAGCCAAGCAATCGCTAGGTTGACTCTAACCGATGGAGGCGGACGGCTGTCCATACCCCCGGCGGGAGCTGTGCACCCTCTGGGGGTGGACCCCCAGGCCCCCAGGGCTCCGCCCGAACCCGTTATCAGCGGGAGTAGTGCTCGACGACGAGCTGCTCGTCGCAGATGACCGGGATCTCGCCGCGCTCGGGCAGGCGGGTGAACTGGGCGGCCAGCGCGTCGTGCCGGACGTCGAGGTACGGCGGGACGGTCTCGGTGTGCCCGCCCGCCGCGGCGACCTGGAACGGGACCATGGAGCGGCTGCGCTCGGCGATCGTGATGACGTCGCCCGGGCGGAGCCGGTAGGACGGGCGGTCCACCCGGCGGCCGTTCACGAGGACATGGCGGTGCACGACGAACTGGCGGGCCTGGTAGATCGTCCGGGCGAAACCGGCGCGCAGGACCAGTGCGTCGAGGCGGCGTTCGAGATCGACGATCAGCGCCTCGCCGGTCTTGCCCTCGACCTTCGCGGCCTTGGCGAAGGCGTTGCGGAGCTGCGCCTCGCGGATGTTGTACTGCGCGCGGAGCCGCTGCTTCTCGCGGAGCCGCACCTTGTAGTCGGACTCCTGCTTGCGGGCCCGGCCGTGGACGCCGGGCGGGTACGGGCGCGCCTCGAAGTACTTCACGCTCTTCGGGGTCAGCGGGATCCCGAGCGCCCGCGACAGCCGGACTTTGGGACGGGGGTTGTTCATTGCGCTCCTCCAGTGGTTAGGTATGCCTTAGTTAGGTAAGCCTAACTTATACGTCAAGGGAGGCCAGGGTGCGGCGAGCGCGGACCACGGAGATCACGGAGGGCCCGGTGAGCGGGCCGACGGCGGCGGAGCGGGCGCGGACGCTCGCCTACGGGATCGCGGACGGCGTGCTGGTCGCGCCCGGTGTCCCGTACGCCCCCGTCCCGGCCCACACGACCGACCGCGACGGCCGGCCGCTGCTGCTCGTCCCGGCGGCGTCCCCGGTCGTGGCCGCGCTGGCGGGGGAGCCCGACGATCTTCCCGCCACGCTGCGGATCTCCGACGTCGCGCCGGTGGCGCTCGCCGACCGTGTCCGCGGGCGGGCGTGGCTGCACGGCTGGCTCACCGAGGTTCCGGCGGGTGAGATGCGGGCCGCCGCGCTCCGGCTGGCGCGCCCGCATCCGCGTCCCGAACTGCTCGACCTGGCCGCGGAGCGCCGGGACGGACCGGCGGACGGCGAGGGCGGCGGCCGCGAGTGGACGATCCTCGCGCTGGAGGTCGCCCAGGTCGAGATCGAGGACGCCTGGGGGAGCGCCACCCTCGAACCGGAGGAGTACGCGGCCGCCGCGCCGGACCCGTTCGTCGCCATCGAGGCGGGTATCCTCACGCACCTCGACTCCTGCCACCGGCAGGAGCTGGTCCGCCTGCTGCCCGTGCCCGACCCCGTGACCGGGAAGCCGAAGGCCGTCGGGGAGGGGCCGGACGAGCCCGCCGCGGTCGTCCGGCCGCTGTCGCTTGACCGGCACGGAATGTGGCTGCGCTGCTCCGTACCGCCACCGTGCACGGCCGGCTCGTTCGATCTGCGCCTCGGGTTCAGCGAGCCTGTCAGTGATCTCCACGGTCTGCGCTGCGTCTACCGACGGCTGTTCGCGCACGCGACCCCGTAGTCCCGGCCCCTGCGGCGCCGCAAAAACCCGGCCGTTTGACCGTGGTCTCACGGATGGTGAGGACGTCCCCGCCGCGACATGCTCGGATTCCGGCCGAGGGACGCCGAGGCGCCACCCGGCCGGGCGGCCCGCTCGCCGGCTCGCCCTCGCGGGGTGGGTGAGCCGGCGGGCGGCGACCGTCCCCGGCGACGCGTCCCCGGCCGTCCCGGCGACGCGACCCCGACCGTCGTGGCGACGCGGGCCACTCGTCCGGATTGGATATTCAGCCGGGGTGGGCCCGCGGCGCAGGCTGGGAGCATGAGCCGACACGATCCGCAGACCAGCGCCGTCCACCCTCCCGTCGCCGTCCCGGCGGGGAGCCGCCCGCTCGGAGTGCCGATCTACCAGGGCCACCTGTTCGCCTTCGACGCCGCCGACGACCTCGCCGCCGCGTTCGGCGGGCCCGACCGGTCGTTCATGTACGCCCGGATGGGCAACCCGACCGTCCGATCCTTCGAGCAGGCGATGGCCGAGCTGGAGGGCGGCGCCGGCGCCTACGCCACCGCGTCCGGGATGGGCGCGGTCAACGCCGTGCTGATGGCGCTGCTGCGGTCCGGCGACCACGTGATCGCGCAGTCGTCCCTGTACGGCGGCACGTACGCGCTGCTCCACGACCTCGCCGACCGCTGGGGCGTCGAGCTGACCCACATCCCCGGCGACGACCCCGGCGAGGTCCGCGCCGCGCTGCGCCCGAACACCCGCCTCCTGTACCTGGAGACGGTCGCGAACCCGACCACGCACGTGACGGACATCCCCGCCTTCGCCGCCGCCGTACGCGGGACGGACGTGCTGACCGTCGTCGACAACACCTTCGCGCCGCTGCTGTGCAGGCCCATCGACCACGGCGCGGACATCGTGCTGCACTCCACGACCAAGTACATCGGCGGGCACGGCGACATCCTCGGCGGCGTCGCGGTGTTCGCCGACTCCGCCGTCCACCACCGGGTGTGGGACCACGCCGTCGAACTCGGCTCCAGCGCCGACCCGTTCGCCGCCTGGCTGGGCGTGCGCGGCCTGGCGACGCTGCCGATGCGCATCGCCCGGCAGAGCGCGTCCGCGCTGGACCTCGCCCGGCGCCTCGCCGCGCACCCGTCGGTCGACCGCGTCCACTACCCCGGCCTGATCGACCACCCGCAGCACGACCTCGCCGGACGGCTGCTGCCGGACGGGAGCGGCGGCGTCCTCTCGTTCGAGCTCGCCGGCGGACGCGAGGCGGGCCGCGTGTTCAGCGAGGCCGTGCGCCTGGTCACGCTCGGCCCGTCGCTCGGCGACATCGCGACCCTGGTCATGCACCCGGCGAGCACGTCCCACCGCCAGATGGACGCGGCGTCCCTCGCCGACGCGGGGATCGGCGAGGGCACCGTCCGCCTCTCGGTGGGCCTGGAGCACCCGGACGACCTGTGGGCCGACATCGAGCAGGCCCTCGCCAAGGCCTCCTAGAGCATGTCTCAAAGTCGACTGCCCTACTGCGCGACGCCCAGGCACGCACCTCGCGGGGTTGTCGTCGGTCGACGGCCAACACCGGGCCGACTCCCTCCTCCGCCCCCACGATGCACGCACCTGGACGCCGCTCGCTACGGGCGCCGACTTCGAGACACGCCCTAGAGGTAGAAGCCCGTCGCGGTGGCGGGCGCGCTCTGGCCCTCGGGGCGCTTCTCGCCCTTGCGGAGCGCGGCCAGCTCGGCGAGCGTCGCCCCGTCCGGGCCGATCTCGTCCGCCTCCGCGCCGGACCCCTCCAGCCAGGTGACGGCCTCGTCCCGGGTCAGCGGACCCACCTCGATCTGGGCGAGGCAGCGGCCCGGCCGGACGACCGCCGGGTGCAGCATGGTGAGGTCCTCGTTGGTGGTGATCGCCACGAGGACGTCCCGGCCCTGCCCGAGCATGCCGTCGGTGAGGTTCAGCAGCCGCGACAGCCCCTGCCCCGTGGACGCCTTCGCCTCGCCGCGGATCAGCTCGTCGCAGTCCTCCAGGATGAGCAGCCGCCAGCGGCGGTTCTCGTCCTCGTCGTCGCCGACCGCGACCTCCATCAGGTAGCTCGGCGTGCCGAACAGCGACTCGGGGTCGAGGACGCAGTCGGCCTGGCACCAGCCGTTCCAGGCGCGGGCGAGGGCGCGCAGCGCGGTGGTCTTGCCGGTGCCGGGCGGCCCGTGCAGCAGCAGGAGCCGTCCCGACACCTGCTCGCGGGTGAGGCCCATCACCGCGTCGAGCGCCTCGGCGACCGGCGCGGTGTAGTTGCCGCGGATGTCCTGCCACGCGTCGGCGGAGATCGCGCGCTCGGTGCGGACGGGACCGTGCGGCCCCATGTGCCAGAAGCCCATCTCGACGTTGGTCTCGTCGGTCTTCGGCGGCTCCGTCGCGTCCTTCACCGACTCGTCGAGGATCGCCTCGGCCAGCTCGTCGGTGACCGCGGACACGGCCAGGTAGGCGGCGCCGTTCTTCCACCGGTTGGTCAGCAGCGTCCAGCCGTCGCCCTCCGCGAGCACCGACTCCTTGCCCTTCTCGTGGGCGACGCGCACCACCCGCGCGCGGTCGGGACGCAGCGGCGCGTCCTCCCGCACGTGGTCGAGCCGCGTGGACCGCGACCAGGGCTGCTCACCGGACGCGAACGGCCGCAGCGACAGGACGTCCATCACGTCCGCGGGCGAGTTGTTGTCGCTGAGGTTGAAGACCACGGGCAGCACCGGGCCGGCCCCGGGACCGGTGCTGCCGTCCCGGGGCTCGACGAGGTGCAGGACGTCCTGCGGCCTTTCCTGCGACATGGTCATGGCACTGATCATCAGGCGCGGCGGCGGACGCCGTCCACCGAATTAGCCGAGCCGACGCGTGCCGTTCCCGTCAGGCACCGCCCTCGGCCCGCCCGGCGTCGCCGCCCGGCTTTCCGTCACCGGGCCGCTTCGCGCCATCGGCCTGCTGCGCGTCACCGGCCGGCTGCGCCGCACCGTCCTGCCGCGCGTCACCGGACAAGTGCGCCCCACCGACCGGCTGCGCGTCGGCGGCCGGCTTCGCGTCAACGGCAGGCTGCGCGTCGGCGACCGGCTGTGCGTCGGCGGCCCGCTCGGCTCCTGAGGCCCGCTCGACCTGCGCCGCCTGCTCGACCTGCTCGACCTGCTCGGTGTTCGTGGGCTGCGCGGGCTGCGTCGCCTGCTCGGCCTGCGTGGTCTTCGCGGCCTGTTCGGTCTTCGTGGCCTCCACCGTCTGCTCGGCCTGTGCGGCCTGCCTGGCCTCGCGGGCCGCCTTGCGGGCCTCCGCCTCCTCCAGGTCGAGCTTCTCGGCCTCCTCGGGGGTCGGCGCGGAGCCGCCGAGGTAGGCGGGCTGCCACCACGCGTCGTCCGCGGTGGGGACGTCCGGGTACTCGCGCTGCGCCTTCTCCAGCAGCTCCGACATCCGGGCGCGCAGCTCCACGGTGACCTGCTCGTAGTCGTCGCCGCGCTTGGGGTACATCGGCTCGCCGACGAGGATCGTCACCGGGACGTTGCGCTGGAGGAGCCTGCGTTTGCGGCCCTTCGTCCAGAGCCGCTGCGGGCCCCAGATCGCGATCGGGATGAGCGGCACCTTGCCGGCGACCGCCATGCGCACCGCGCCGCTCTTGATGTCCTTGACCGTGAACGAGCGGCTGATCGTCGCCTCCGCGAAGACGCCGACGATCTCGCCGCTCTTGAGCGCCTTCAGCGCCGCCGCGTAGGACGAGGCGCCGGCCTGCCGGTCGACGGGGATGTGATGCATGCCTCGCATCAGCGGCCCGCCGATCCGGTTGTCGAAGATCTCCTTCTTGGCCATGAAGCGCACCAGCCGCCCGGCCGGGTGCGCGGCGAGGCCGGCGAAGATGAAGTCGAGGTAGCTGACGTGGTTGCTCACCAGCACCGCGCCACCGGTCGCGGGGATGCGGTCGGTCCCCTCCAGACGGAACTTGATGTTCAGGGCCTTGAACACACCGAGAGCCGTCTTGATCACCGGCGGGTACACGATTTCGGACATGGATGCACCGTACTTGAGCCGTCCATGATCAGCGAGCGGGGCGCAGGACTCGCGATGGATCACACAACCGGCCGGAACTCTGAGAAGGTTGGGTTGTGACGTGATCGGCGAAGGGGGATGAGCAACATGGAACCGTTGGACGCGGCGGCGGACGTGCACGCGCTCATCCGCGACGTGCTGCCCGCCCTGGCGCCCAGCGCCTGGTTCGACTCCGGCACCTCCGAGGTGGTGCTGCCCGTCGGGGCGTCGGAGGCGCGGGCCTCCAGCTGGACGGTGCTGGAGCGCTGCGCCCGCGAGCCGCGCTCGGCGTGGCCCCGGGTGGTGGACGAGTGGGTCCGCGAGGTCGGCGACCGCGCCTTCCTGGCGGTAGGGGAGATGGAGCTGTTCGGTGACGTCCGGGAGCTGCTGCGGCTGCGCATCGTGCCGAAGCTCGCGCCGGGCGACCGGGAGGGCCTCGTGGTGGTGCCCGCCGGCGACCACTTCGACGCGATGGTGATGATCGAGCACCCGCGGTACGGGGGTCCGCTGACCAAGGCGCGGGCCGGGCTGCTCGGGCTGCGCAAGCTCGGCTACGTGATGACGAACACGCACGACCGCGAGCTCGCCGACGTGGCCGTCCACGACCAGCCGCTGCTGCCGGGACGCGACGTCCGCGTGGTGACCAAGCCGGGCAGCCGGTACGTGTCGGCGCTGCTCAGCGAGGTCGACCAGTTCCTGCCCGGCCCGAACGCGCACGGCGCGCTGGTCGGCGTCCCGTGCCACAGCACGCTGCTGCTCTACCCGATCACCTCGTCCGCCGTGCTGGAGGTGCTGCCCGTCTTCGCGGACGTCGTGCGGGAGATGCACGCCGTCGCGGACGACCCGTGCGCCGCCGGGGTCTACTGGAGCCACGGCGAGCGGCGGCTGACGCCCCTCACGTCGACCGCGGACGCCGAGGGGTCCGGCGAGTTCGCGGCGCTGGTGCGCCGCCTCCCCGAGGACTGACCCCCGCTTAGGGCAGCTTCCAGTCGACGGGGGCGGCGCCCTGCTTTTCGAGGAGCTGGTTGGCGCGGCTGAAGGGCCGGGACCCGAAGAAGCCGCCGTCGGCCGACCGCGGGCTCGGATGCGGGGACTCGATGCACGGGGTGTCGCCCAGCATCGGCCTGAGGTTGCGGGCGTCGCGTCCCCACAGGATCGCGACCAGCGGGCGGTTCCGGGCGACGAGGGCGCGGATGGCCTGCTCGGTGACCTGCTCCCAGCCCTTGTCGCGGTGCGAGCTCGGCTTGCCGGGCATGACCGTGAGCGCCCTGTTGAGCAGCAGGACGCCCTGCTCGGTCCACGGGGTGAGGTCGCCGTTGGACGGCTGCGGGTACCCGAGGTCGTCGCAGTACTCGCGGAAGATGTTGACGAGGCTGGCGGGCAGCGGCCGGACGTCCGGCGCGACCGAGAAGCTGAGGCCGACCGGGTGGCCCGGGGTGGGGTACGGGTCCTGCCCGACGATCAGCACCCGCACCTGGTCGAACGGCTGGGTGAAGGCGCGCAGGATCAGGTTGCCCGCGGGCAGGTAGCGGCGGCCGGCGGCGACCTCGGCGCGCAGCCAGTCGCCGGCCGCGGCGATCGTCCCGGCGACCGGTTGCAGCGCGGTCGCCCAGCCCGCCTCGACGATCTCCGGGAGTGGTCGTGCCGTCATGGCGCACCACCCTAACCGGACGATCATGGAATCGTCCGCGGAACCGGTGCTTGATCACGGCTGTGAAGTTTTCTGACCACATCAGGACGGAAGAAGAAGGAAACTTTACAAGCGGTTCCGATAGCGGCAGATGAACCGGGTGAAACGCCCCGTTAAGTCGGCGTTACTTCCCTTCCTCCCTCGTTGACCTACTCGGCCGTACCGCATACCTCCTAGGAGGTAAGGGCAGGCGCGAGACGACGGACGGGACGAGAGCATGAGCCAGCTGACCACCGTGGACGTCACCTTCCTCAACGCCGAGACCGGGAACACCCACCCGCACATCGCCGGGCTGGGCGTCCTGGACCCGGCCTCCTGCCCCGGCGGCCGGCTCACCGTCGCGATGATGGCCGACCTCATCCGCTCCCGCGCCCACCTCGCCGCGCGCCCGCTCCGGCAGCGCCTCGTCCAGGTGCCGCTCGGCCTCGACCGCCCGTACTGGGAGGACGATCCCGGCTTCGACCCGGTCCGGCACATCTTCGAGATCGGGCTGCCCGCGCCCGGCGACGAGCGCCAGCTCGCCGACACGGTCGCGATGCTGCACGAGCAGCCGCTCGACCGCTCGCGCCCGCTCTGGGAACTGGTGATCATCCAGGGGCTGGAGGGCGGCCGCGCCGCCGTCTACGTGAAGGTCCACCACGCCGCCATCGACGGGGTGATGGCCGCCGAGACGCTCGCCGCGCTGCTGGACCTGACGCCCGAGCCCCGCGAGCTGCCCGCCGACGACGCGGCGCCGGCGCGGGCGCCCCGGCTCCTCAGCATGCTCGGCACGGGGCTGCTGAAGGCCGCGACGCACCCCGTCCGGACGGCGCTGTCGGTCGCGCGCACCGCCCCCTACCTCGACGAGATCCCCGGCGTCTCCGCGATCCCCGGCGTCGGGCTGATGTCGTCGGTCGTGCAGGGCGCGCTCCGCCGCGAGGAGATCCCGCCGGCGCCCCGGATGAGCGCGCCGCCCACGCCGTTCAACCTGCCGATCGGCCGGCACCGCGCCGTCGCCTGCGGCGAGCTGCCGCTGGCGGAGCTCAAGAAGGTGCGCGAGCACCTCGGCGGCAGCGTCAACGACGTCGTCATGGCGCTGTGCGCGACCGCGCTGCGGCAGTGGCTGGACAAGCGCGGCGAGCTGCCCGACCGCCCGCTCGTCGCGGGCGTCCCGGTGTCGCTGCGCCGCGGCGGCGACGACGCCGACACCGGCAACCAGGTCTCGATCATGGCGGCGCCGCTGGCCACGCACATCCCCGACCCCGCCGGGCGGTTCGCGGCGGTGCGCCGCGACATGGCCCTCGTCAAGCGGCGGTTCGCCGCGTCCTCGGGGAGCTGGGTGCGGGAGCTGAGCGGGATCGTCCCCGCGCCGATCGCCGGGCCCGTCACCCGCCTCGCGATGCAGGCCGCGCCGTCGATCTCGCTGCGCCCGATCAACCTGATCATCTCGAACGTGCCCGGCCCGCAGTTCCCGCTCTACCTGTGCGGCGCCCGGGTGCTCGGCTACTACCCGATCTCGGTGGTGACGGACGTCACCGGCGGCCTCAACATCACCGTGTTCTCCTACGACGGCACGGTGGACATCGGCATCGTCGCCTGCCGCGACCTCGTCCCGGACCCGTCCGAGATCATGGACCACCTCGTCGACGCGCTGGACGAGCTCAAGGCCCTCAGCGAGGAGCCCGCCTGACGGTGCCCTCAGGGGCTCGGAGGCGTGACCGCGGAGGCGGTACCGATCCCCAGCAGCCCACGGTGCCGCCGCGCGAGTTCGAGCGCGGCGGCGCCCGCGGGCTGCATGGGCTCCGGCACCGGCCCGCCGAAGGGCGCCATCGTCACCTCGCCCTCGTCGTTCGTCGTGACGAGCCCGCCGAACAGGTCGGCGAACGCGCCGTCCGTGACGACCACCGCGGTGAGCAGGTCGAGCGCGAAGGTCAGCGGGTCCACGCCGAGGCCGAGGAAGTGGGCGCGCACGTCGCCCCGCGCCCGGGCCGCCGTCAGCTCCCTGTGGAAGGGCCACTCCTCCTGGACGAAGTCCTCGCCGTACTCCTCGTCCCCGCCGAGCAGCTCCTCGGCGTACTCGCGGACCATGCACCGCCACAGGTCCAGGTCCGCGGGCCCGCCGTTCAGCGGCTGGAAGACGCCGACCGGCATCACCTGGTACAGCCCGCCGGCGTGCGCGACCTTCGCCGGATCGCGCCGGTGCAGCACGTAGGAGCCGGACGTCGTGACGGTCAGCGTCGTGATCGCGCACAGCGCCGTCCGCCGGGTGAGGTCGCAGGGGTCGCCGACCCGTTCCCGTAGCGGCAACCCGTCCGCGGACGCCTCCCGGGCGGCGAGCTCGTGGGCGACGGCCTCGCCGACGTTCACGCCGTCGAAGTACCGCGCGGGGCCGAACCGCAGGACGGGCGGGGCCGCGTCGAGGAGCCGGTAGCTGGGCCGGTCCTCGAACACGGCGGGCGGGGCGAGGGCCGCGATGGCGTCGGCGTAGGTGCGGTGGCCCGGCGGCAGACCGTCGGACGGGTCCGCGACCGGGGGCGGGACGGGCCGGGCGTCCCATGCCAGCCGGATCGACTCCAGGGGGAGCGGGGCAGGCGGGATCCACTCGGGACGGCACAGCAGCGGCGTCCCGGCGACGCGGGGAGCATCGGGGTACAGGTCGCTCGCGATCCGTCCCAGCCTGGCCCGTCCGGCGTTGAGCTCGGCCCGGACTTCGCGCCACTTCTCCGCGCTCACACCCGCTCTCATGCCGCCCACCCTAGGCCGGGAGCCGTTTGCCGCTGTGACCTAAAGTGATATTTCGTGCAGACCGTCCAAAGTGCCGAAAATGCCGCAGAGGTCCGGAACGACCGTCCGAAAGCCGCGCCGCTCGCCTGGGTCCTGTGGGCCGTGGGCGTGCTCGCGTACGTCGTGGCGGTCCTCCACCGGACCTCGTTCGGCGTCGCCGGCGTGGACGCCGTGCACCGCTTCGACGCGTCCGCCGGGATCCTCGCGACCTTCACCGTCCTGCAACTCCTCGTCTACGCCGGCCTTCAGATCCCCGTCGGGCTGCTGCTCGACCGGATCGGCCCGCGCTGGATGATCGCGGGCGGCGCGCTGCTCATGGCCGCCGGCCAGGCGCTGATGGCCGTCTCCACCGGCGTCGGCACGGCCGTCGCCGCCCGCGTCATGGTCGGCGCGGGCGACGCGATGACGTTCATCAGCGTGCTCAGCATCGTCGCGACCTGGTTCCCCGGCCGGCAGGTGCCCATCGTGACCCAGCTCACCGGGCTCCTCGGCCAGTTCGGGCAGGTGCTCAGCGCGGTCCCGCTCGTCGCGCTGCTGCACGGGCCCGGCTGGGGCACCGCGTTCGGCTCCGCCGCCGCGCTCGGCGTCCTCGTCGGCGTGCTCGCCATGGCCGTGCTGCGGGACGCGCCGCCCGGCGGCACCCGCGCCGCCTCGCTCCCGCTGCGCGAGGTGGGCCGCAACCTGGTCGCGGCCTGGCTCCACCCGGGCACCCGCCTCGGCCTGTGGACGCACTTCGTGACCCAGTTCTCGTCCAACACGTTCGCGCTGATGTGGGGCTACCCCTACCTGGTCTCCGGCCAGGGGATGGAGCCCGCCGCCGCGTCCACGCTGCTGACCCTGTTCGTGCTGGCCAACGTGGTGTCCGGACCGCTCGTCGGACGGCTCGTCGCCCGCTACCCGCTGCGCCGCTCGCGGCTCGTCCTCGGCATCGTCGCGGCCAACGCCGCGGCGTGGGCGGCGACCCTGGCCTGGCCGCCGCCCGCGCCGTCCTGGCTGCTGGTCCTGCTCGTGCTCTGCGTCGCCCTCGGCGGCCCCGGCGCGATGATCGGGTTCGACTTCGCCCGCACGTTCAACCCGCCCGCCCGGCAGGGCACCGCGACCGGCATCGTCAACGTCGGCGGCTTCGTCGCCGCGCTCGTCACGATCCTGCTGATCGGCGTCGTACTGGACGCGCTGTCGCCTGGCAACGCGTTCACGCCCGAGGCCTTCCGCGCCGCCTGGACCGTCCAGGCGCTCATCTGGGCGATCGGCGTGGCGGGCGTCCTGCGCACCCGCCGCCTGGCCCGCCGCCGCCTCGCCGCCGCGACCTCCTAAACCCCGTCGCTCAGGCGGCGGGACGCAGCTCCAGCGTGCAGCACTTGGGGCCGCCGCCCGCCTTGCGGAGCTCGGACAGGTCCACGGGGAACGGCTCGTAGCCGTGCTCCCGCAGCGTCCTGGCCAGGCCCGTCGCCTCGGCGTTGATGACGACGTTGCGTCCATCGCAGACCGCGTTCAGGCCGAGCACCGCCGCGTCGGCCTCGTCCGCGAGGACGGCCTCCGGGAACAGCCGCTCCAGCACCGCGCGGCTGCCCGGCGAGAATGCGCCCGGGTAGTAGGCGACGTTGTCGCCGCCGAGCGGGAACAGGGCCGTGTCGAGGTGGTAGAAGCGCGGGTCGACCAGGCGCAGCGTCACGACCGGGCGTCCCAGGAACTCCTGCGCCTCCTGGTGCGCCGCCACGTCGGTGCGGAACCCCGTCCCGGCGAGGATCACGTGGTCGAGCGTGAGGAAGTCGCCCTCGCCCTCATTGGTGTGCTCCGGCTCCAGCACGTCCGGGAACCCGTTCGCCCGCAGCCACGCCGCGTACGCGGGACCTTCGGCGTGGCGCTCCGGATGCCTGAACCGGGCGCCGTAGGCCCGTCCGCCGACGACGAGCGCGCCGTTGGCCGCGAACACCATGTCGGGCAGGCCCTCGATCGGGTCGATCAGGCTCACCTCGTGGCCGAGCGCGAGGTAGGCGGCGCGCAGCTCCTCCCACTGCGCGACCGCGCGGGACGCGTCGGCGCCCGCCACCGGATCCATCCACGGGTTGATCGCGTAGCTGACGGCGAAGTGCTCGGGACGGCACATCAGGTAGTGCCGCCGCAGCGCCGTCCGCTCCGGGACGGCGCCGGGGAGCGGAAGGGCGCCCGGTGCGAGGACGGGGCTCGTCGCGAAGACAGGGCTCGTCGCGAGGACGGGGCTCGGTGCGAGGGCGGCGCCCGGCTCGTCGGAGGCGGGGCCCGGCTCCGTCGCCGGCAGGACGGTCATGCGCTTCTCCAGGAGGCGTCCGAAGGGTCAGGACCACGTGGACCACGTGATCGAAAGCCTAGGAACGCCGCGGCGGCGCGTCGATCCGCCGTCCTTGCGCTGACCTGGTGTTTCGTTGCGCCTTTCGGCCCGGCGCGGCGATTCGTTGCGCGCCGCCGCACCGGCCGCCGCGGGAGTGCGGGCGTGCTCGCCGGGCGGGCGAGCACGCCGCCGCCGCTACAGGTTGATCATGTGGCCGGCGAGGCCGTGCACGGCCTCCTTCACGGCCTCGCCCAGCGTCGGGTGCGCGTGGACGTTGCGCGCCACCTCGTGGACGGTCAGGTCCCACTGCTGGGCCAGGGTGAGCTCCGGCAGCAGCTCGGTGACCTCCGGGCCGATCATGTGGGCGCCGAGGATCTCGCCGTACTTCGCGTCGCTGACCACCTTCACGAAGCCGTCGCCCTCGCCCATGCCGAGCGCCTTGCCGTTCGCGCTGTAGGGGAACTTCGCGGTCTTGACGTCGAAGCCCTGCTCCCTCGCCTGCGCCTCCGTCCAGCCGAAGCTCGCGACCTGCGGCTGGCAGTACGTCGCGCGGGGGATCATGACGTAGTCGAGCTCCATCGTCTCCGCGTCGGCGATCGTCTCGGCGGCGACGATGCCCATGGCCTCGGCGGCGTGCGCGAGCATCAGCTTGGCGGTCACGTCGCCGATGGCGAAGATGTGCGGGACGGACGTGCGGCAGCGGCCGTCCACGTCGATGGCGCCGCGGTCGGTCAGCCGGACCCCGGTCTTCTCCAGCCCGTAGCCCTCCACGTTCGGCTGGAAGCCGATGGCCTGGAGCACCTTGTCGGCCTCGATGACCTGCTGGGAGCCGTCCTTGCCAGTGACGGTGACCTTGACCTTGTCGCCCGAGTCGTCGATCGCGTCCACCCGGGTGGAGGTCAGGACGTCCACGCCGAGCTTGCGGTAGCGCTTCGCCAGCTCCTTGGACACGTCGGCGTCCTCGTTCGGGACCATCCGGTCGAGGAACTCGACGATCGTGACCTTGACGCCGTAGTTGTGCAGGACGTAGGCGAACTCCACGCCGATGGCGCCCGCGCCGGCGATGACGATGCTCTCCGGCAGCTCGGAGCTGAGGATCTGCTCCTCGTAGGTGACGACCCGCTCCGACAGCGACGTGCCCGGCAGCAGCTTGGTGTGCGCGCCCGCGGCGATGATGCAGTGGTCGAAGGTCACCGTCTCGCTCGACCCGTCGCCCCGCGCGACCTGGAGCGTGTTCGGGTCGGTGAACGTGCCGCGCCCGTCATAGGACGTGATCTTGTTCTTCTTCATCAGGAACTGGACGCCCTTGACGAGCTTGTCCGACACCTCGCGGCTGCGCTGGTACGCCTTGCCGTAGTCGAAGGAGACCTGCCCCTCGACCTTGATCCCGTACTTCTCCTGCTCGGTGCTGAAGATGTGCGCCAGCTCCGCGTTGCGCAGCAGCGCCTTCGAGGGGATGCATCCGACGTTGAGGCAGACCCCGCCCCAGTACCGCTCCTCGATGATCGCCGTCTTCAGCCCGAGCTGTGCCGACCGGATCGCGGCGACATATCCACCCGGGCCCGCGCCCAGGACCACGACGTCAAAGTGTTCGCTCATATCCAGTGACGATATTCGGCGGCGGGCGGTGCTCGCATCCCGGTGAGCCGACCCGGCGGGACGACCGGTGGACGTCCAGGCGGGGCGACCGGGCGGGCGAGCTGGGCGGGCGGTCCGGTGGGTCACCCGGTGGGCGCCGCACCGGGCACTCGGCGCGCCCTGTTAATGTTTCGAGCGGCCTTCCGGCGGTGATCCTTCGCGGAAGGCGGCTCGATCATCGACAGGGCGCGCCCGAGCGGCGCGGGCCCGGCCGGGCGGGCGCGGCGAGGCGCCGGCCGTCCCGGCGTCCGAG
>NZ_CAACUY010000123.1 GCF_900659615.1 Actinomadura fibrosa | reverse complement strand
CGGGCCCTCGCGCGGCGCGCGGCCTCAGCCCGGACGGGACGGGCGGGCGTGCTGGGCGGCCAGCCGCACCGGCGCGTTGACGGCCCCGTAACCGCGGTACCCGCCGACCCGCTGGACGACCTCGAAGAAGACCCGGCCCGTCGTGACCGTGTAGAAGTGCAGGAACTCGCCGTGCTCGTCCCGGTCGTAGAGCAGCCCGAGCTCCCGGAGCAGCCGGTGCCGCTCCGCCCCCAGGTCGTGGCGGGACTCCAGGTCGTCGTAGTAGTTGCCGGGGACGGCCAGGGGCTCGTGCCCGGCCGCGCGGATCCGGCGGGCCGTGGCCGCGATGTCGCGGCTGGCCAGCGCCACGTGCTGCCACCCCACGTCCGGGCCGCCGTCATGGGCGCCGACGTAGGCGACGTTGAGCGCCATCCGGACCCGCCCGTCCTCGGTGGACATCGCCCGGCTGCGCAGCAGCCCGTAGGGATCGGGGAGCTCCAGGCTCTCGTGCGGGCGCAGCCCGAGCACGCTGCGGTAGAACAGGGACGCCTCGTCGAGGTGGTGCCACGGCTGGGTCAGCGCGATGTGGTCGATGTGGGTGATCTCGCCCGCTGCGCCCGCGGCGCTCACAGCGCTCGCGGCGTCCCGCCGGTTCTTGGAGAAGTCGGCGGTCCAGCTCAGGTGGTCCGGACGCGCGGTGCGGCAGAAGAACAGCTCCGTGCCGTCGGGCGCGGCCACGGCGTCCAGCGGCGCGTCGTCCGGGTCGCGCAGCCGCGGCAGGACGGGGGACAGCAGCGCCTCCGCGCGCTTGACCGAGGCGGCGGGGTCGGGGGTCTCCAGCCCGATCGCGTTGAGGACCGGCCCGTCCGCGCCGTCCGGCGCGCCGCTGTTCAGCAGGACGCGCGCCTCCCCCTGCTCCCACAGCTCCACGGGCTTGCCGCGGTGCGTCCCCGTCCGGACGAAGCCGAGCGCGCCGAGCACCCCGCTCACCTCGGCCTTCTCCGGCACGGCCAGCTCGGCGAACGCGAAACCGCTCGGCACGACGGGACGCGGCGGCACCGCGGAGCCCGCCGGCGCGGCGGGGGAGCCGACCCGCTCCTCCAGGGCGATGAGCGACCGCATGGCGTCCCGGGCGGTGCGCATCGCCGCCGCCTGCCGGAAGATGTCGTTGAACACCTCCAGCGACAGCGGGCCCGCGTAGCCGGTCCGCAGCACGTGCCGCACCAGCCCGGCCACGTCCAGGTCCCCCTGCCCGGGGAAGCAGCGGTAGTGCCGGCTCCAGTACAGGACGTCCATCGGCAGGGACGGCGCGTCGGCGAGCTGGAGGAAGAAGATCTTCTCGCCGGGGATCGTCTCGACGGGGTACGGGTCGGCGTCCCGGGCGAGGATGTGGAAGCTGTCCAGGCACAGGCCGAGCGCCGGGTGGTCGGCCGCCCGCACGATCCGCCAGGCGTGCATGACGTCGTTCACGTGCCGGCCCCACGCCAGCGCCTCGTAGGCGACGCGGATCCCGTGCTCGGCGGCCCGCTCCGCGAGGAGGCGGAGCTGCTCGGCGGCCAGCTCGTCGTCATCGACCGCGGCGGGGGAGACGTTCGAGCAGACCAGCAGCCGCGTGGCGCCGAGCCGCTCCATCACGGCGAACTTGTGCTCCGCCCGCCGCAGGCTCGCCGCGAGGCGGTCCGGCGGGACCGCCTCGAAGTCCCGGAACGGCTGGTACAGCTCGATCGCGAGCCCGAGGTCGGCCGCGCGCCGGCGCACGTCCTCCGGGGCCATGTCGCTGGAGACCAGGTCGTTCTCGAAGATCTCCACACCGTCGAACCCGGCGGCGCCGATGGCGGTCAGCTTGTCGGCCAGCGACCCGCTGAGCGACACGGTGGCGATGGACCTGCGCATGCCGCGGCACGCCTCCCTTTATGGACGAACTAGTACGTTAGCGTAGTCGTCCGGCCGGCCGCCGTCCATGACGCGCCGCGGCACCGCGTCAGGGAACGGTGTCAGAAGACGGTGCCCGCGTCGTTGGCGACCAGGTCGTCGGTGGCCCGCTCGGCGACCGCGGCGATCGTCATCGACGGGTTGCAGGCGGCGGTGGTGCCGGGCAGCAGCGCGCCGTCCAGGACGTAGAGGCCGCGGTGCCCCGCGACCCGCCCGGAGAGGTCGCAGACCGTCCCCATGGACGCGCCGCCGAGCGGATGCCAGGTCGACGGGTACGCCCCGGTCGTGTCGACCAGCATCGACGACGACCCGGTGATCCTGGTGACGCGCTCGTCGATGCGCCGGTAGAGGGGGTCGTCGGCGCCCTTGGGCCACTGGAGGACGGCGTCGTCCTTCCTGGAGTCGTAGACGAACCGGCCCCGCCCCGCGCTCACGCCGTAACCGACGATCATGGTGGAGCGCAGGTTGACCGGCAGCGGCGGCAGGGACGCCTGGATGACCGTGTTCGCGGTGGCCGGGTCGTCCCACTCCTTGCTGCCGTAGACGACGGGGCCGCCCTGCGGGACGCCGAAGTCGTCGGCGAAGTCCGTCCAGACGTAGATGCGGTCGCCGTTCGACCCCCAGCCGGAGCCGAGGCCGTCGGGCATGTCCGGGATGGCGCCCTTGGCCGAGGCGCGCATCAGCAGCCTGGTGGTCCCGGCCGTCCCGGCGGCCATGACGAGCGCCTGCGCGGTGATGATCTTCTTTTCGAGCACGGTGCCGTCGGTGCCGATGCGGTCGGCGTGCACCTCCCACCGCCCGTCCGGCGCCATGGCGACGTCGGTGACGTTGTGCTGCGTCGCGACGGTCACCAGGCCGGTCGCCTGCGCGGCGGCGATGTAGGTGACGTCCACCGAGTGCTTGCCGCCGTTGTTGACCCCGAGCGCGCAGTCCCCGTTGGTGTAGGACGGCTTCATCTCGCCCTTCAGCTCGCGCAGCGCGTAGGACCAGTCGATCGGCATCGGGATCTTCTCGACCGTGTAGCCGGCGCGCCGGACGTCCGCGGCGAACATGCGCGCGGGCTTGTAGGTCGTGCTGCCGACGAGCTCGTCCGGGGCCGTCTGGAGCCTCAGCATCCGCGCGACGCGCCGGTAGTAGACGCTGTCCATGCGGGCGTAGTCGAGCCGTTCGGGCAGGGTGGCGTTGAAGACGCTCTCGCTGGGTTGCAGGCTCATGCCCTGGTAGATGAGCGATCCGCCGCCGACGCCCGCGGCGACGATCATGTCCATGCCGTTGCCGGGCACCTGCTCCAGCAGCCCGGTGTAGTGCTCGAACGGATCGGCCGAGATGCCGAAGATGGTCGGGGTCGACCCAAGCCAGAACATCCGCTTGTCGGGGGACGTGGCGTGCGGGAACGTTTCGGCGTTCGGCCCGGTGCGCCACCAGACGCCGCGCTCCAGGACCAGGCACCGCACCCCCGCCTGCGCGAACCGCAGGGCCGTCACGCCGCCGCCGAACCCGGATCCGACGATCACGACCCGCTCCTCCGAGCGGGTCACGGGGATCCGGGTCCGCGCGGCGGCGCGGGCCGGGCGCCGCGAGGTCCCGGCGGCGGCCAGCCCGGCGGTGGCGGCGGCTCCGGCGAGCAGGGTCCGGCGGCTCAAGTCGGACATGGATCGCTCCATTCGGCGGGGGTGGGAACGAGGCCGTCATGGCGGGCAGGAGCCTCGTCACGCCGTCAGGTGATGATCAGCGTGGCCTCACCGTAGGTCGCCGCTCACGTCCGGGAGTAGCGGCGGGACGACAAGTTCGCAGGTGGGCGATTGATCGGCGCTGACTAGACGCGGACACCGTTCGTGCGACAGTGCGCAAGGAACGCTTACGAACGTGAGCGGTGGCGGCGTTCAAGGCCGGCCACGCGGTCTAGGGTGGTGGCGTCCTCGGTACGGGGACGCGAAGCGGCGCCCACCGGGCCGTGAGGGAACGTGTTCTGAGCATGATCCCGGCCTGGTGAGCGCCGCGGTTCGTGTGGACCCGCGCGGGTCCTCCGCCTCTGGCGTCAGCCGCCCTTGGCCGCGGTCAGGCGGGCGGCGACGTCGTTCCAGTTGACCAGGTCCCAGAGCTTCTCGACGTAGTCGGGGCGGACGTTGCGGTATTGCAGGTAGTAGGCGTGCTCCCAGGCGTCGAAGACCAGCAGGGGCGTGGCGCCGATGCCGACGTTGCCGTGGTGGTCGTAGACCTGCTGGACGATGAGGCGCCGCCCGAGCGGCTCCCAGCCCAGCACGCCCCAGCCGGAGCCCTGGACGGTCGCGGTCGCGCTGGTGAGCTGCTTCTTGAACGCCTCGAAGGAGCCGAAGTGCTCGTCGATCGCGGCGCCGAGCTCACCGTCGGGGCGGTCGCCGCCGTCCGGGGACAGGTTGTCCCAGAAGATCGTGTGCAGCACGTGCCCGGACAGGTTGAACGCCAGCGTCTTCTCCAGCCCGACCAGCCCGCCGAGCTGCTCCTTGTCGCGGGCCTCCGCCAGCTTCTCCAGCGTGTCGTTGGCGCCCTTGACGTAGGCGGCGTGGTGCCTGGAGTGGTGCAGCTCCAGGATCTCGCCCGTGATGGCGGGTTCAAGGGCGGCGTAGTCGTAAGGGAGATCGGGAAGCGTGTAGGTCATGCCGCCACTATTGCAAATAGTTCGCATCTGCATCAAGGATGCAGATGTGGTCCGGCCGCCGCCGCGCTCCACCCCGGGGCCGGTGGACGCGGCGCGCACGGGACGTGTGAGCATGGCGCAGCGGCGGTCGGCCCGGACCGCCGCGATCGCCGCCGGTGGAACGCCGGCCCGCAGGGGAGGCGTGGCCCAGTGACGTCCGAGCCGAGAACGTGACCGGGCAGGCCGAACTGCTCGGCTTCGCCGCCGGCGCGCTGATCGCGATGGCGACCGCGCCGGTCGGGGTGTCGGGCGCGGTGTTCCTGCTGCCGGTCCAGCTCAGCCTGCTGCACGTCCCGAGTCCCGCCGTCACCCCGACCAACCTGCTGTTCAACGTGGTCGCCGGTCCCGGCGCCCTGGTCCGCTACCACCGCCAGGGAACGCTCGCCGGCCCACTCACCCGGCTGCTGGTCGCGGGGACCCTTCCCGGCGTCGTCGCCGGAGCCCTCATCCGGGTCTACGCCGTCCCCGGCCCGGCCGTCTTCCGCGCCCTGGTCGCCGCGCTGCTGCTCCCGCTGGGCCTGTGGCTGTGCGCCCGGACCCTGCGCCCGCCGCAGGACCACGCCGGCCGGCCGTCGACGCGCTTCGTCACGACCCTGGCGCTGGGGGTCGGCACCATCGGCGGGATCTACGGCATCGGCGGCGGTTCCCTCCTCGGCCCCATCCTCGCGGGCCGCGGCATGCCCATCACCGAGGTCGCGCCCGCCGCGCTCGCGTCCACGTTCCTGACCTCGGTGACCGGCGCCTCCGCCTATGCCGCGCTCTCCCTCACCGCCCACGGCGACATCGCCCCCGACTGGGCCCTCGGCCTGACCTGCGGCCTCGGTGGTCTGGTCGGCGGGTACGCGGGGGCCCGCCTGCAACCCCGGCTCCCCGAGACCGCGCTGCGGCTCACGCTGGGACTGCTGGCCACCGCGCTGGCCGCGCTCTACCTCGTCCAGGCGGTCACCTGACCGGCGCGCTCCCGGCTCGGACGTCCGCCTCCGGGGACAGGGTCCGCTGCATGAGCAGCGTGTCGATCCAGCGGCCGTGCTTGTAGCCGACGCCGACCAGGCGTCCCGCGCCGGCGAAGCCGAAGCGGCTGTGCAGCGCGACGGAGGCACCGGTTCCGGTGTCGGCGATGACGGCGATCATCTGGCGCAGGCCCGCCCGCGCGCACCGGTCCAGCAGGGCGCCGAGCAGGGCGCCGCCCAGCCCGAGGCCGACCCGGTCCGGAGCGAGGTAGATCGAGTCCTCGACGGTGCGCCGGTAGGCCTCCTTGGAGCGCCACGGACCGGCGTACGCGTACCCGGCCACCTCGCCGTCCACGTCCGCGACCAGGAACGGCAGGCCCCGGCCGGCGAGCGCGTCGAGCCGCCGCCGCCATTCGGCGACGGCGGGCGGGCTCTGCTCGAAGGTGATCACGGTGCCGGTGACGTAGTGGGCGAAGATCTCGGCCACCGCCGCCAGATCGGCCGGGACCGCGGGACGGATGATCGCTTCGGGAGAGGCCACACCATCGTCTTCTCTATAGCGGAATCTTTTGCCATCATAGAGCAATGGTCGATCTTGCGGCAATGGGGGAGCGCCTCCAGGCGCTGCGGCGCGAGCAGGGGCTGACCCTCCAGCAGCTGGCCCGGGCGGCGGACGTGAGCGTGAGCATGCTGTCGTCGGTCGAGCGCGGCCGGAAGGCGCCGACGATCGTGGTGCTCTCCCGGATCGCCGACGGGCTCGGCGTGCCGCTCGCCGACCTGGTCGGCCGGCCCGACGCCGATCGGGTCGTCGTGCGCCGCGCCGCCGACCAGGACAGCGTGGACGAGCCGGGAGGGTGGCGGCGGACGATCCTCACGCCGGTCGTGCCCGGCGTGAACTTCGAGTGGATCCGCACCACGCTGCCGCCCGGATGCGACGCGGGCCGGTTCCCGGCCTACGCTCCCGGCTCGCACGAATTCATCGTGGTCGAGACCGGCACGCTGCGGCTGACGATCGCCGACACGTCCGTGGATCTGCACGAGGGCGACTCGGTCTACTTCGCCGCCGATACCGCTCATGCGTACGCCAATGATGGCGTGGGTTCGTGCACCTACTACGTCGCGGCGCTCATCATGCGTCCCCGCACGGCCCGGCCCTAGGCCCGCTGATCCGGCGTGTCGCGGGGGCCGCTGCGCGCGGCGCGGCGGCCGTCTGCCCCCAGTTTCACTTTATAGCAGATCAGCGGCCCTCATGAGGCGCGAAAAAGTCCTTCATACTTGCCGCCGTTGCGAACCGATCCGGCGAACGAGGGGCAGCGGAATTGCGTTACGTGATGGACTTCGAGCAGATCGATTCGACGCTCGTCGCCGAGGTCGGCGGCAAGGGGGCGCACCTGGGCGACCTCCGGCGCATCGACGGCGTCCGCGTCCCGGACGGCTTCGTCATCACGACGGACGCCTTCCAGCGGGTCGTGGCCGAGGCGCCGTCGATCGGCGCTCGGCTCGACGAGTTGTCGCGCGTGGACCCGGACGACCGCGAGGCGGTCCGCGTCCTGAGCGCCGACGTGCGCCGCGCCGTTGAAGGGCTCCCGCTGCCGGACGACCTCGTGGCGGCGATCGGCGGGGCGCTCGCGCGGCTGGGGGAGGACGCCTCGTGCGCGGTGCGCTCCAGCGCGACGGCCGAGGACCTGCCGACCGCGTCCTTCGCCGGGCAGCAGGACTCGTACCTGAACATCGCGGGCCGGGCGGAGATCCTCCGGCACGTCCGGCGGTGCTGGGCCTCGCTGTTCACCGAGCGGGCGGTGACCTACCGGCGCCGCAACGGCTTCGACCACCGGAAGGTGCGGATGGCCGTGGTCGTCCAGCGGATGGTGGTCCCGGACGCGTCCGGGATCCTGTTCACCGCGGACCCCGTCACCTCGAACCGGAAGGTCGCCACCGTGGAGGCCGCCTGGGGGCTCGGCGAGGCGCTCGTCTCCGGCCTGGTCGCCGGGGACGTCTACACCGTGCGCGACGACCGGGTCGTCGGCAGCGCGATCGCCGCCAAGCCGCGGCTGGTCGAGGCGTCGCCGCAGGGCGGTACCCGGGAGACGCCGATCGACGAGCAGCGGCGGAAGGAGCCGGTCCTGACCGACGCGCAGGTCGTGGAGCTGGTCCGGCTGGGCCGCCGGATCGAGGCGCACTTCGGGCGGCCGCAGGACATCGAGTGGTGCCTCGCGGGCGGCGACGTCCACATCGTGCAGAGCCGGCCGATCACCACGCTGTTCCCCATTCCCGCGACCGATGACGAGGAGAACCACGTCTACATCTCCGTCGGCCACCAGCAGATGATGACCGACGCGATGAAGCCGCTGGGGCTCTCGATGTGGCAGCTGACGACCCCGCGGCCGATGGACGAGGCGGGCGGGCGGCTGTTCGTCGACGTGGCGCCCCTTCTCGCGACGCCCGCCGGGCGCGCGAGCCTCCTGGAGACCGCGGAGAGGGCCGACCCGCTGATCAGCGACGCGCTGCGGACCGTCCTGGACCGCGCCGGCTTCCTCCGCTCGCTCCCGGACGACGGCGACGGCGACGGCGCCGCCGCGCCCGCCGCGCTCGCCACCGCACCCGCCGCGATCGAGACCGATCCGGCCGTGGTCACCGAGCTGATCCGGGAGAGCGAGGAGTCCGTCGCCGCGCTGCGGCGCGAGATCGCGGACCTGTCCGGCCCGGCGCTGCTCGACTTCATCGTCGCCGACCTCGCCGAGCTGAAGCGCATCCTGTTCGCTCCGCGGAGCCATCAGGCGATCATGGCGTCGATGGAGGCGACCTGGTGGCTCAACGACCACCTGGAGGAGTGGCTGGGCGAGACGAACGCGGCCGACGCGCTCGCGCAGTCGGTGCCCCACAACGTCACCTCGGAGATGGGCCTGGCGCTCCTCGACGTCGCGGACACGATCCGGCCGCACGCGGAGGTCGTGGCGTTCCTGGAGCGCGTCGCGGACGAGCGCCGGAAGGGCGACGGCTTCCTGGACGAGCTGGCCGGCCTGCCCGGCGGGCCGGAGGCGCGGGCCGCGATCCGGGACTACCTCGACCGGTACGGCATGCGCTGCGCGGGCGAGATCGACATCACCAGGACGCGCTGGAGCGAGGAGCCCGCGACGCTCGTCCCCACCCTTCTCGGCAACATCAGGAACTTCGAGCCGGGCGCCGGCGCGCGGCGCTTCGCGGAGGGCCGCGAGGAGTCGCTCCGCAAGGAGCGCGAACTGCTGGCGCGCCTGCGCGAGCTACCGGACGGGGAGCGGAAGGCCGAGGAGACCAAGCGGATGATCGACCGCCTCCGCACCTTCGCCGGGTACCGCGAGTACCCCAAGTACGGCATGGTCAGCCGCTACTTCGCCTACAAGCAGGCGCTGCTGCGGGAGGCCGAGCGCCTCGTCCGGTCCGGTGTCCTGCGCGACAGGGACGACATCTTCTACCTGCGCTTCGAGGAACTGCACGAGGTCGTCCGGACCGGCACCGCGGACGCCGGGCTCATCATCGAGCGGCGGCGGGCGTTCCGGTCGTACGAGGCGCTCACACCGCCCCGGGTCCTCACCTCGGACGGCGAGGCCGTCACCGGGCGGTACCGGCGCGACGGCGTCCCGCCCGGTGCGCTGACCGGCCTCCCCGTGTCGGCCGGGACCGTCGAGGGCCGCGCCCGCGTCGTCACGGACATGGCGCAGGCCGACCTCGAAGCGGGCGACATCCTGGTCACCGCCTACACCGACCCGAGCTGGACCCCTCTGTTCGTCACGGCCGCCGGGCTGGTGACGGAGGTGGGCGGCCTCATGACCCACGGAGCGGTGATCGCGCGGGAGTACGGCCTGCCCGCCGTCGTGGGCGTGGAGCAGGCCACCCGGCTGATCCAGGACGGGCAGCGGATCCGCGTCGACGGCACCGACGGACACGTCCAGATCCTGTCCTGAATCGGGCGGGCCGGATCGGACCCGGTCACCCGGGCGCGGGCGGGGTGGGCGCGGGAGCCGTGCGCCACGCCCGAGCCCGGCTCGCTCATCCCGAGCGCAGCGGTGATCTCCGCCCGGAGGATGGGGACTTGCCCGGCAGGAGCCGGTTCGCGTCGAACAGCGTGCGCTGCCATCGGCGCGCCCACTCATCCGGCGGCGCCCTCCCGCGCGCGTTCCGCCAGCAGCGCCCTGCGGTGCGTGGACGCGGGCCCCAGCAGCAGGTCGCAGGCCTTGGCTCGCTTGAGGTAGATCTGCAGCTCGTTCTCCCACGTGTAGCCCATGGCGCCGAAGAGCTGGTAGCCGTGCTCGAACACGATCCGCTGGCACTCGCCCGCGGACGCCTTGGCCATCAGCGCGGCCTCCCGGCGGCGCGGGTCGTCCTCGGCGATGGTCAGCGCGGAGTAGTACGCCAGCGCGGTCGCCCGCTCGATGGCCACGTACATGTCCGCCGCCTTGTGCTTGACGGCCTGGAACGAGCCGATCGGCACGCCGAACTGCTCGCGCTGCTTCACGTGCGCGACCGTGAGGTCCAGGATGCGGCGGCAGGCGCCGACCGCGGTGATCGCCAGCCCCATCAGGGTCAGGTCCGGGATCCCGGCGACGAGGTCGGAAGCCTCGACGTGCGCCATGTGGAGCGTCGGATCGAACACCGGGACGGGTTCGGCGCCGACGTCCGATCCCTTGGCCACGACCACGCCCGAGCGGGTGAGCAGCGCGATCTCGTCGGCCCTGTCGGCGTCCAGGACGAACCGTCCGGTGCCGTCGCACACCCCCGTCCCCGTCCCCTCCGGCAGCCGCCCGGCGAGCGGCGCGAACCAGGTCGCCGTGGCGAGGAAGGGAGTCGGGTCCGCGACGTACCCGAGCTCGTCGAGCACGATCGCCAGCTCGACCGGAGGGGCTTCGAGCCATCCCAGGTCCAGGTAGGTCTTCCAGAGCTGCTCCTGCGGCAGCGTCCGCGACCGCTCCACCGTCTCCCGGACCATCTGCCGCAGCAGCTTCTGGTCCTCGTCGAACTCGATGTCCATGGGCCCCTTCGCTCCTCGGGCGACAGGATGAGAATATCATTCTCAATCGATGGGAGGAAAGCTCTCATTCGGCCGGACGTCACCGCCCGCGGTTCGTCGTCCTCTCCACCGCGTCCCAGTGCTCGTCGGCGACCCACAGCCGGGCGAAGGCGCGGGCGGCCTCCTCGGGCGCCGGGTTCCCGGTGACGACGCGCTTGATCTCGCGTGCCGGGCCACCGGCGAGCGACGCGGCCAGCGACCGCCATCCCTCCTCGAACGAGGCGCGCGGCAGCACCTGGTCCACCAGTCCGAGGCGCTCCGCCTCGGCGGCGCCGAGGACGGTCCCGGCGCCCGCGAGCAGGATGGCCCGGCCCCGGCCGACCAGCGCGGCGAGCCGCTCGGCGCCGCCCCACGCGGGCATGATCGCCAGCGTCGACTGGGTGAAGCCGATCCTGACGTCGTCGGCGGCGACCCGGATGTCGGCGGCCACCGCCACCTCGGCGCCGCCGCCGAGCGCGTGCCCGTTCAGCGCGGCGATCACCGGGGCGGGGAAGGCGGCGATCCGGTCGCAGACGCCCCGCATCCGCAGCGCCATCGCGACCGCCTCGTCCTCGGTGCGGATCGCGGCGAGCTCCTTCAGGTCGCCGCCCGAGACGAACGCCCGGTCGCCCGCCCCGCGGACGACCAGCGCACCGGCCCCCGCCGCCGCGTCGAGCGCCTCGTCCAGCTGGTCCATGGTGGCCAGTGCGATGGCGTTGCGAGCCTGCGGGCGGTCGATCGTGAGGACCGCCACCCCCTGCTCCACTTCGAGATCGACCATGCACCCTTCTCTCGTACCGGCGAGGACGGCTACCTGACGATCACCGCTCGCACGTCGGACGTCAGTCCTCATAGACGACGGTGACGTGCTCGGTCGTCGGCTCGCCCTGGCAGGTGAGCACCCAGCCTTCGGTGACCTCGTCGTCCTCCAGGGCGTTGTTGACGCGCATCTTGACGTCGCCCTCGGTGACCTGCGCCATGCAGGTGGCGCAGTTCCCGGCCTCGCAGGAGAACGGGGGGACGAGTCCCGCCCTGCGCGCGCTCTGGAGCAGCGTCTCGCCGGCACGCTGGGGGACCGTCTTCCTCTTGCCGCCCAGGACGATGGTGACCGTCCCCTCCTTCTCGGGGCCCGCTGGCGCCGCCTCCCCGTCCGCGGGCGTGAACCGCTCGATGAAGACCTGGCCCTCATCGACGCCCAGCGACAGCAGCGTGCGCTCGACCAGATCCATGAAGGGGGCGGGCCCGCAGATGTAGAAGTCGGCGTCCTGGTCGGCGCCGACGAAGCCGCGGATCCGGTCGTCGGTGACGAAACCGCGCTCGGCGTCCAGATGGCGCTCGATCTCGAACCGGCCGGGATGCCGGCCGGCCAGCTCGGCGAGTTCGTCCCCGAAGATGACCGCGTCGGCGTGCCGGTCGGCCGCCAGCACCCGGACCCGCCGGTCGGTGGTGGCGAGCGCGCTCTTGACGAGGGACGCGATCGGCGTGATGCCGCTGCCCCCGCAGAAGGCCACCAGCGGGACCGGCGTCTCCCGGAGGCAGAACGTCCCGGCCGGGCGGGTGACCTCGACGATGTCGCCGGGGCCGAGGTTGTCGAGCATCCAGTTGGAGACCAGGCCGCCCGGCACCCGCTTCACGGTCGTCCTCAGCTCGGTGTCGGTGTCCGGCGAACTCGACATCGAGTAGCTGCGCAGAGTGCCGCAGGCCCTGAAGGTGAGGAACTGGCCGGCCCGGTAGCCGAAGGCCGCGTCGAGCGCGTAGGTCCGCGCGTCGGCCGTCTCGTCGATGACCCGTGTGATCCGGACCGGATGGAAGCCATGGTCGTGCGCCATGTATGGAATCTAGCTTCTCGACCACTGAGAATGCAATTCTCGACGACGCGGGTGCCGCGGCTCAGTCCTGCTCGTCGGGCTCGACGCCGAAGGTGTTGAAGGCCGTCGCCAGCATGCCGTAGGTCCCGGCCGTGAAGACCAGGTCCATGAGCTGCCGCTCGTCGAGGCGGGCGCCGAGCGCGGCCCAGGTGGCGTCGGAAACGCAGGAGTCCTCGTGGAGCTCGCCCACGGCGCGCAGTACCGCGCTCTCCAGCTCGTCCGCGGCCTCGCCGCGGCCCGCCGCCTCGATCTCGTCCGGGGCCAGCCCGGTGTCCGCGGCGAGCTTGGTGTGCTCGGTCCACTCGTAGGCGCAGCCGTGCAGGCGCGCGACGCGCAGGATCACGAGTTCGCGCAGCCGGGCCGGGAGCGTCGAGCGCATCAGCAGGTACGTGCTGAAGGGCAGCAGCTTCCTCGTCAGCCGCGGGTGGCGCACGAGGGTCGCCAGCGCGTTGCCCGCGCCGCGCGGGTCGAGGCGGTCGGCGGGCAGCATGACCGCCAGCGCCTCGCGCACTTTCTGGTCCCACTCGTCGGCCGGCAGCGGCGATAGGCGCATAGGTTCACTCTCAGATCAGAGAATTTAATTCTCGCACAGGCTCGCACAGCCGCGCGGGCGCCGTCAACGCTCCCATCGTTGCTGAGCAGACGCTTAGCGCGTCCCGCCGCGGGGATCGGGTGGCGCGCTGCGGAGTGCGTGGTCGGGGCGGCTCCGGAGGTGCTGCGCTCCGACCAAGCGAATTCTTGCTTCTCTCTGATTGAGAAGCTAGTTTCCTTCCAGCGAGAAGGGGATGCCAGAGGGTCCTGTTCCGCCAGCCGCCGGGGGAGCCCACCGAGGAGGAGACCCGAATGAGGACGCCGACGACCATGGCCGCCGCGCTCGCGGCGGCCGCCCTGCTGGCCGCCGGATGCGGCCGCGGCGGCGACGGTGACAGCGAGGAGCCGAAGGCGGGAGCGGCGCGGACGCCGGCCGCGTCGGCCGAGTTCGGCGACCTGAAGGACGTGTGCGGGCCCGGGAGCCCGGCCAAGGCGTCCGCCCAGGGCGTCACGAAGGACGAGATCGGCGTGGGCGTCCTCAGCGACGTCGGGTTCACCAAGAACCCGGAGCTGGCGGACGCCGCGAAGGTCTTCACCTCATGGTGCAACGAGCTGGGCGGCGTCAAGGGCCGCAAGCTCGTCGGCCACCTCCGGGACACCCGGATGATGGAGGTCCGGCAGCGGGTGCTCGAATCGTGCCGGCAGGACTTCGCGCTGGTCGGCGGCAGCGCCGCGCTCGACGGCATGGGCACCAAGGACAGGCTGTCGTGCCTGCTGCCCGACTTCCCCGCCCAGCAGAGCATGCCGCAGAACAACGGCTCCGACCTCCAGTTCGGCCAGACCGGAGGCGCCTCCTACAACCGGTACCACGGGTACTGGTCGTGGCTGCTGAAGGAGGCCTACCCGGGGTCCAAGGGCTCCCTCGGCATCATCTCGGGCGACTCGCCCGTCACCAAGTCGCTCGGCGGCGAGGCTCAGGAGTCGCTCAAGGCGCTCGGCGGCAGCGTCGTCTACAACAACCTGTACCCGGCTCAGGGCGTCTCGGACTGGACCCCGTACGCGCAGGCCATCAAGAGCAAGGGCGTGAAGGGCCTCATCTTCTACGGGGACTTCACGAGCCTCGCCAAGCTGGAGCAGATCCTCACGAGCATCGGCTACAGGCTCGACTGGATCGACGCGAACAACAACGCCTACCTTCCCCAGTTCATCAAGCTGGCGGGCCCGTCGCTGAAGGTCCAGAACAACTTCGCCGACCTCAGCGGCGTGCACCCGCTGGAGAGCGCCTCCGACAGCCCCGCGACCAGGAAGGTCCAGGAGCTGTACAAGCGGTACGGTTCGGGCGCGCAGGTCACGATGGTCGGGCTCCGCTCGTTCTCGGCGTGGCTGCTGTTCGCCAAGGCGGCCGGCACGTGCGGGGACGACCTGACCCGCAGGTGCGTCTACGACGCGGCCCGGAAGGAGTCCGCGTGGACGGCGGGCGGTCTCCAGGCCCCGATCGACCTCTCCAAGAAGGACGTCCCGCTGGACTGCTTCAACGTCGAGAAGGCCACTCCCGAGGGTTGGAGACCGGCCGACTTCAAGCCCACCAGCGGCCCCTACCGCTGCGGCGCGCCCAAGTACAGGTACACCGGTGACTACGGCAGGCCGCTCACCCTCGCCGACGTTGGCAAGAGCCTGAACGACCTCAAGTAATGGACCAGTTCCTCGCCTTCGGGGTCGTCGGCCTGAGCACCGCCGCGATCTACGCGGTCATCGGGAGCGGGCTGGTGCTCACCTACGTCACGACGGGCGTCTTCAACTTCGCCCACGGCGCCGCCGGGATGCTGGCCGCCTTCGCCTACTGGCAGCTGACGGCCGGCTGGGGATGGCCGGTCCCGGTCGCCCTGGCCGCCGTCCTGCTCGTGCTCGCCCCCGCGTTCGGGCTGCTCGTCGAGCGAGTCCTGCTGCGTCCCGTGCAGCACCTGGGCGAGGCCGAGCGGATGGTGATGATGGTGGCGCTGCTGAGCGGCCTCATCGCGGCGGCGCGGTGGATCTGGGATCCGAACGTCGCGCGGCCGCTGCCCGCGTTCTTCGCCGACCGGACGCCGTTCCGCGCGGGCCCGGTCACGGTGACCTGGCACCAGGCGCTCACCATGGCCGTCGCGGTGGCGGTCGCGGCGGGCCTCTGGGCGCTCCTGAACCGGACGCGGAGCGGCGCGGCGATGCGGGCGACCGTCGACGACCGGGCCCTGGCCGGGCTCACGGGCGCCGACCCGGTCCGCGCGAACCAGGTCGCCTGGGTGCTCGGCACGCAGCTCGCGGCGGTGGGCGGCATCCTCATCGCCCCCGCGGTCGCGCTGGACGCCCAGCAGCTCTCCCTGCTGATCGTCAGCGCCTACACCGCGGCGATCTTCGGGCGGCTGCGCAGCCTGCCGCTGACCTTCCTCGGCGCGGTCGTGGTCGGCTGCCTGGAGAGCTACCTGACCGGCTACCTGCCGCAGAACCCGTACCTTCCCGGGCTGCGGCTGGCCGCGCCCGCGCTGCTGCTGTTCGCGGCCCTGCTGCTGTTCCCGCACCGGCGGCTGCGCGGCCGGGACCGGCGGCTGGCGCGGGTGCCGCTCCCGTCCCGGCGCGGGGCGCTGGTGTTCGCCGCGTCGGTCGCGGCCGCGGGCGTGGTGCTGGCGACCGTCCTGGAGGGCGACGACCTCGTCACGTTCGGGCCGCTGTTCCCGCTCGGCATGGTGGCGCTGTCGTACGTCCCGCTCACCGGGTACGCGGGCCAGATTTCGCTGTGCCAGCTGAGCATGGCGGGCATCGGCGCGGTCGTGTGGGCGCACCTCGGCGCGGACGGGCGGCCGTGGGCGCTGGCGGTCGCGGTCCTGGTCGCGGCCGTGGCGGGGGCACTGATCGCGCTGCCGGCGCTGCGCCTGTCGGGGGTGTACCTGGCGCTCGGCACGGCGGCGTTCGCGGTCGTCCTCGACCGGTGGGTCTTCACCCTCCCGTCCTTCGACGTGCTCGGGGTCCGGATCGCGTTGTTCGAGCAGGGCTCGCTGGAGGTGTCCGGCCCGTCGCTGCTCGGCGCCCGGCTGGACGGCGAGCGCGAGACGATCGTGTTCTCGGCGGTCTGCCTCGCGCTGGCCTCGCTGGGCGTGGCGGCGCTGCGGCGCGGCCGGTTCGGGCGCCGGCTGATCGCACTGCGCGACAGCGAGGCCGCCTACGCGACGCTCGGCGGCAGGCCGCTGGTCGCCAGGGTGGCGGTGTTCGCCCTCGGGGCCGGCATCGCCGGGCTCGGCGGCGCGCTGTACGGCATGCAGCTGCGCACGATCACCGCGGACCAGTTCAGCCTCGTGGCCGGGCTGCCCGTCTTCCTCATCGCGGTCATCGGCGGGCTCGGATACGTCGGGAACGGGCTGTTCAGCGGGACGGCGTTCACCGGCCCGAACATCCTCCTCGGACCGGCGTCGTGGACGCAGAACCTCGTCGCCGTCCTGCCCGCCCTGGCCGGGATGGGGCTCGGGCACAGTCCCGACGGCCTCCTCGCCCGGCTCCGGCGCGACTGGGAGCCGGTCGCCCGCGACCGGATCGCCATGCCGGTCCTGGCGCTCGTCCTCGCGCTCGCCTGGCTGCTCCGCGTCGCGGACGCGGTCGGCGGCTGGGCGCTGCTGGCCGGCGTCCTGGCCGCGGCGCTCGCGCTGCGGGAGTACGCGGCGTCGCGGACGCGGTCCGCGGCGGAACCGGAGGTCCCGGTCGAGTGGTGGGGGGTGCGGCGCCCGTGGCGCGCCGAGGACGGGGAGGTGCTGGCCCGTGGCATCGCTCAAGGTTGAGGGCGTGACCGTCGCCTACGGCGGGAACCTGGCGCTCGACGGCGTCGGCCTCACCGCGGAGCGGGGGCGCGTCACTGGTCTGATCGGGCCGAACGGGGCGGGCAAGAGCACCCTGTTCGACGTCGTTTCCGGGCTGCGCCGCCCGTCGTCCGGCCGGGTCCTGCTGGACGGCCGCGACGTCACCCGCCTGGGTCCGGCGCGGCGGGCCCGGCACGGGCTGGCCCGCACGTTCCAGCGGCTGGAGCTGTTCGGCCGGCTGAGCGTCCGCGACAACCTGCTCGTCGCCGCCGAGCTCGGACCCGGCCGCCGGCACGCCGCCCGCCTCGCCGACGAGATCATCGACCGGGTCGGGCTGGCCGGGGTCGCCGGCGTCCTGGCCGACGCCCTCCCCACCGGGGCGGCGCGCCTCGCGGAGGTCGGCCGCGCGCTGGCCGCGCGGCCGGCGCTGCTGCTCCTCGACGAGCCCGCGGCGGGCCAGGACGCCGGGGAGACCGAGCGGTTCGCGGCGCTGCTGCGCTCGCTGGCGGCGGACGGGACCGCCGTCGTCCTGGTGGAGCACGACATGGGGCTGGTGATGAGCGTGTGCGACGAGGTGCACGTGCTCGACCTCGGGAAGGTCATCGCGGTCGGGCCGCCCGAGGCGGTCCGGCGCGACGCGGCCGTCCTCGCCGCCTACCTGGGGGAGCCGTGAGCGCGCTCCTCGAACTGCGCGGCGTGCGCGCCGCCCACGAGCGCATCACCGTCCTGCACGGGGTGGACCTGAGCGTCCGCGCGGGACGGGTGACGGCGCTGCTCGGCCCGAACGGAGCGGGGAAGACGACCGCGCTGCGGGTCGCCGCCGGGGTCCACCCGGTCGAGTCGGGCCGGCTGCTGCTCGGCGGCCGCGACGTGACCGGGGCGCGGCCGCGCGACCTGGCCCGCGCGGGCGTCTGCCTGATCCCCGAGGGGCGCGGCGTGTTCCCCAACCTCTCCGTGCGCGACAACCTGCTGATGATGACCTTCACGGGCCGGTCCCGGGCGGAGGTCGAGGAGATCGCCTTCGCGCGGTTCCCCGTCCTCGCCAGGCGCGCGTCGCAGACCGCCGGGACCCTGTCCGGCGGCGAGCAGCAGATGCTCGCGCTCGCCCGCGGCCTCGCCACCGACCCCGCCGTCCTGCTGCTGGACGAGCTGTCCATGGGGCTGGCGCCGCTGGTCGTCGGGCGGCTGTACGAGCAGGTCGCCGAGGTCGCGCGCCAGGGTGCGGCCGTGCTCGTCGTCGAGCAGTTCGCCTCCGCCGTCCTCGGCATCGCCGACGAGGCGACGGTGCTGGTGCGCGGCCGGATCGAACGGCGGGGCCGCCCGGACGACGGGCTGCGCGCCGACCTGTCCGCCCTCTACCTGGGAAGTTCCCCGTGAGTCCCGGCGTGGACGGCGGCCGCGCGCTTGTCGCGGGCGCTCGAACCAACTCAATGTACGTTCATTAGGTTACGAGGAGGTCCGGTGGGCGATCAGCGACCGTACGCCGCGCTCCTCGCGAAGGGCGAGGACCGCAGGCAGCTCATCCTGGAGGTGGCGCAGCGGCTCCTGCGCACCTACGGGTGGCGCGGCATCACGCTCGCCCAGATCGCCCGGGAGGCCGGGGTCAGCCCGGCGGGCCTGCTGCACCACTTCCAGTCCAAGGAGCAGCTGCTGCACGCGGCGCTCGACGTCCGCGACGCCCACGACGAGGCCCGGGCGGACCGGACGTCGGACGACATCATCGCGCAGCTGCGCCAGGTCCCCCGGCGCTTCGAGGAGACCCCGGACCTGGTCGGGATGTTCGCGGTCCTCCAGATGGAGAACCTGGACCCCGCCGCCCCGCTGCACGAGCGGATCCTCGGCCGGCGCCGGGCGGCGGTGCGGACGATCGCCGAGACCATCCGCCGGGGCCAGCGGACGGGCCGGTACCGCGCCGACCTGGACGCGGACGTCAAGGCCCTGGAGGTCGCCGCCTTCCTCACCGGCATGGAGGCGTCATGGCTGCTGGACCCTTCGATTCCGCTGACCGAGGTCTTCGCCGAGTACACCGACTCGCTCGCCCGTCAGCTCGCTCCGCCTCCCGGCGCCGGCTGAGGAGCCGCCTCCTCGTCGTGACGCCGCGCCCGGCCGGTCGGGCCGGGCGTCCGCGGTCGGGACGCCCGGCCCGGCCCGTCAGCCCTCGCTGATCGCCCGCTCGGGGCACTGCGCGACGGCGGCGCGCGCCGTCTCCTCGAACCCGGCGGGGACCTCGGGCGTCAGCACCTCGGAGTATCCGTCGTCGTTGAGGTCGAACACCTCGGGGCAGAGCGCCCAGCAGACGCCGTGCCCGCGGCAGCGGTCCTCGTCGACCGTGACCTTCATCGGGCCCCGTCCCCGGCGAGGGTGAACTCAAGGTTCAGGTGGGTCAGGCCCCGCAGGATGTGGGTCGGGACGTAGCGGTAGCGGCGGTCGCCCTCAGGCCCGTGCCGTTCCTCGGAGACGCGGATGCCGGCCGTCCGGTCGAGGAGCCGCTCGATGCCGACGCGGGCCTCGGCCCGGGCCAGCGGCGCGCCGGGGCAGGTGTGCGCGCCGCGCCCGAACGCGATGTGCCGGCGGGCGTTCTTGCGGGACGGGTCGAACGCCGCCGGGTCGTCGAAGTGGCGCGGGTCGCGGTTGGCGGCCGCGTTCACCAGCATCAGGGTCGTCCCGGCGGGGATGTCGACGCCGCCCACCGTCGTCGGGACGCGCGACAGCCGGAAGTCGCCCTTGATCGGGCTCTCGACGCGGAGCGTCTCCTCCACGAAGTTGGGGATGCGGTCCGGCTCCGAGCGCAGGGTCTGCTGGAGGTCCTGGTCCTCCGCGAGGAACCGGAGCGCCGCGCCGAGCAGCCGGACGGTGGTCTCCTGGCCCGCCGCGAAGACGTTGGCGGCGACGCGCACCACGTCCGCGACCTCGGGGAGCGTGCCGTCGGGGAAGGTGGCGGTGGCCAGGCCGGTGAGCACGTCGTCGCGCGGCTCGCGGCGGCGGTCCTCGATGTAGGGGACGAACCGCTCGTACAGGAACTCCAGCGGGCTGTGCGCGAGCGTCTCCTCGCCGGTGCCGCCGACGCCGCCGCCGGACGAGCGCCGCAGCGTCCGGGCGAAGTCGTCGCGGTCCTGCTCGGGCATGCCGAGGAGGTCGGCGATGACCAGCAGCGTGAACGGGCCCGCGAACCCGCCGATCGCGTCGCCCTCGCCGCCGGTGAGGAAGCCGTCCAGCACGTGGTCGGCGAGCCGCCACATCGACGCCTCGTTCTCCTTGAGGCGCTTCGGGGTGATCAGCCGCATGAGCAGCGCGCGGTGGGCGGTGTGCAGGGGCGGGTCGAGCGTGGGGAGCTGGTCGCTCATCGGCAGCTCGGCGCGGTGCCGCTCGATCAGGTCCGAGACGTCGTCGCCTTCGAGCGGGACGGGGAAGCCGGGGAACGGCCCGGTCACCGAGACGCACGAGGAGAACGTGTCGGTGTCGTTGTACACCTGGAGCGCCTCGTCGTAGCCCGTCACCATCACCACGCCGTGGTGGGGTTCGCGCTGCACAGGGCACTTGCCGCGCAGTGCCTCGTAGTAGGGGTAGGGGTCCGCGACGAGCTCCTCGTCGCGGAAGAAGTCGAGGGCCTCGTAGTCTCTCACCGGCCGGCGTCCTTTCTCTCTGCCGTCTCTCTGCCGCTCACGGGCCGGGACCGCCGCGGTCCGGGCCCGCCTCCCCGGTCAGGTGTTGCGGCCACCGTTGACGCCGATGACCTGGCCGGTGACGTAGCCCGCCTCCTCCGACACCAGGAACGCGCACGCCGCCGCGATGTCCTCGGGACGGCCGGGGCGCCGCACCGGCGTGCGCTCCGCGTGCTGGTCGACGGATCCGCCGAGCAGGCCCTTGCCCTCGGACGCGCGGAGCATCGGGGTGTCGACGAACCCCGGCGGGATCGTGTTGACGGTGATCCCGTCCGGCCCCAGTTCCAGCGCGAGCGCCTTCGTGAAGCCGACGAGGCCTGCCTTCGACGCCACGTAGTGCGCCATGAACTGCTGCCCCGACTGCGCGCTCGACGAGGAGATGTTGACGATGCGGCCCCACCCGGCCCCGACCATGTCCGGCACCACCGCCTGGGCGCAGTAGAAGGGGCCGGTGAGGTTCACGGCGATGATCCGGTCCCAGGCCTCGCCGGTGATGTGCAGGAACTTCTTGAAGCCCGTGAGCCCCGCGTTGTTGACCAGGACGCTCACCGGGCCGTACCGGTCGCGGACGCGCCCCACCGCCCCGTCCACCTGCGCACGGTCGGAGACGTCCACGCGCCCGAAGGCGGACGCCTCGTGCCCCTTCTCCCGCACCTCCGCGGCCACGGCATCGGCGGCGCCGGCGTCGAGGTCGAGGATCGCGGTCGCGAACCCGTCCTCGGCCAGCCGGTGGACGATCGCCCGGCCGATGCCCGAGCCGCCTCCCGTGACGATCGCCGTGCGCCGCGCGGTCGCGCCGTGCCCGCTCATGCCCGCTCACCCATGGCCAGGCTCCTCACTCGTGCCCCTCCTCGGCCGTGCGCGGTGCCGGTGAAGCCCGCCGGACGCGAAGATATCGTCTTCTCCAGAAACGTTACATAGGATACCTGTTTTTGAGAACCGTATTTCCATCGGGGTGGCCGGATGCGCCGGCGGTCAGCGGGTGATCTTCGCCGCGGCCGTGCGCCGCGTGACGGGTTCGGCGAGCCGCTGCTCGTCGCAGGCCTTCTGCAGGATGCCGAGGGTCTCGTCGAGTCCCGGGCCGACGGGCGCGTGCGGGGCGAACGACGCCGGGAGGTGGCGCATGCCCTGGATGACGCCGATGGTCTCGTAGTGGACGGTCCCGTCCGGCTCGCAGCGGTAGCCGGGCATGCGGTCGAGCACCTGGAGGAGCATCCGCTTGAACACGGTGCGCGCCACGTTCGAGCCGATGCAGCGGTGGATGCCGAGGCCGAAGGCGTGGTGCCGGTTGCCGGAGCGCTCCAGGTCGACCCGGTCGGGCGCGTCGAACACCGAGGGGTCGCGGTTGGCCATGGCCCAGGACAGCCAGACGCGCTCGCCCTCCTTGAACCGCGTCCCGGCGATCTCGCAGTCGGTGGAGAACGTGCGGGCGTCCCCGGGCGCCGGGGTGAAGTAGCGCAGGAACTCCTCGGTGGCCGAGTCGAGCAGCCTGCCGCGCTCGCGCGAGAGCCGCGCGCGCTCGCCGGGGTGCTCCGAGAGCCACTCCAGCGCGTGCGCGGTCAGCGCGGTGGTCGTGTCGAACCCGCCCCCGATGACCAGCGCGAGCACGCCGAGCAGCTCCAGGTCGTCCGGCCTGCCGCCGTCGATCTCCGCGCGCAGCAGCGCGTCGATCATCCCAGGGCGGGGTTCCGCGCGGATCACCGCCATCTCGGCGGCCAGGTCCCGGAACAGCGCCGTCTGCTGCTCGCGGACGCGCGCCATCTCCGGCGAGTTCGGCGGCGTGTAGACGGCGGCGTGCGTCGGCTCGCTGTAGAGGGCCCACCTGTTCACGGGCAGGCCGAGCATCGCCAGCGTGAGGACGGCGGGCACGATGTTGGCGAGGTCGTCGACGAAGTCGATGCGCCCGTCCCGCGCCCTCTCGTCCAGGCAGGCGCGCACCACCTCGTCGACGAACGGGATCCAGCGGTTGACGGCGGCCGGGGAGAGGTACGGGTTGAGCGCCTGCCGGTAGTGGCGCTGCTCGGGCGGGTCCATCTCCAGGAAGCCGCCGCGGACCGGCGGCGCCGGGTCGGGGGCGGGGATGGTGATGCCCTTGTAGCCGCGGCGCTCGCCCTTCACGTCGTGGTCGTTCGAGAGCCTGTCGGCGGACCGGGCGAGCTCGAACACCTCGGCGGCGCCGGCGGCCACCCAGTGCCCGCCGTAGGTGTCGGACCAGGCGATCGGGCATCTCCGGTGCATCTCGCGGGTGATCGAGGTGAACTGCTCGCGGTACTCGGGGGTGTGCCGGTCGAACTGGTAGCGGTTCCTCTTGCGGGCCTCGTCGTCCACGCTCACGGCGTCGTCCTCCCTGGGGCGGCGGGCGGCTGTGTAGAATCCAGCTCTCCAAAGAGAGAATACTACTCTCATCCGGGTCGCCCGCCGGGCGTCACCGGACGCCCGGCGCCCTGGGAAGGAATCCGGATGGCAGCGGACCCGACCGCCCTCGACATCGCCTCGCTCGTGCTGCGCGCGTCCGTCGGCGGCACGCTGATCGCGCACGGCTGGAACCACGCGTTCAGCGGCGGCCGGATCGAAGGCACGGCGGGCTGGTTCGCGTCCATGGGCCTGCGCCCTGGGCGGCTGCACGCCCTGATGGCCACCGGCACCGAACTCGGCGCCGGCGTCCTGCTGCTGCTCGGGCTGCTCACCCCGCTCGCCGCCGCCGGGGCGGTCGGCACGATGGGCGTCGCCTTCGTCATCGCGCACCTGCGCAACGGGTTCTTCATCTTCCGGCCGGGCCAGGGCTACGAGTACGTCCTCATGATCATCATGGTGGCGTGCGGCATCGGCGCCCTGGGCGGCGGCGCCGCGTCCCTCGACCGCGCGGCCGGGATCGACGGCGACCTGGCGGGCTGGACGGGCCTCGCCGTCACCGCCCTCGCCGGGGCCGCCGGCGCCGCCCTCCTGCTCGCCGTCTTCTGGCGCCCCGCCGAGCGGTCGCGGGAGCAGGACGGCTGACCGCCCGCCGCGTCAGGACGGCTGGACCTCGTCGAACAGGGCGATCGCCTGGGCGGGGTCCGGGCTCACGAGGCGTTCCAAGCCGGCCGCCGTCATCGTCGCCCACCTGCCGGCCCGCGCCCACATCCGTTCCTCGAAGGCACGGACTGCCTCGTCCAGATCCTCTGGGCCGGAGGCGGCGGCGACGGACTCGGCGAGTTCGGCGCCTTCCAGCATCGCGAGGTTCGCGCCCACCCCGAGCGGGGGCATCAGGTGCGCGGCGTCGCCCAGCAGCGTCACGCCGGGGACGTGGGTCCAGGTGTGGGGCGCGGGCAGCACGTAGTGGGGTCGGTGGGCGAAAGCGGTGCCGTGGCGCAGAAGGTTGAGGACGGGAGCGGGCCAGCCGTCGAACAGGGCCAGCAGGGCCGCGCGCACGGCCTCGGTGTCGGTCAGGTCGAGGCTTCCGTCCAGGCCCGCGCGCCGGTCGGGGCCGAGATGCCGGTGCGGGTCCGTGTGCCAGTCCAGCGGCGCCCGGAACTGGGCGTACACCTTGACGTGGCCGCCGCTGTTGCGCTGCGCGACGAGGTTGCGGTTCACCCCGTACACGGCCATGGAGCCGTCGCCGATCAGCCGGGCGAGGCCGGGGTGGCGGGCGTCGACGTCGTCCAGCGACGTCTCGATCAGAGTGACGCCGGTGTAGTGCGGCGTCGCGGACGAGACCGCCGGGCGGACCCGCGACCAGGCGCCGTCCGCGCCGACCACGAGGTCGAACGCCTCCTGCCGCCCGTCGGCGAACCGGACCAGCACGCCGTCCCCGGTCCCCGGCACGACCTCCGTGACCGCCTGGCCCCATCGGACGTCCAGGGGGCCGAGCAGCAGGTCGCGGAGCTGCCCGCGGTCGATCTCGGGATTGGCCCGCTCGTCCGGGCGGGGCCGCCAGTCGCGGAGGATCTCGCCGCCCATGCCGAGGATGCGCATCGCCTGCCCTTCGGGACGGGACAGCGCCTGGAACTCCGCCAGCAGGCCCGCCTTGTCCAGCGCGAGCTGGCCCAGCCCTTCGTGGAGGTCCAGCGTGCCGCCGGGCGGGCGGGCGTCGCGGGCCGGGTCGCGTTCGAGCACGGTGACCGGACGGTCGCGGCGGTGCAGGACCCGGGCGAAGGCCAGGCCGGCGGGGCCGCCGCCGACCACGGCGATACGATGTCTCATGGCGATACACCGTATTCTGTCGATACGGTGTATCGCAACGGTACGATCTCAGCCATGACCGTGTGGGACCGCCCGGAGCCGCCGGCTCCGCCCGCGCCGCTCGACCGGGAGCGGATCGTCGCCGCCGCCGTCGCGCTGGCCGACGAGGGCGGGCTGGAGGCCGTGTCGCTGCGCAAGGTCGCCGCGCGGCTGGACGTCGGCCCGATGCGCCTGTACGGCTACATCTCCACCAAGGAGGAGCTCTTCGACCTCATGGTGGACGAGGTCCACGCCGAGATCCTCCCCGAGGTCCTTCCCGGAGAGCGGGCCGGCGGCTGGCGGGAGGCGCTGCGCGACCGCGCCCACCGCACGAGGCGGGCCGTCCACCGCCACGAATGGCTGGCCGACCTGCTCGGCGGCCGTCCGGCGCTGGGCCCGAACGCCCTCGCCGTGACCGAGTCCACGCTGGCCGCCCTGGACGGCCTCGCCGACGTCGACACCGTCCTGCGCGCCGTCGAGACCGTCAGCGCCTACGTCACCGGGGCGATCAGGCGCGAGGTCGCGCACCTGCGGGCCGAGCGCGCCACGGGCCTGTCCGACCGCGACTGGCAGCGCGCCTCCGGCCCGTACGTGGTGCGGATGCTGGCCACGGGCCGCTTCCCGGCGCTGGCCCGAGCCGTGCACGACGGCACTGAGGTGGACGCCGAGACGACCTTCGCGACCGGCCTGGAGTGGGTTCTCGACGCCGTCGCGGCCAGACTCGCCCAAGGTACGACGAACACCCCCGGGAACTGATTTTCCTCTCCCGAGGCATCGAGGGGATTCGTTACCATCTGCGGGTGCCTGCCTCGGAACGTACCCGGCGAGAGCTGTTCCGGCGCGGCGGCGGGCGGTGCGCGATGTGCCAGCGCTTCCTGGTGATCGACGCCGGGCCGGGCGGCGCCGGGTACCACATCGCCGAGGCGGCGCACATCGTCGCGGAGGCGGCCGACGGACCCCGGGGCCGCGGCGACCGGCCCGCGGACGTCAACGGCATCGCGAACCTCGTGCTGCTGTGCCCGTCCGACCACCGGACCATCGACAAGGGCGCCGGGGCGCGGCTGTGGCCGCCGGACAAGCTGCTCAGGCTCAAACGGGACCATGAGGCGTGGACGGCCGTGCTCGCTTCGCGCCCGCCGCAGCCGTCCGGTGACCCGGTCCCGGCGCGGACGCCGCCCGGTCCCGGCACCGTCATCGTGGTGGACGGCGAGCCATACCGGCTGTGCGGAGGGACGCGCGGCGTCCGGGACGTCGCGCGCCACGCCGACGGGGCCTTCGAGGTCACGGCCGAGGGCGACGGCTCGGCCGTCTGGTGCCAAGGGCACGCGTACGGTGAGGGCGGGACGGAAGGGCACGCGTGGCTGCGCAGGTCGGAGGCGGAGCCGGGCGCGGGGACCCTGCGGGCGGCGCTGGCCGACGAGGCCGCGCTGCTGCTGGACCTGCCCGCTCTCCCCGGCCTGCCGCGGCTGCTGGGCGTGGACATGACGGCGGAGGCGGTCACCCTGGTCACGGCGATGCCGTCGCCGCTGACCGTCCACGACCGGCTCGCCCGCGCCGGGCTCCTTCCCGGCCCCGACGAGCTGGCCCTGCTCGCGCGGGCCCTCCCGCCGCTCGGCGAGGCGCTCGGTCGGCTGCACGACCGCGGGTCGGCCCATCGCGCACTGAGCCCGGGCACGCTGCTCATGCCGGCTCTGGACACGGTCATGCTCCGGGACCTCGGCCTCGCCTCCACCCCGCCCCGGGCGGGGGAGCGGGACGACCCCTGCCACGCGCCCGAACAGGCCGCGGGGACGGTGCTCCCCGGACCGCCGGCGGACGTCCACCGGCTGGCGCGCGTCCTGTACGAGCTGATCACCGGCTGCTCGCCGGGGCGGCGTGCGCGGCAGGTGGCCCCGTCCACGCTGAATCCCGCCGTCCCGGCGCGGTGGGACGCCGCGTTCCGGGACGCCCTGGCCGCGGACCCGGCGCACCGGCCTGACGTCCGCCGATTCGCCGCGGCGCTCCGGGCCGGGACCCGCACCGCGGTCCGCGCGCCGAGGGGCCGCGGGCGCTGACGGCCCGCCGACGACAACGATCGCCGAAACGGAGGATCCGTGCTCGACCCGCACGTCGATTTGCCAGGAGTGGTCCACCTCGTCCCGTCGCTGCGGTTCGTCGAGAAGCTGAGGGAGCAGCGCGACAGGTACCCCTTCCTCCCGGACGTCGACGGCATCGTGCGGGATCTGCGCGACGTCGCGTCCAGGGGGGCCGTGCCCGCGCGGATCGAGCGGGGCCGCGGCGGGCGCGGCGACTTCCTCAAGCTCTACGTCGACGGCCGGTACGTCCTGAACCTCAACGTGACGAAGCACGGCAACGGGTACGCGATCGGCAGCGCGTACCCGATGGGGTTCGAGCACCACGACGAGATCGTGCGGGGCGCGCTGCGGCTGCGCGCGCGAGGCTGGGTCTACCACCACGAGATCAGGGAGCTGCCGTTCGGGATCGACGCCGGATGGGAGCTCCTCCGCGACCGCTGGCGGCTGCTGAACGAGAGCGCCGCCGCCCCGCCCGGACCGTCCGCGCCGGAGGCGCACGGCGAGTTCCTGGACCTCCTCGACGCGGTGATCGAGGAGGGGCGCCGGGCGGAGCTGGCCGCCGCCCGCACCGACGGCACGATCCCCTACCGGCGGGTGGACGCGTCGGCCGCGCGGCGCCGCTCCGCCCGCGGCGTCCACGACTTCCGGCTGATCGGCGGCCGCCGCCCGGTCGCCGGCACGCGCGTGCACGTCCGCGCCATGCCCGAGCTGCGCGGACGCGTCGACGACCTGCGCGGCAGCCTCATGACCGTCCGGTTCGAGCGTCCCGTGGACGCCGCCGCGATCCCGGAGGCGGGGGCGTTCGTGGAGTCGCCCTCCACCATCCCGTTCGAGCGCCAGGCCGAGGCGGTGCGGATGCTGCGGGACGGCGAGTCCGCCAACCCGCACCTGCTCGACGTCCTCGCCGGCCACCGGTTCCGGCCGTTCGTCCCCGCCGCGGTCGAGCCCGCGCGCGAGCTGGACGCCAGCCAGCGGTCGGCGTACCACAAGGCCCTCGCCGTCCCGGACGTCGGGCTGATCCTCGGACCGCCGGGCACCGGCAAGACCCGCACCATCGCCGAGATCGCCCGCACCTGCGCCGCCGCCCGCGAGCGCGTCCTCATCACCTCCTACACCAACCGCGCGGTCGACAACGTCCTGCTGGAGCTGCCGCCCGGCCTGGTCGTCCTGCGCGTCGGCCGCGACGACGGCGTCACGCCCGGCTGCGAGCATCTGACCCTGGAGGCGCAGGCGGTGACCCTGCAGAACGAGATCCTCCGCCGCACCGAACCCCACCTCCGCGGCTACGCGCCCGCCGAGGACGGGCAGGGCGAGGCGGACGGCTGGCTGCGGCAGTTGGACGCCTCCCTCGGCGCACTCCGGGCGGCCGACCAGGACGAGCGGCCCCAGCACCCCGAAACGCATTTCGTCAGCGTATGCACCGCTACGGACAGACCCGCAGCGTTTCCGTGGCGGCACCCGCGACGGTGGAGCTC
>NZ_CAACUY010000122.1 GCF_900659615.1 Actinomadura fibrosa | reverse complement strand
GTCCGCCCGGCGGCGGGCTCGGGCGGCTTCGGCGCGGTGCAGCGGGCGTCCGGGCCCGGCCGGTCGGCGGGCACGGCGCCGGTGCCGAGGTAGCGGGCGACGGCCGTGTCGACGCACTTGTCGCCCGAGAGCGCGACGCCGTGGTTGCCGCCGCCGTCCTGCACCAGCAGCCGGGACGTCGGGAACCTGCGGTGCGTCTCCACGGCGCCCGAGTACGGGGTGGCGGCGTCCTCGGTGCCCTGGACGAGCAGGATCGGCGGCAGCGCGGCGGTCCCCCTCGCCCGGGGCGGCGGCCCGCCGGGCACCGGCCAGAACGCGCACGGCGCGTTGTACCAGGTGTTGCTCCAGGTCTCGAAACGGTAGCCGGCGCGGTAGAGGCGGTCGCTGTCGGCGTGCCAGCGGGTCCAGTCGCGCGGCCACCGCGCGTCCCGGCACTGGACGGCGTTGTAGACGGCGTAGTTGTTCTGGTCGAGCGGGCCCGGCGGCTGCCACGCCTTGCCGAGCGGGGCGGTGTCGTGCCGGACGGCGTAGGCGGACAGGGCGGCGGCGTGGTCGGCCCAGCCGGAGTCGCCGTAGCCGTCGGCGAGGAACAGGTCGTCCAGCTCGGACGCCCCGACCTTCCCGTCGATGGGCTTGGCCTTGAGCTCGGCTCTGGCCTTGGCGTAGGCGGCGGCGACCTCGGCCCCGGTCTTCCCGAGCCGGTAGGTGCCGTCGTGGCGGGCGATCCAGGCGAAGTAGGCCCGGATGCGCTTCTCGAACGCCACGTTCTGGTCGAGGTTGTCGTCGTACCAGACCCCGCTCGGGCGGACGACGCTGTCGAGCACCATGCGGCGGACCCGGCCGGGGAACATCGTCGCGTAGACGGCGCCGAGGTAGGTCCCGTAGGAGTAGCCGAAGAAGTTGATCTTCTGCTGGTGGAGCTCGCGCCGGATCCGGTCCAGGTCGCGGGCCCAGTTCTCCGTGCCCATGTGCGGCAGGACGGAGCCGTACTTCCGCCCGCAGTCGGCGGCGTAGGCCTTGGCCCGGTCCTTCCAGGCCTGCTCCTCCTTCTCGTTCGCGGGGACGGAGTCGGCGCGCGGGCGGCCCGGGTACTGGTAGCCCGGGTCGCAGGTGAGCGCGGGCTTGCTCGCGCCGACGCCGCGGGGGTCGAAGCCGATCCAGTCGTAGGCGCCCGCGACGTCCTTGGGCAGGGCGGCGGCGAAGAGCGCGGGGAGGTCGCGGCCGTGGGCGCCGGGACCGCCGCGGTTCAGCAGCACGGCGCCCTGCGAGCGGGCCGCGGTGTGCGGGACCCGCGTCAGCGCGAGCGTGATCTGGGTGCCGCCGGGACGGGCGTAGTCGAGGGGGACGCGGATGGACGCGCATTGCAGCCCCTTGAGGCGTGCGCCCTCCACCGGGTCCTTGGCGGGGCAGGACACCCAGGCCAGGCCCGCGGGGCGGGGCGCGGGGTCGGGATCCGCCAGGGCAGGCCCTGCGAGGGCGGAAGGCGGAGTCAGACCGAGTGTGACGGCGCAGGCCGCGATCCCGGCGGCGGCGCTCTTCGCGGCGAGGTTCAGCACTCCCGATATCTACCTGGGCGGACGCGGGAACCGCATGATCTTCGCTTCGGGCGATTCCGCAGTGGACCGGGATTGTCCATAAAGAAACGGGCGTGCCCGCCGCCCCTGGAGGGAGCGGCGGGCACGCAGGGTTCCGGCCGGCGAGAGCCGGCGGGCGGATGGCGCTACGGGCGGCCGACCGGGAGGTCCTTGCCCGCGGCGGCGCGGGCGGACTTCGCCGTCACGGCCGTCGGGTCCGGGTCGTTGAGCGCCGGAACGGCCTTGCAGTAGGCGTCGGGGCCCTTGCGGCTCTTCGGCAGCGCGCCGCTGTCGAGGTAGGCCGCGACCTTGTCGTCCAGGCAGGCGTTGCCGTTGAGCGTGTTGGCGTGGGTCTTGCCGCCGAGCTCCTCGACCAGCCGCGAGGACGGGAAGGTCTTGTGCATCTCCAGGCCGCCCGCGACCGGGGTCGCGGCGTCCTGGGTGGACTGGACGAGCAGGATGCCCGGCAGCCCCTTGGCGCCGAGCTTCAGCGCCGGCCCGCCCTGGAACGGCCAGAAGGCGATCGGGGCGTTGAACCAGACGTTGCTCCAGGTGTTGAAGCGGTAGCCCTGCTTGTAGAGCTTCACGGCGTCGTTGTGCCACTTGCTCCAGTTGCGGGGCCACTTGGCGTCGGCCGCCTGGACGGCGTTGTAGACGGCGAAGCCGTTGTCGTCACCGCCGGGGTTCAGCCAGTCGAGCAGGCCGGAGGGGTCCTTGTCGTTGACCCACTGGGACAGCGCCTGCGCGAACGGGATGTAGTAGCCGGTGTTGTAGCCGGCGCTGAGGACGATGTCGTCCAGCTCGTCCGGGCCGATCTTGCCGCCGATCGGGGCCTTCTTCGCGTCGGCGCGGACCTTGTAGTAGCGCGCCTCGACGGCCTTCTCGGTCTTCCCGAGGTGGTACAGCGAGTCGTACTTGGCGATCCACGCCCACCAGGACTTCATGTTGCGCTCGAACGCCTTGTCCTGCTCCAGCTGGGCGTCGTACCAGACCGTCTTCGGGTTGACGTTGCCGTCCAGCACCATGCGGTTCACGCGCTTCGGGAAGAGCGTGGCGTAGGTGGCGCCGTAGTACGTGCCGTACGAGAAGCCGTACCAGCTGATCTTCTGCTGGCCGAGGCCGGCGCGGATCACGTCGACGTCCTTGGCGGCGTCGGTGGTGCGCATGTGCGGCAGCAGCCAGCCGAACTTCTTCGCGCAGTCCTGCGCGTACTTCTTCGACTTGGCGATCCAGGCGAGCTCCTCCTTGGCCGAGCTCGGCACGTAGTCCGGGCGGATCGGGTCGGAGTAGTTCGGGTCGCAGGTCAGCGCGGGCTTGCTGGAGCCGACGCCGCGCGGGTCGAAGCCGATGACGTCGTACTTGGCGATGGTGGCCGCGTGCCCGACGCCGCCGAACCAGCGGGCGAGGGCCGGCGCGTACGCCAGCCCGCTGCCGCCGGGGCCGCCCGGGTTCACGAACAGGACGCCCTTGTAGTCCTTCGTGTCGGTGTGCTTGAAGCGCGAGACCGCGATCGAGATCTTGCGGCCGTTCGGCTTCGCGTAGTCGAGCGGGACCTCGACCTGCGCGCACTCGGCCGTGTTCATCGGGTCGCTCGGACCGCTGACCTCGCACTTGCCCCAGGCGATGCCCTTGGCGGCCGCGGCGCGCGCGGCGGCGTCCGTGCCCGCGGACGCGCTGGCGGACACGGCCGCGGCGGCGCCGCCGCCCGCGGTCACGGCCGCCGCTGCCGCGACGATGACGATCCTCTTCACCTAACCCCCTCGGATCGGCGGGCTCCGGTGGCGCGGTGGCGCCGGGGGGAGCGTCGCCGATGCATAGCCGATGCGGTGGATTGCGTGGAGATTGTTTCGGTTTCGTCCGTTATGACGGGAGGGGCTGCCGCGAGGAGATGCCGAATCGTGACAAGATCCACGGAACCATCGTTATGCGGATCTTCGTTACGTGCGGCCCCGTGCGGCGGCGGGAACGCCGACGGACCCCGGTAACGCGGAAGGGCCCCGGGGATCGCTCCCCGGGGCCCGCCGCGATCGGTTCTCAGCGGATCCGTGCCGTCGTCAGCGGATCACGTCGTTCTTCAGGCTGCCCGCGCCGGACAGGCTCTTGGTGGAGGCCTGCGCGCCCGGCGGGACCGGGTCGCCGAGCTGCGGGACGTGGACGGTGTCCTTCTTCGGAAGCTCGCCGTTGAGGAAGTAGGCGTCGAAGTAGGCGTCCACCGCCGCCGAGCCGCGGTGCACGATGCAGTGCGTCCGGTCGCCGTCCTGGACGACCAGGTGCGAGCCCTTGAGGCGCCGGTGCATGTCGAGCGCGCCCTCGTACGGCGTCGCCGCGTCGGCCGTCGACTGGAACATCAGGATGTTCTTCGGCAGGTCCTTCGTGTGCCCGACGTTGACCGGCTTGCCGGCCTTGGCGGGCCAGAAGAGGCACGGCGCGTTGTACCAGGCGTTGCCCCACGTCTCGAACGGGTGCTTGGCGTTGATCCGCTCGTTGTCGCGCTGCCACTTGCTCCACTTCGTCGGCCACTGCACGTCCGTGCACTGGACGGCGCTGTAGACCGCGTAGCCGTTGTCGTCCGCGCCGCCCGTGGTCTGGGCGCCGAAGGTGCCGGCGAACGTGGCGGTGTCGCCGGTCTTGTACGCCCGGAGGCCGACCGCGTAGGCGTTCCAGACCGCCTGGCTGCGGCGGTAGCCGGCGTTGAGGATGACGTCGGTCAGCTCGTCCGGCCCGACGGCGAGGGTCTGGCCGCTGTCGGGGTCGGTCCAGTAGACCGGCTTGGCCTTGAGCTTGGCGCGCAGGTCGTAGAAGAACTTGTGGACGGCGGCCTGCGTCGTGCCGAGGTGGTACACCGAGTCGTACTTGGCGATCCAGCCGAAGTAGTACTCGATGTTGATGTCGAACTGGATGTCCTGGTTGAGGTTGGCGTCGTACCAGACGTCGGACGGGCCGACGTTGCCGTCCAGGACCATGCGCCCGACGTTCTTCGGGTACACCGTGGCGTAGGTGGAGCCGAGGTAGGTGCCGTAGGAGGCGCCGTAGTAGTCGAGCTTCTTGTTGCCGAGCGCCTTGCGGATCGACTCGACGTCACGGACCGAGTCGATCGTCTTGATGTGGTTCAGCAGCCCGATCTTGTCGGCCTTGCCGCACGCCTGCGCGTAGCCCTTCGACAGCTTCAGCCACGTGGCGACCGACTTCCGGTCGCCGGTGCCGTAGTCGGGGCGCGGCGCGTTGGTGTAGTTCGGGTCGCAGCTGAGGGCCGGCACGCTCATGCCGACGCCGCGCGGGTCGAACCCGATGACGTTGTACGCGGCGCGCATCGGCGCGGAGTTCTGCGCGAACACGCGCGGGCCGAACAGCGCGCCGCCGCCGCCCGGGCCGCCCGGGTTGACGACGATGTCGCCCTTGGCCGGTCCCGAGCCCGTGTGCGGGGTCCGGGTCAGCTGGAGGGTGATCTTCTTGCCCTTGGGCTTGGCGTAGTCCAGCGGGACCTGGAGCTCCGCGCACTGGACGATCGTGGAGACCGGGTACAGCGCGTCGTAGTTGTCGTGCACCGTCTTGACGAAGTCCGCGGGACACGCGTGCCACTTGGCGGCGGCCGGGTCGAAGCCCCCGGCGCTGCCGGCCGACGGGCCGGCGGCCGCCTGCGCGCTCGCGGCACCGAGCCCGGTGAGACCGAGCCCGGCCGCGGCGGCCACGACGACGATCCTCTTCACATATCCCCCTATTACGGCCCGACTCCGGATGAGTCAGACATTCGGGTAATGAGTGAAGATTGTTACGGCGGGATCGCACGGCACGACAGACCCCGTCACAAGTGGATGCGGAATCGTGACAAGTTTCCCGGAACTCGACGAGTCCCCCGAACGTTCGGGATTCGGACATCGGCGCAGCGTGCGCCCCCTCCGGCGGCACGAAGGGCCCCCGGGGGCGGCATGACGCGCACCCGGGGGCCCTTCCGCTCCGTCCGGCCGGACGGCGACGCTCAGCTCACGACGACCTCGGCGCCGGGGCCGGAGACCGACCCGTCCTCGCCGATCTCGATGCCCATCTCCTCGGCGATGCGCATGGCCTCCTCGATGAGGGTCTCGACGATCTGCGCCTCGGGCACGGTCTTGACGACCTCGCCCTTGACGAAGATCTGGCCCTTGCCGTTGCCCGAGGCGACCCCGAGGTCGGCCTCGCGGGCCTCGCCCGGCCCGTTCACCACGCAGCCCATCACCGCCACCCGCAGCGGGACGGGGAAGTCCTTCAACCCGGCGGTGACCTGCTCGGCCAGCGTGTACACGTCCACCTGCGCGCGCCCGCACGACGGGCACGACACGATCTCCAGGCCGCGCTTGCGCAGGCCCAGCGACTCCAGGATCGCCGTGCCGACCTTGACCTCCTCGACCGGCGGCGCCGACAGCGACACGCGGATCGTGTCCCCGATGCCCTGGCTCAGCAGCGCGCCGAACGCCACCGCCGACTTGATCGTCCCCTGGAACGCCGGGCCGGCCTCGGTCACCCCGAGGTGCAGCGGGTAGTCGCAGGCGGCGGCCAGCTGCCGGTACGCCTCGATCATCACCACCGGGTCGTTGTGCTTCACCGAGATCTTGATGTCCCGGAAGCCGTGCTCCTCGAACAGCGAGCACTCCCACAGCGCCGACTCCACCAGCGCCTCGGGGGTGGCCCTGCCGTACTTCTCCAGCAGCCGCTTGTCGAGCGAGCCGGCGTTCACGCCGATCCGGATCGGCACCCCGGCCGCGGTGGCCGCCTTGGCGATCTCACCGACCTTGTCGTCGAACTTCTTGATGTTGCCCGGGTTCACGCGCACCGCCGCGCAGCCCGCGTCGATCGCCGCGAACACGTACTTGGGCTGGAAGTGGATGTCGGCGATCACCGGGATCGGCGACTTGCGCGCGATCGCCGGCAGCGCGTCGGCGTCGTCCTGCGACGGCACCGCCACCCGCACGATCTGGCACCCCGACGCGGTCAGCTCCGCGATCTGCTGAAGCGTGGAGTTCACGTCGGCGGTCAGCGTCGTGGTCATCGACTGCACCGACACCGGGGCGTCCCCGCCCACCGGCACATCGCCCACCCTGATCTGCCGGGACGCACGGCGCGGCGCGACCGGACGCGGCGCCTCCGTCCCGTCGCCCTCACCGCGGATCGTAGGAATACCCAGTGAAACGCTCATTGCTCTCCTCTGACTCGCCTCTGCTCCTCCGGAGGACGGCCCCGGGTCGCCCCGGGTGTGGCCCTCAGGCCCCCGCAGAGGAGGGCCGGGCGCCCCTCGTTTCCGTTCACGTCCGCCGCGCCGGGTCGTCCGCGCGGCGAAGCCTGCCCGGCCCGTACAAGCCTAGGCGCCCGGGACGAATGAGGTGACGGCGACCGGTACGGAATAGTGTGACCGGCCACTTACCAAGAGTAACCTTTCGGCTTCATTGTGGTAGCCGGAGGGGATTGACAACGTCGGCGAGGATCAGCAGCACCCCCAGCCCCACGAGAATCAGGACCGCCAGGTAGGTGATGGGCAGCAACTTGGTCATGTCGACCGTGCCCGGATCCGGACGGCCCCGGAACCGCGCTAGGCGGGCCCGCGCGCGCTCGTAGGCGACCACGGCGAGGTGGCCCCCGTCCAAGGGCAGCAGCGGCAGGACGTTCAGCGCCCCTAGGAAGATGTTCACCGAGACGACCAGTGACAGATACAGAGTGAGCTTGTCCCGGGCGGAGCTCTCGGACGAGAAGATCTGGCCGGACACCTCCGTCGCGCCGACGACGCTGCCGACCTGGCCGCCGGGCGTGCTCTCCCGCTCGGGCGAGAAGAGCTTCGGGATCGCGGACGGCAGGTCCACGACGACCTCGCCGATGCCGGTGAAGGCCGCGCCGAGGCCGCGGGCCGCGAAGACGGCGGCGTTGATCGGCCCCGTCCGCTCGTACCCTCCGCCGACGACCCGCGCCGCTATGCCGACGAACGGCTTGCCGCCGACGTCGGCGAGGGTGACCGGCACGGTCAGCGGGCGCGGGGCGCCCGGACGCTCGACCACCACCGGGACCGTCCGGCCCGGCTCCGCGCCGCCGATCGCGTCGCGCAGCTGCGTCCAGTCCGCGACGGGGGTGCCGCCGAACGAGACGACGCGGTCGCCGGGACGCAGCCCCGCGGCCGACGCCGGTGACCGCGGCCGGCCGTCGCCGCAGCCGTCCCGCACCCCGGCGGGCACGCACGCGGTGACCTCGTCGACCGTGGTCGTCACCGAACCGGGCTCGCGCACCCCGACCGTCAGGGCCATGAGCATGAGCAGCAGGAACGCGAACGCGAGGTTGGCGGCGACGCCGGCGCCGATGACGACCGCGCGGCGGCCGGCGGGCTGCCGGTAGAACGCCCGCTCCCGGTCCGCCGGATCGATCTCCTCCAGCGGCGTGTAGCCGACGATCTTCACGAAGCCGCCCAGCGGGATCGCCTTGACGCCGTACTCGGTCTCGCCGCGGCGCCGCGACCACAGGGTCGGCCCGAAACCGACGAAGTACTGGGTGGCCTTCATCCCGAACCGCTTGGCGGTGAGCAGGTGCCCGCCCTCGTGGAGCATCACCGACACCAGCAGCGCGACGACGAAGGCGGCGGCACCGAAGAGAAAGGCCATCCAGGCCCCCAAGGGTCGGCCCCCGGACGCCCCGGAGGCGGGTGACACCCGCCTCACTACCCCGAGGCCCCGGGACCAAGCCGGAGGCGGCCGTCAGACGCCCGAGCGCTCCTTTTCGGGCGCGGTTCCGGTCAGCTCCCGAGCCCGCCCGCGGGCCCACGCGTCGGCGGCGAGGACGTCGTCCAGCGTCAGGTCGCCGGCCGTCCCGGCACCGTGCTCGTCCATCACCCGCACGATCGTGTCGACGATGCCGAGGAACGGGAGCCGCCCCGCCCGGAACGCCTCGACGCACTCCTCGTTCGCCGCGTTGTAGACGGCGGGGACCGTGCCGCCCAGCTCGCCGGCGCGGCGGGCGAGCGCCACCGCGGGGAACGCCTCGTCGTCCAGCGGGAACAGCTCCAGGGTGTGCGCCCGGGTCCAGTCGAGCGCCGGGGCCGCGTCCGGGAGCCGGTCGGGCCAGGTCATGCCGAGCGCGATCGGCAGCCGCATGTCGGGCGGGCCGGCCTGCGCCAGCGTCGAGCCGTCGGTGAACTCCACCATCGAGTGGATCACCGACTGCGGGTGCACCATGACCTCGATCCGGTCCATCGGGACGTCGAACAGCAGGTGCGCCTCGATGACCTCCAGCCCCTTGTTCACCAGCGTCGCCGAGTTGATCGTCACGACGGGGCCCATGTCCCAGGTGGGATGGTTCAGCGCCTGCTCGGGGGTGACCTCGGCGAGCTCGGCGCGGCTCCTGCCGCGGAACGGGCCGCCGCTCGCCGTCAGCACCAGCCGCCGCACCTCGTCCGCGCGCCCGCCCCGCAGGCACTGGGCGAGGGCCGAGTGCTCGGAGTCGACCGGGACGATCTGCCCGGGCCGCGCCCGCGCCTTCACCAGCGGCCCGCCGAGGACGAGCGACTCCTTGTTGGCCAGCGCGAGCGTCCGCCCGGCGTCCAGCGCGGCGAGCGTGGAGGCCAGCCCGAGCGCGCCCGTCACCCCGTTCAGCACCACGTCGCACCGCCACGCGGCGACCTCCGCCACCGCGTCGGGCCCGGCCACGATCCGCGGGATGGCGTAGTCGCCGGCCGCGTAGCCGCGGCGCTTCGCCTCGGCGTAGAAGGCGAGCTGGAGCTCCTGCGCGGCGGACGCCTTCGCGACCGCGACGACCTCGGGCCGGAACTCCAGGGCCTGCTCGGCGAGCAGCCCGACCCGTCCGCCGCCGGCCGCGAGACCGGTCACCCGGAACCGGCCGGGGTTGCGCCGGATCACGTCGAGCGCCTGGGTGCCGATCGAGCCGGTGGAGCCGAGCACGACCACGTCGCGGGAGGCGTCTGAAGGAGGCATCACCCGCCCATTATCGGCCATGCCCGTCCCGGCGGGCCGCCTCCCTCCCGGTCGGCCGGCGGCTCCATAGCCCTTGACGATCTTGGTGGGCGGGCGGCGCGGCGGATCGCCCCGGAGCCTTTGCCACCCCTTTCATCAGGGATAACAAGGGCAACACGCTCCCCGGCCTATAAAGGAGTCACGTGAGATTCGACTCCCGCCGAGGGGGATGGGGACATGGGCCAGACGGGCGAGCCGACCCTCGACCCGCGCGCGCTGACCACCGCGCAGCGCCGGGGCGAGGAGTGCGTCGCCTGCCGCAAGAGATGGCCCCGGCCGCGCGTGCGCGTCGGCCGCCTGCCGGATTCCTCCGGGGTGTTCGCGTGCGAGGAATGCGCACCCGCCCCGCCGGCATCCCGCCGCCAGCGGGACCCGCGGGAGCCGATCACGAATGCCGGACGGCCGGTCGGGGGGCCGGCGCCGGCGAGGGCGACGGGCCTGGAGAAGGCCGTCGTCATGGAGGTCTCTCCAAGGAGAAGGGTGACCTGGGCGTTCGGGGGGAAGCCCGGGACCACCCGAGAGGCGCGCCCGACTGGGGGCGGTCGGGCGCGCCGGAGAGACCTTTAGCCACGGGGGAGGCGCACTCCGCCGGCCGCGGCGCCGGCCGGGTGCGCCTGGAGGGCCGCCCCGCGTCACGGCCCCCGGTCACCTCTTCGTGTCACTGCTTCGTGGACTCGATCCACACCTTCATCCACTCCGCGTAGTCGGTGCAGTCGTCCTTGCCCGCGTCGCGGCCGGTGCCGCCGCACTTCCGGGCCGGGGTGTGCGCGAAGATGACCTTCTCCAGGTACGCGCGGTCGCCGACGTGGTAGGCGTTGCAGAACGCCGACCTGAGCCGGTCGCCCGAGCACGCCTGCGGGTTGGCGGGAGCCACCCCCGTCCACTCCGCGACCTGCTGCTGGACGTCCGGCGACGCCGTCCACTGGAGCCACTGGTACATGCAGTTGGGGTGCTGGACGCGCGCGCCGATCATCCACGCGTCCATCCAGCCGGTGACGCCCTCCGACGGCGCCGCCCCCTGCACCGGCTTGGACGCGCGGCTGAGGACGTCCACCTGGTAGGGCCAGCCCTGGCCGAGCACGGCCTCTCCCCCGGCGAACGCGCTGACGGCGTCGGCAGGCAGCTCCCAGTACCGCTTGACGTGCGGCCGCTGCGCGGTGAGCACGCGGGCAACGGCGGCGAGCTGCCGCGGCGTCAGCGCGTAGGGGTCGGTGATCTTGAGTTTGCGGTCCTCGCCCTTGAGGTAGAGGGCGGCCTCGGCGATCGACAGCGGGCTGTCGCGCATGATGATCCGGCCGGAGTACCGGCGGGCCTGGGCCGGGTCGAACAGCGCCGCCCAGCTCGCCGGCGGCTGGACGGCCCGGGTGTCGTACATCAGCAGGTTGGAGCCCCACACGTACGGGACGCCGTAGTACTTGCCGTCGTGCCGCAGCAGGGCCCGCAGCCGCGGCTCCAGCTTCTTGTAGCCGTCCACCAGGCCGGTGTTCACCGGCGTGGCCTGCCCGTCGGCGATGAGCTGCCCCGCCACCTCGGGCGGCGCGGCGACGCCGTCGTAGCGGCGGTCCCGGTCGCGCATGAGGTTGGTCATCTCGCGCGGGGTCTTGACGACCTTCCAGCCGACCTTGCAGCCGGTGCGCTCCTGGAAGGGGGTGACCCAGTCGACGCGGGGGTCGCTGCCGCCGCTCTCGATCGCGCCGGGCAGCGTCACGAGGTTCAGCGTGCCCTCGCCCGGCCCGAGGGTGCTGGCCACCTTCACGGTGCCGGCCGGGCGGTCGTCCCCGCTGCACGCCCCGAGGCCGGCCGCCGCGAGGACGGCCGTCACCACCAGCGCCGTCGTCGTCCTGGCCCGCGCCGTGGCCGTCAACCGCATGTCGCTCCCGATCCGTCCGCCGGGCCGTCCCCCACGCGGACGGGCCCGTCGGCGCAGCGTAGCGTCTCCGGCCCTGGAGGAACGCGGTGCCCGGCCCGACCGGCCGCGGTTCCGGCGCGTCCGGCGAGGTCGCGCGGAGACGGCCGCGGAGGCGGCCGCGCGGGGGGCCGCCGCCCTTCCCGCCGACGCACCAGGCGGCGGACGGAGCTATCGGAAGCCCACGGGCATATTCGTCGCCGTATTGCTTTTCCGCAGTCCCGGATTACAGCGGATCCAAACTCACAGGACTTTCTCTCCCGACCAGGCGGCCGCATAGGCGGCGGCCATTACGGCGCCATTCGGTCGGCGCGAATTCGGGCGGCTCCGGAACAAAGAGACCGCCGCGGCCCTGAAGGACAGCGGGTGCTGGCGTCCGCGCCACACACGGAGGTTGCTGGAGAGGGATATGGCGCGGGCTACTGTCCTTCATGGGGCCGCGGCGGCACCGGCGGACGTGGCGAGGTTGGGGAACAGCGGATCACCTTGCAGTGCTGCCTGGCCACGCGACCACCGGCACCCGGCCGAACGGCGACGGTGTGACGCCCTCGAGACGGAGGAGATTCGAGGGACGTCGCGCGTCCTGCCGGGGGTCGTGGGACGGCCATGGGCCGTCGTCGATCAGGGCCCGTCTCGGTGCGGCGTGCTTGACCACCTCGATCCGTGCGATGAGCCGCTGCGGGGTGTCGGCCTCCAGGAACCCGCCGGCGTCGGTGCCGCGGGGCGGCAGCGCCCACCAGTGCCCGGTGAACAGGCCGAACCAGATGGTCCAGCCCGGAAATCGCCTTCCGAGCGCTTCGACCTCTGCGGCGTGGTCGTCGGCGGTCATGGCGGCTCCCTGCGGCGGACCCCGCGGTCACGGTCCTGACTGCGAACCCTGACCTTTTTCAATTCGACGCATTTAATTGAGACAGTCAGATTGTGTCGCCCGCCACAGAGCCAGTCAATAGTTGTAGCTATTATTTGTCGGGTGGCCGCGGACGAAAATTGACGACGAAAATGTCCGGGCGGCAGAAAGTCCCGGCCGCCCCGGGAAGCGGCCCGACCTGCCGGTTCGCCCGGCGGCGGCCGCCGCGGGTCACCGTCCGCCATGCGGCGTTCACGCGGGCGACACCGGGCCGCCACGGCGGCCCCCTACCGTGGCGTTCCTTGTCACCGAGGACTGGCGAGGCGGATCCGCGTGCCCTTCCGGCTTTTCGCGGCCTTTAAGGCAATCTGGGCGTTTCATCCCTATCTCCGCCACGCACCGTTCCTGCTGGCCCTGGCCGGTGGAGCGCTCCTGCGCTGGACGGCCGTACGGGCTTACCCGAAGGGCCTGTGGTTCACCGGGGACTCCTACTTCTACATCGGCTACGCCCTGCACCCGAAGCCGTCCCCGAGCAAGACGCTCGGCTACCCGTTCGCGCTCCGGCTGCTGGAACCGCTGCACAGCCTGACCGCCGTCGTCGTCGCCCAGCACCTCATGGGCCTCGCCGTCGCCGCGATGGCGTACGCGGTCCTCTGCCGGGCCGGGCTCCCCGCCCTGGTCTCCGCCACCGTCACGCTCCCGCTGCTCTACGACGCCTACACCGTCGAGATCGAGCACCTGCTGATGTCGGAGACGCTGTTCACGTTCCTCATCGCCGCGGCGCTGACACTGCTGCTGTGGCGGATCCGCGGCGCGGACCCGGGACCCGCCTGGTGGACGGCGGCCGCCGCGGGCCTGCTGCTCGGCTACGCGGTCCTGGTCCGGTCGGCGGGCGCCCCGCTCGTCCCGGTCGTCCTGCTCTGCCTGCTCCTGCGGCGCCGCGGATGGCGGGCCGCCCTCGCCTTCGGGACGGCCGCCGCCGTCCCGCTCGCCGCGTACGCGATGTGGTTCCACTCCGAGCGCGGCACCTACGCGCTGACCACGTCCGACGGCCTCTATCTGTGGGGGCGGACGGCCCAGTTCGCCGACTGCGCGAAGATGAACGCGCCGGCCGTGCAGCGTGAGCTATGCCTCAGCCCGGCCGTGAAGGCCGAGAACGACCCGCCCGGGCACCTCATCTGGCGCTCGGACACCCCGCCCCGCAAGGTCCTCGGCACCGTCACCGACCCGGAGGCGAACGCGACCCTGCGGGACTTCTCCATCCGCGCGATCCTCGCCCAGCCCGGCGACTACCTGCGTACGGTCACCGACGGCGTCGGCATGGCGTTCAGCTCGCACCGCGCCCCGCACCCCACCGCCACGACCGAGGGCCTCTACCACTTCCCGGACCGGCCGCAGCTCTTCCCCGGCGGCCGGAGCTGGGCCGGCGGGGAGGGCACCGCGCTGTCGGACGCGATGCGCTACGGCCGCACCGCCACCCCGAGCGAGGTCGTCCAGCCGCACGCCGACCGCATGATCGCCTACGAGCGCCGCTACCACATGCCGGGCGAGGCGCTCGGCGCGGCGTTCGCGCTGGGCGGCGCCGGGATCCTGCTCGCGCACCGCCGCCGCCGGGAGGTCCTGCTCGCCTGGGCGACGGCGATGACGCTGCTGGTGTTCCCCATCGCCAGCGCCGACTTCGACTACCGCTACGTGGTGCCCGCGCTGCCGTTCGCGTGCCTCGCGGTGGGCCTCGGCCTCTCCGCTCTGCGCGCCCGTCCGCCCGCCGGCGGGACGGAGGAGACGGACGCGCAGGACACCGGCGGCGAGACCGAACCGGCTGACGGGCCCGACGAGCGCGCGGGCGTCAGCCGCTGGTGGGGAACCCGAGGTTCACGCCGCCGTGACTCGGATCCAGCCACCGTGCCGTGACGGCCTTCGTCCGCGTGTAGAAGTGGACGCCCTCCATGCCGTGCGCGTGGCTGTCGCCGAACAGCGACGCCTTCCACCCGCCGAACGAGTAGTACGCCATCGGCACGGGGATCGGCACGTTGATCCCGACCATCCCGACCTCCACCTCGTTCTGGAAGCGGCGCGCCGCCCCGCCGTCGTTGGTGAAGATCGCGGTGCCGTTGCCGTACAGGTTGGCGGAGATCAGCTCCATCGCCTCCTCGTACGAGCCGGCCCGCACGACCGACAGCACCGGCCCGAAGATCTCGTCCTTGTAGGCGTCCATCTCCGGGGTGACGTGGTCGAGGACGGACGGTCCGAGCCAGAAGCCGCCCTCCCCGCCGCCGAGCACCGGCGTCTCGCGCCCGTCGACCGCGAGCGTGGCGCCCTGCGCGACCCCGCCGTCGAGGTAGGAGGCGACCTTGTCGCGGTGCTGCGCCGTGACGAGCGGCCCCATCTCCGCCTCGGGATCGTCGCCGGGCCCCACCTTCAGCTTCGCGACCCGCTCGCGCACCTTCGCCATCAGCTCGTCGCCGACCGGGTCCACGGCGACGACCACGGAGATCGCCATGCAGCGCTCCCCCGCCGAGCCGAAGCCCGCCGAGACGGCCGCGTCGGCGGCCAGGTCCAGGTCGGCGTCGGGCAGGACGACCATGTGGTTCTTGGCGCCGCCGAGCGCCTGCACCCGCTTGCCCGTCCGCGCCGCCGTCTCGTAGACGTACCGCGCGATGGGGGTCGAGCCGACGAAGCTGACCGCCTTGACGTCGGGATGCTCCAGCAGCCCGTCCACCGCCGCCTTGTCGCCGTGCACGACGTTGAACACGCCGTCCGGCAGCCCGGCCTCGGCCCACAGCTCCGCGATCCGGACCGACGCGGACGGGTCCTTCTCCGACGGCTTCAGCACGAACGTGTTCCCGCACGCGATCGCCACCGGGAACATCCACATCGGCACCATCGCCGGGAAGTTGAACGGGGTGATCCCGGCGACCACGCCGAGCGGCTGGAGGATCGAGTACGCGTCCACCCGCGACGACACGTTCTCGGAGAACCCGCCCTTGAGCAGGTGCGGGATGCCGCAGGCGAACTCCACCACCTCCAGCCCGCGGGCGACCTCGCCCGCCGCGTCCGACACGACCTTGCCGTGCTCGGACGAGATCAGCCGGGCCAGCTCGTCGCGGTGCTCGACGAGCAGCTCGCGGAACCGGAACAGGACGCGGGTCCGCTGCGCGAGCGACGCGTCGCGCCAGCCGGGGAACGCCGCCTTCGCCGCCGCGACGGCGGCGTCCACCTCCGCGGGGGACGCGAAGTCGACCGTCCCGGCGAGCCGCCCGGTGGACGGCTCGTAGATGTCGCCCCTCCGCTCGGCCTCGCCGTCGAACGGCTTCCCGCCGATCCAGTGGGTGACGTGCTTGCTCTCGGTCATGCTGTCGTCTTTCCGGAGACGGCCTCGTGCACCGCTTCGAGGGACGCGGTCAGGATCGCGAGGCCCTCGGCGGCCTCGGCGTCGGAGAGGGTCAGGGGCGGTGCCATGCGTATCACGTTGCCGTACAGGCCGCCCTTGCCCGCCAGCAGCCCCCGCTCGCGCGTGGCCTCCATCACCGCCGCCGCCAGCGGCGGGCTCGGCTCGCCGGTCCCCGGGTCGGCGAGCTCCAGCGCGAACATCAGGCCCTTCCCGCGGACGTCCCGGACCATCGGGAACCGCGCCGACTCCCGCCGCAGCCCCTCGATGATCGTCGCGCCCTGCCGGGCGGCGTTCGCCTGGAGGTCGTGGTCCAGGACGTAGTCGAGCGTCGCGTTCCCCGCCGCCATGGCGATGGGGTTCCCGCCGAACGTGGACAGCCCGACCGCGTGCAGGGCGTCCATCAGCTCGCCGCGCGCCACGACCCCGCCGACCGCGAAGCCGTTGCCGAGCCCCTTCGCGAACGTCATCATGTCCGGCCGCACACCGTGGTTCTCGATGCCCCAGAAGCCCTGGCCCGTCCGCCCCCAGCCGGTCTGGACCTCGTCCGAGATGAACAGGATCCCGTGCTCGTCGAGGATCTCCTTGTAGGCGGCGAACAGCCCGTCCGGCGCCGACGTGAACCCGCCGACCCCCTGGATCGGCTCGGCGATCAGCGCCGCCACGTCCCCGCCCGTCGCCGTGGCGAGGACGTGCCGCAGGTCCTGCGCGCACGCGTCGACGTACGCCGCGTCCGACATCCCCGCGAACTGCGGCAGGTGCCGGTCGGCGCCATGCAGGAAGTGCACGTTCAGCGGCGAGTAGGAGATGTTCGTCCACGCCCGGTTGCCGGTGACGCCGATCGCGCCGAACGAGCGGCCGTGGTAGCTCTGCCGCATCGCGAGGACCTGGTCGCTGCGCCGCGCGTACGCGGCGAGCAGCAGCGCCGTCTCGTTCGCCTCGGTCCCCGAGTTCACGAAGAACACCTTCGCGTCCGGGATGCCCGACAACCCGGCGATCTTCTCGGCCAGCTCGATCTGCCCGCGCAGCAGGTACGCCGTGGAGGTGTGGACGACGCCCGTCGCGAGCTGCCGCTCCACCGCCTCCCGCACCTCGGGCACGTCGTACCCGATCATGTTCGTGAGGATGCCCGAGAAGAAGTCCAGGTAGCCGTTCCCCTCGGCGTCGGTCACGCGGGCGCCCTTGCCGCCGACGATCTCGATGGGACTTCCGTAGTTGAGCGCCAGCCAGGAGGGCATGACCGCCCTGTGGCGCCGGAGAAGGTTCGCGTGTTCCGACATGCCCCAAGTCTGGGTCGCCCGGCGCCCGTCCGGCCAGCGACAGAGTGTCAATACCATCCCCTAAGGTTTGACGGTCTGCCCCCTAGGGCCTCCCGCCCCCGGAACCGGCGGCCCGCCCACCGGGACCAGGTCGCGGCACGGGTGCCCTGGTGGCGGGGCCCGTCCGGATATCATCGCGGTCGATGCTGCCGACTCTCGACGACGTGCTCCAGCTCGACGCGGTCCGCCGCGGCCAGCCGCGCGTCGTCGCGGGCGCCGACCGCACCGGCAACCGGGTCCGCTGGGTCCACGTCGCCGAGGTCACCGACATCGCGCACCTGCTCCACGGCGGCGAGCTGGTCCTCACCACCGGCATCGCCCTCCCGGACGAGCCCGAGCGGCTGCGCGCCTACATCGGCGAGCTCGCCGAGGTCGGCGTCAGCGGGCTCATGATCGAGCTCGGCCGCCGGTACGCCAGCGTCCTGCCGCCCGCCCTCGTCGCCGCCGCCGAGGACCACCGCCTCCCCGTGATCGTCCTCGCGCACGAGCCCGCGTTCGTGGACATCACCGAGTCCGTCCACGCCCGCATCGTCCAGGAGCAGTTCGCCGAGCTCCGCGCGTCCGAGCAGCTCCACGAGATCTTCACCCAGCTCTCCGTGGAGGGCGCCTCCACCGACGAGGTCGTCCGCCAGGTCGCCGCGCTCGGCGGCCACCCGGTCGTCCTGGAGAACCTCTCCCACCAGGTCCTCGCCGCCGACGCCGACGGCGGCGACCCCGCCGAGCTCCTGTCGGCCTGGGAGACCCGCTCGCGCGCCGTCCGCCCCGAGCAGCGCACCGGGTTCGACCCGGCGTCCGGCTGGCTCGTGACCACCGTCGGCGCCCGCGGCGAGGACTGGGGCCGGCTGATCATCGTCCTCGGCTCCCCGCCGTCGCCGCGCGAGACCGTCCTGGTCGAGCGGGCCGCCACCACCCTCGCCCTCGGCCGCCTCCTCGACCGGCACGCCGAGAGCGTCGAGCGCCAGGCACACGGGACGATCATCGCCCGCATCCTCGCGCACGCCTACTCCGACCCGCAGGAGGCCGCCGCCCGCGCCCGCGCGCTCGGCGTCCCGCTGTCCGGCCGCCGGCTGCTCGGCGCGGTGCTGCGCCAGCGCGGCCCCGCGCCGTCCGCGCCGGCCTCCGGGGAACTGGCCCAGCTCGCCGAGACGGCCGCCGCCGCCTGCAAGGACGCCCGGCTCGCCGCCCTCGTCGGCGTCCTGGACGAGGGCGGCCCCAACGCCCGCGTCGGCGTGCTGGCCTCGCTGCCCGCCCGCGCCGACGCCGAGACGGCGCTGACCGAGGTCGCCACCCGGCTGCGCCGCCAGTCCGGCCCCGGCACCGTCATGGCCGCCGGATCCGTCGTCGAGTCGATCCGCGACGTCCGCCGCTCGTTCCTGGAGGCCGAGCAGGTCGCCGACGTCGCGTCCCGCGGTTCCGGGGGCCGCCTGTTCTACCGCCTCCCCGACCTGCGGCTGCGCGGCCTCCTGCACCTGCTGCGCGACGACGCCCGCGTCCAGACGTTCGTCGAGCGCGAGCTCGGCCCCCTGCTGGAGTACGACGCGCAGCGCGGCAGCGACCTCACCCGCATCCTGGAGCTCTACCTCGAAACCGGCCGCAACAAGGCCGTCGCCGCGCAGCAGGCGCACCTGTCCCGCCCGGCCTTCTACGAGCGCCTCCGCCGCATCGAACGCGTCCTGGACGCCGACCTCGACGACGTCGAGTCCTGCGTCTCCCTCCATGTGGCGCTGCTAGCCCTCAGCTCCGTCCGATGGGAACGCCCCTGAACGAGCATCACGTTCGGTAACTCACCCGACGCGCAGTGCATCGGGTTGGTACTCTCGCGTCATCTGGGCAGAGCTGGTCTCGACAGTCCGACGGGGGAGAACAGATGACCGCACCAGCGGTGCACGACATGTCGCGACCCGAACGGCGCCCTCACGGCGAGCAGATCGACCACGACGACGCCCCGATCCCCGCGTGGCTCATCCCCCCGAGGGACGGCTTCACCTCAGAAGACCTCGACCGGCTTCCGCAACTGCCCGCTCACGCGGAACTGATCGATGGCAGCATCGTCCTCGTCGGTCCCCAGACCAGCTTCCATTCCCTGATGCTCGACATCCTCGAACGGGCGCTTCTCCGATTCGTTCCCGAGGACATGCGCGTGCGTCGCCAGATGACGGTCACGCTGGCCGAGCGGCAGCGGCCCGAGCCGGACGTGTTGATCGTGCGCGCCGAAGGGACCAGGGGTCTCGCCCAGACCAGCCTCGACCCCGAGCACGTGGTGCTGGCCGTCGAGGTCGTCTCGAAGGAGTCGGAGCTGCGCGATCGGGAGCGGAAGCCGGAGCTCTACGCGCAGGCGGGCATCCCGCACTTCTGGCGCGTTGAGAACGGCGACGGCGGCCCGGTGGTCTGCGTCTTCGAGCTCGACCCGACCACCGAGGCCTATAAGTCGACCGGCGTGCACTGCAACCGGTTGAAGGTCTCCGTTCCGTTCGACGTCGACATCGACCTCACGGAGGTCCACCGCCTCTGACGCGCCTTCCGGGCGGAAGCCCTGGGGCCGGAGGTCCCCTCAGAGGACGCACCGACCGAGCAGGCCCTGCCACGCTGCCCGACAGCGCCGGATCCGGAGGACGGAGGACACCGGGATGATCGATGTACGGCTCGCCGGCGGCGCGGGCGTCCCCCTCCCCCGGGCATCGATCAGGTCCGCCGCCGCGCTCCACGTGCACCGCTACGGCGACCCGGACGGACCGCCCATGATCGCCCTGCACGGCGTCGGAGGCCACGGGGCGCGCTGGCAGTGGATCGCCGAGCGCTACCTGGCGGGCCACCGGACGCTGGCGCCCGACCTGCGCGGCCACGGCGGCTCCACGCACGAGCCGCCGTGGACCGTCGAGCGGCACGTCGCGGACGTCCTGTCCGTCATGGACGCCGAGGGCATCGGGCAGGCGGACCTCGTCGGCCACTCCTACGGCGGCATGATCGCCCTGCATCTCGCGCGGACGGCGCGGCGGCGGGTGCGGCGGCTCGTCCTGCTGGACCCGGCGCTCGGCCTGGACCCCGCCAGGGCCGGCGCCCGAGCGCGCGCGGCGATGTCCGTGACGTCCTTCGCCGACGCCGACGAGGCGTGGGAGACGCTGGCGTCCCGCTGGCCCGAGGCACCGGACGAGGCGCTCGACGAGGAGCTCGCCGGGCACCTGGAGGAGGGGCCGGACGGGCGGCTCTACTGGCGGTACGAGCCCGCCGCGATCGTCACGGCGTGCTCGGAGATGGCCCGCCCGCACCTGGTCCCGCCCGCGGACCTGCCGACGCACCTCGTCATCGCCGCCCGCGCCGACCTGGTCCGTCCCGAGTTCGTGGTCGACTGCCGCACCGCCCTCGGCCCCGCCCTGACGATCACCGAGGTCGACGCGGGCCACATGCTGTACGTCGACCGGCCCGAGGAGACGGGCACCCTGATCGGCCGCTGGCTCGCGTCCTGAGCGCGGAGGGGGGCCGCGTGCGCGTGCCCGGCTCAGCGGAGCAGGTGGCGGCCCGTCAGGGGCGGGAGGGTGAGCGGCGTGTGCAGGCCGGGCGGGGCCTCGGCGACCGCCGGGATCGCGTTGACCAGGCGCAGCGCGGTGGCGAGCGTGCCGGGGACGGTGGGGTCGGCGGCGCCGGGGTTGGCGACGTCCATCCGCCACGGCGGCTCGCCGGCGATCTCGACGCGGTAGCCGCCCGCCTCCCCGAACGGCGGCGCGGGCCAGTGCGGGGCGATGTCCTCGCGCAGCCGCGTGACGTGCTCGACGACGATCGCGGGACGGCCCCGGACGAGGCCCGCGACCTGGAAGCGCAGCCCGGCGGAGGTGCCCTTGGCGATCCGCCCGGCGGGGATGTCGAACGCCTCGGGCGCCGGACACAGCTCGTAGCCCTCGGTGAGGCCGTCCAGCGCGACGTCGAGCTCCTCGGCCAGGAGGTGCACGACCGAGCCCCACATCAGCGCCAGCACCCCGGGCCGCAGGATCGGCGGCACGTGGTCGAGGGGCTCGCCGAACCCGAACTTGCCGACGATGGCCTCGGGCTTGTCCCACCGGCCGTAGCACATGACCTCGCTGACCTTGATCCGGTCGATGCGCAGGCAGACGCCGCTGAGCAGCAGCGGCAGGACGTCGTTCATGAAGCCGGGGTCGAGGCCGGTGGTCAGGCAGGCGGAACCGCCGGTCGCGCACGCCGCCCGCAGCCGCCGGGCCGCGGCCTGGTCGGCGGACCGCGGATGCACCATCGGGATGAGCGCGCTCGACACCGCGCTCGCACCGGACTCCAGGATGCGGCACAGGTCATCGACGGCACCGCCCGGCCGCTCCCCGGTGGCGACCTCGCGGCGCCCCGCGGTGCCGACCGCCGTGTAGCTGACGACGTCGGGCCGCAGGGCCAGCAGCTCGTCCGGGTCGTCCGTGGCGAGGACGCCGGTGGGGCGGCCGGTCCCGGCCAGTTCCGCGGCGTCCCGGCCGACCTTCGCGGGGTCGCTGACCACGACCCCGGCGAGTTCGAGGTCGGGATGCCCGATGATCGCCCGCAACGCCTGCCTGCCGACGTTGCCGGTGGCCCACTGGCCGACGAGATAGGACATTCCCCCACCTTCCGAGCAAGCGCTAGGTCAAGTGCCCGCATTGTAGGCACGCGCTCCCCTTCCGGACGAGAGCACCGGAGCGGTACATCCCTGCCCTGAGGGCAGAACAAGAGGGTGACCGATCGCGGTTCGGACGGCGCGCGCACCTTCGGAGTCGAGGAGGAGCTGCTCCTCATCGACCCCGTCACCGGCGTGCCACAGGCGTGCTCCGGCTCCGTCATCCGGTACGCCCAGCGGCACGAGGAGGTGGTCTTCGCCGACGGGCGCCGCGCCGAGCCCCTCGACGCCGAGCTCCAGCGCGAGCAGGTCGAGGTCGCCACCCCCGTCTGCGCCACGCTGGACGAGCTGGCCGCGCGCGTCCGGTCGGCGCGGCTCGCCGCCGCCCGCGCCGCCGCCGGAGTCGGCGCCGCCGTCGCCGCCCTCGCGACGTCCCCCGTCGCGGTGCGGCCGTCGCTGACCCCGTCCAGGCGCTTCCGCCGGATGGCGAACGCCTACGCCCTCACCGCCGACGAGCAGCTCACCTGCGGCTGCCACGTGCACGTCGGCGTCGGGTCGCCGGACGAGGGCGTCGCCGTCCTCGACCGGATCCGGCCCTGGCTGCCGCCGCTGCTTGCGCTGAGCGCGAACTCGCCGTTCTGGCAGGGCACCGACACCGGGTACGACAGCTGGCGGCAGCAGGTGTGGGGGCGCTGGCCGTCCACCGGCCCCACCGAGCTGTTCGGCTCGGCCAAGGTCTACCGGGAGACGGTCGCCGCGATGCTCGACTCGGGCGCCCTCCTGGACGAGGGCATGATCTACTTCGACGCCCGCCTGTCGCGGCACTACCCGACCGTGGAGATCCGCGTGGCGGACGTCTGCCTGGACGCCGCCGACACCGTGCTGATGGCCGCGCTGATCCGCGCCCTGGTCGCGACCGCCGCCGAGTCCTGGCGGGCGGGCGAGCCGCCCGATCCCGTCCGTACCGACGTGCTGCGCCTCGCGATGTGGCGTGCCAGCCGCTCCGGGCTGCGCGGCGAGCTCGTCCACCCGCTGACCCACCGCCCCGCTCCCGCGTGCGCGGTCGTCGGCGCGCTGCTGGAACACCTCGGCCCGGCGCTGGAACGGGCGGGCGACCTGGAGACGGCCACGCACCAGCTCCACGTCCTGCTCGAACGCGGCAACGGCGCCCGGCTCCAGCGGTCCGTCTACGCCCGCACCCGGGACGTCACCTCCGTCGTCACCGCCGCGATCGACCACACCCTGAAGGCCTGATCCCTCAGCGGTCTCATGCGTGCTCGGAGCCCTTCGCTCGGCCGAGAAGGCGGAGGAGAGCGGAATCCGTGGCGAAGAGGCGATCCAACTCGTCCGCGCCGACGCGATCGGCGAGGACTTGCAGGACGATGTCCTGACGGACGTACTCCGCGGCCATCAGCGCGACCGCCGGGTCCGCGGTGTAGATCCCCCAAGCCGTACCGCCGCCGAACCCGCCCACGACGGCCTCACGCCGATCACCGACGACCACGATGAGCCGGTATCCGAGATCCTCCAGCACGGTCTCGGGCGCGGAGTAGCGGTGCGGGTAGACGTTGCCGGGGGCGTCGGGACCGTCCCCGAACCAGGCCACGGAGACCTCCACGTTCCGTCCGACAGCCTCCAGGACCGCGCCGCGCAGCCGCCGCATCTCCTCAGGCCAGATCGAGATGAACAGGTCACTGTGGGCACCAGCGACCACGTCGCCCGCACGGTCGAGCATCGCCTCGGCGTCCGTCAGATTGTGGATGAGATGGGCCTCGGGCGCGGCGACGACGGCGGGCAGCGCATCGCGCAACGCCTCCACCGACCCGTCGAACTCGCGGCGCATCCGATCCAGCAGAGCCTCGGGCGGCAGCGGCAGATACTCCGTGGCGTCGGACGAGCCGCGCACCTCGTACGCGGCGCCGCGCGCCCGCAGCTTCCCGAGCGTCTCGTAAACCGTGCTGCGCGGCACACCGGAGCGCTTCGCCACCTCGTAGCCGTTGACGGGCCTGCCCGCGGCGACCAGCGCCACGTACGCCTTCGCCTCGTAACCGGACATGCCCAGCCGCCGCAGATGCTCCAGGACGTCCCGCGCGCTCACCGCGGCAATGCTACGCGCGCCCGGTTCCTGCCAGAATCCGTGCGTGCCCCGCCTGGACGACACCGCCCTCGAACGCTCCTCCGTCGTGGCCAACTGCGCGATGAACCGCGAGCGGCCCCTCACCGGCTACAACCGCGAACTCGGCATCGACGTGCTCGCCGAGCTGCGGCGCCCCGGCCCCGTCCGCTGGCTCGACCTGTGCTGCGGTTCGGGCCGCGCCCTCGTGGAGGCCGCCGCGCTGCTGCCGCCGGACGCCGAGATCGTCGGCGTCGACCTGGTGGACCACTTCGTCCCGGCGCCACCGCCGCCCCGGCTGCGGCTGGTCACGGCCTCGGTCACCGCCTGGGAGCCGGACGGGCCGTCCGACCTCGTCACCTGCGTCCACGGGCTGCACTACGTCGGCGACAAGCTCGGCGTCCTGGCACGCGCCGCGTCCTGGCTTACCGAGGACGGGCTGCTCGTCGCCAGCTTCGACGCCCGAAGCGTACGCCTGGACGACGGTTCCCCAGCGGGCCGCCGCCTCACCGCGGCCCTCCGTCACGAAGGCTTCACCTACGACCCCCGCCAACGGCGCATCACGCTACGAGGCCGCCGCAACGTGCGACTCCCGTACCGGTACATAGGCGCCGACGACCAGGCCGGCCCCAACTACACCGGCCAACCCGCCGTGAACTCCTTCTACGAACCCACCAAGTAAGCCCACGACACCCGCAGCCACCAAGCCCAAGGTCGCCTCCCACCACACGCCATGCCCCGCCCACGGACCGAGGGCCGCCTACACCCACGCGCGCAGGGCCGTCTGCGCTCGCGTGCGGAGGGCGTTACGGCCGCGTGTGCTGAGGGGGGTGCGTTTGTGGGGGTTGGCCAGGTGCTCGGGGGCGGGCGAGCACCTGGCCGGGGGTGGTGGGACGGTCGTCGGGGGTGGGGTGTCAGGCGGCGGTCGAGGTGGTGCGGGGCTGGAAGGGGAGGTAGCGGTCGGCGCGGCGGGGGCGCGCCGGGAGGCCGGTGGACTCGACCGCGAGGATGCGGTCGAAGCGGAAGGCGCGGACGCCTCGCCGCATGCGGCACCAGCCGACGAGGTACCAGTGGTCGCGGTGGACGAGGCAGGTGACGGGCTCGACCTCGCGGATCGTGACGTTGGCGCCCGCGTCGCCGTAGCAGAGCCGGACGACGCGGTGCTCGGTGATGGCCGCGGCGACCACGCGGGCGCGGTCGGCGGTGGAGGCGTCCATGGGCGCGGTGAGCGTGGCCAGGGTGGCCGCGATCACCTCGACGCGCGCACCGGACGCGTGCGGTGCGTGTGCGCGGGAGGCGCGGGACGTTGCGGTGCGGGGGGTGTCGGAGTCGAGGAGGCCGCGCAGGGCGCGGCGCGCGGTGGCCGCCTGCGGGCCGGCCCCGAGGTGCGCGAGGGACAGCGCGAGGGCGGCGATCTCGGCGGCGGGCAGCATGGTCTCGGGGCGTGCGGGGTCGTTCGGTGCGGTCCTGCGGTGCGTCGCGACGTTCGCCATGGTTCGATCATACGTTCGAACACCGACATTTTTCAGGGCCCGGACGCGTCCGAAGCGCCGCGTGACGCAGCCCCGGGAGCCGTGACGCCGCGTCATGACCATCTCCCTTGAGATGGCGGGCGCGCATGGGGAAAACTGAGGCTCTAACATGCACAACCGGGGGATTCGGGGGCGAACATGAGGTCGAACTTGGATTCGCCTTGAACGACATGCGCACGAGCCGCCCGCCGATGGGCCGGGACGAGGCCGACCGCGCGCTGGCGCACCTGCGGGACGAGAAGGAGCGCATCGGCTCCGCTCTGCTCGAACTGGAGAGCCACCAGGGCTACCAGCTGCTGGAGGGCGCGACGCTGGACGGGCAGACGCGGGAGCTACAGGCGCGCGTGCGGTCGCGCATCGCCGAGCTGTGGGGGCTGTTCGACCATTACGGGCGCGTGCTCGGCGCCGCCGAGGAGTTGAGGGCGCGGCACTCCCGTCCGGGTCAGGCGCAGCTCGCCGAACTCACGCGGCTACTCGCGGGTCAGTCGGTCGAGCTTCCTCCGGAGGAGGTGCCGTTGGAGCGGCGGACGCTGCTGTCCGCTCCGTCCGGCGAGAGGCTGACCCTCCAGGACGTGGTGGAGCGGATGACGCCCCTCTACGAGGAGGTCGCGAAGGCGGTCGCCGGTCTCGACGGGGTGTGGTCGGTGCTGCTGTCTCGCCTCTCCGAGGCGGAGGCCGAGCACCGCGCCGCGGCGTCCCTGCGGGATTCCCTTGGCGGGACGGCGCCGGACCTCGACCGGCTGTCCGCCGAGCTCGACGCGGTCGCCAAGACGGTGCGGACGGATCCGATGGCGCTGGCGAGCGGTGGGCGCGCGGACACGGCGAAGCTGGACGCGCTGCTCACCGCCCTCGCGCGGGTGCGCCACGAGCTGGAGGAGGCGGATCGGCTGCGTGAGGGGTTCGCCGGACGGGTCCGCGGCATCGCGGACGTCCTGGACCTCGTGCGCGCGGCGGAGGCGGAGGCGCGCGCCGCCCGCGAGGAGGTGCTGGCGAAGATCGCCTCGCCGATGCCGCCCGAGCCGCCCGACGTCTCGGCGGAGCTCGCGGACCGCCTCGCCGACGTCGGGGGGCTCCGTCCGGGCGCGACCGCGGGCGGCTGGAGCGATGTCGCCGAGCGCGTCGCGGAGCTGGAGCGGGCGGTGCACGCCGCGCTGGAGCAGGCGCGGACGGCCGCGGGCCTGATCCGCGGCCTGCTCGACCGGCGCGAGGAGCTGCGCGGACGGCTGGAGGCGTACCGGGCGAAGGCCGCCCGGGTCGGCCTCGCCGAGGACGCGGAGCTGGCGCGTGTCTACGAACAGGCTCGCGGCCTGTTGTGGTCGTCCCCCTGCGATCTGCGGCAGGCGACCGTAACGCTTGCGGGTTACCAGCAGGCGATCTCCACGCGGGCGAAGGGAGCGGAACGATGAGCCAGTGCACCGCGCCGGGGTGCGGCGGAACCATCGACGGCGGTTACTGCGTCGTATGCGGCATGGCCGCCACGCCGAGTTCCGCCCCGGTCCCGCAGGGGACGTCCGCGCCGAACGCCTGCACCCAGCCGGGGTGCGGCGGAACCATCGATGGTGGTTACTGCAACGTCTGCGGATCGCCGCCCAGCGCCTCCTCCGGAGGGGCCTCGCCTGCCGCTCCGTCCGTTTCGAGCGACAAGTGCCGGCAGCCCGGCTGCTCCGGGACGATCGTGGACGGCTACTGCGACGTGTGCGGGTCGCCTCCCACGTCGTCGAGCGCGTCCACGGGCGGCAGCCTGGGCAGCGCGTCCACGGGCGGCTCGTCCCGGACGGGCAGCACCCGCACCGGGTCGTCGCGGTCGTCCGGACGGCGCGGGATGCTCGGCGCCGGGCTCGTGGAGGTGCCCCGCGTCCCGTACCGCGACCCGGCCACGGCGGTACTCAGCAACCCGGAGGTCGCCGAGAGCAAGCGCTATTGCAGCAGTTGCGGCGAGCCCGTCGGGCGGAGCCGCGGTGACCGGCCGGGCCGCACGGAGGGCTTCTGCCCCAAGTGCGGGACCGCGTTCTCGTTCACCCCGAAGCTCGCCAACGGCGAGCTGGTCGGCGGGCAGTACAGCGTGCTGGGCTGCCTGGCCCACGGCGGCCTCGGCTGGATCTACCTGGCGAAGGACCGCAACGTCAACGACCGCTGGGTGGTGCTCAAGGGCCTGCTCGACAGCGGCGACGACGACGCCAGGCGCGCGGCGGAGGCCGAGCGCGTCTTCCTGTCCGAGGTCGAGCACCCCAACATCGTCAAGATCTACAACTTCGTGCAGCACCGCGGCGACGACTACATCGTCATGGAGTACGTCGGCGGGCAGTCGCTGAAGGACATCCTCCTCCAGCGGCGCCGCGAGCTCGGCGAGGAGTCGCTGCCGCTCGCCCAGGCCATCGCGTACGGGCTGGAGGTGCTGCGCGCGTTCGACTACCTGCACGCCCGGGGCCTCGTCTACTGCGACTTCAAGCCGGACAACGTCATCCAGTCCGAGGAGCAGCTCAGGCTGATCGACCTCGGCGGCGTCCGGCGGCTGGACAACCAGGACGGCGCCATCTACGGCACCGTCGGCTACCAGGCGCCCGAGATCGCCGACGTCGGCCCGTCCGTCACCTCGGACCTGTACACGGTCGGCCGGACGCTGGCCGTGCTGAGCTTCCCGTTCAAGGGCTACACGCGGGCGTTCGCGGACAGCCTGCCGCCGCGCGAGGAGGTGCCGCTGCTCCAGCGGTACGAGTCGTTCGACCGGTTCCTGCGCAGGGCGACCCACAAGGACCCGGAGCAGCGGTTCCAGGACGCGGCGGAGATGGCCGAGCAGCTCACCGGCGTGCTGCGGGAGGTGCTGGCCGCCGAGGACGGCGACCCGCGCCCGGCGGCGTCCGGCCTGTTCGGGCCGGAGCGGTTCACGGCGGGCGCCGCGGTGTCCGGCGGCGAGCCGGGCGACGGGGTGGCGGCGCTGCCGCCGGTCCCGCCCGCGAT
>NZ_CAACUY010000121.1 GCF_900659615.1 Actinomadura fibrosa | reverse complement strand
GATGGACGAGCAGACCCCGTGGGCCGTCCAGGACTCGATCACCGGCATGGCGCTGGCCGCCGTCGCCGCCAGGGTGCGCAGGGACGTCGGGCGCATCGTCCACCTCCGGGGGTGCCGCCGCGTTCAGCGAGATCTTGATCCCGTCCGGCCGCCGGGTCAATGGACGTCCGAAGTCGGCCACGGACGCGCCGGGCGCGGTGCGACGCCGTGGCCTCCTGCACGTTGCCGGCCATCGTCCGTCCGGATGCTGACAGGCGCGGTGGCGGTGACGGATGCTGACGCGGCCCGCGGCGTGCGGTGAATGGCGAGCCCGGCGCTGATGACGGATGCGGGGCTTCTCCCTCAATTCTAGTCTCCTGGAGGAAAGCGAAGATCGCTTAGGGCATGGGGCAGGCGGCTTTCTTGGCGTGCTGCGCGGGCGACTTTCGCTGGATCAGTTTCCTTCTAGGCAAAGGCCGAACCGTCTATGGGTATGCGATCCAAACCGTACATGTCCGCGCTCGGCATCGTTCTCATGCTCGCATGGCCTCTTCTGTTCATCGTCCCGCCCGCGTCCGGTGATGTTCCGGTGCGAACTGGAGTGCGGGTCGCCTCGTACAACATCAATGCTGGTGTGGGTGTGGATGGGAAGTTTGATCTGGCGCGGACGGTGGCTGCGTTGCGTGGGTTGAATGCTGATGTGATCGGGTTGCAGGAAGTGGATGTTCATTGGGGTGAGCGGAGCGGGTGGCGTGATGTGGCTGGGGAGCTTGCCGGGGCTTTGGGGATGCGTTCGTATTTCGCGCCGATTTATGATTTGGATCCGCCTGCTGCGGGGAAGCCGCGTCGGCAGTTCGGGACGGCGGTTCTGTCGCGGTATCCGATTTTTGAGTCGTTCAATCATTCGTTGACGCGGGTGTCGGCGGTGGATCCGGGGGCGGGGCCGGTTTCGGTTCCGGGGTTCGCTGAGGTGGGGATCAGGGTGGGCGGTACGCCGGTGCATGTGTATTCGACGGTGTTGGACACGCAAAGTGATGCGGCGGTTCGGCGCAGGCAGGTCGAGGAGACGCTCAAGGTCTTGGGTGAGGACGGCGGTCATCAGGTGCTGGTCGGGTCGTTCAATGCCGGTCCGGGTGCGTCGGAGCTTGCGCCGCTGTGGGGTTCGCTGACCGATGCGTGGGCGGCTGCCGGTGGTGGGAGCGAGGGATTGACCTATCCGGCCCAGACGCCCGACCGGCGTATCGATTATGTGGCGACCTCCCGCCAGACGGCGGCTCTGACCGCGCAAGTACCCAACGTGTCCGGCTCCGACCACCTGCCGACAATCGCCGACCTGCAAGTGATGGAAGGAGCTCAGGTGCCCTGACGCCGTGCCGTTGAACCGACCCTTCCTCTCGTGGCGCTTCCCTTCTGGAGGAGCGAATGCTCGACACCGTCTTCGGGATTACACGGCAGGCATGGCGAGTACGCATCATCGCCGTCGCCCTGATCTCCACTCTTCTGCTCGCACTGTTCGGCACCGCCACGGCGAACGCCGGGAGACTGGCGCTGCCCAAAGTGCGGGACGACAAGCCCGTCCCGGTCAAGGAGGTCGACCGCAGGCCGCTCAAGCGTGTCGACCAAACGGCGGAACACGCGTGGAAACCGCCTCGCGGCACGGCCTTTCCGAAGGCCGGTACGGCGAAAGGCGCCGTTCCCGCGGCCGGTAAGGCCGTCAAGGTCTCAGCGGGTTCGCTTCCGGTCTGGGTGCAGGGCACCGGTGCCCGCACGCAGGCGGGAGGCGCCGTGCCCGGACCGACCGACGTCCAGGTCCAGGTGCTGGACCAGGACGTGACGCGCAAGCTCGGGATCAGCGGGGTCGTGCTCGCCGTGCGGGGCCTCGGCGGCAGTGAGGGCGATGTCGCTCTGGGGATCGACTATCAGGGCTTCCGGCACATGTACGGAGGCGACTGGGCGTCCCGTCTCACCCTCCGCCGGCTTCCGGCCTGCATGCTGACCACTCCCGGCGCCACGGGCTGCGGCACCTCCGCGGCCGTGCGCACGGCGAACGACCCGAAGAACGGCAGCCTGTCGGCGTCCGTCCGGCTCGCGCCGCAGGATCCGCGCGCGGCCGGGGAGCGCGCGCCCGTCGAGGCCCAGGCCGGCGCGAAGCCGACCGCGACCTCCACGGGGCTGGCGGCCGAGCCCGGCACGGTGCTGCTCGCCGTCACGGCCGCGCCGTCCGGGTCCGCCGGTGACTTCAAGGCGTCGTCGCTGTCCCCGTCGGGGAGGTGGACGGCGGGCGGCTCGTCCGGTGGTTTCGGCTGGTCCTACGAGTTCGACCTGCCCGAGGTGCCCGGCGACCTGGATCCCGACCTGGCGCTCGCGTACTCCTCGCAGTCGGTGGACGGCCGGACGGCGTCGACCAACAACCAGGCCAACTGGATCGGCGAGGGCTGGTCGATGAACCCCGGCGCCATCTCGCGCCGCTATGTCGCCTGCGACGACGACAAGACCGGCGGCAACAACCCGTCCACCAAGGTGGGGGACCAGTGCTGGAAGACCGACAACGCCACGATGACGTTGAACGGGGAGAGCCATGAACTGGTCAGGGACGACGCCACCAAGACGTGGCGGCTCAAGGACGACGACGGCACCAGGGTCGAGAAGCTGACCGATGTTGCGCGGGGCAACGGGGACAACGACGGTGAGTACTGGCGGGTGACCACCCCGGACGGCACCCGCTACCACTTCGGCTACAACCGGCTGCCCGGCTGGGCGAGCGGCCGGAAGGAGACCAACTCCACCTGGACCGCTCCGGTCTTCGGCAACCAGTCCGGTGAGCCGTGCCATGCCGCCGCGTTCGCGAGCTCCTGGTGCCAGCAGGCATGGCAGTGGAACCTCGACTACGTCGAGGACCCCCACGGCAACGCGATGGCCTACTACTGGGAGAAGGAGCTCGGCCGCTACGCGCTGAACGTCAACGCGAGCACCGGCAAGGGCACCGACACCGAATACGTCCGCGGCGGCTACCTGGACCATGTCGACTACGGGCTGCGTTCCGACGGCGTGTACGCGGCGAACGGCGCGGCGGCGAGGGTCGACTTCGGTGTTTCCGAGCGCTGCCTGAGCGACTGCGGCACCTTCGACAAGTCCCACGCCTCCAACTGGCCGGACGTGCCCTTCGACCAGCACTGCACGACCGCCGCGGCGTGCACGAGCCCCTCCCCGACGTTCTGGACGCGCAAGAGGCTGACCTCGGTCACCTCCAAGGCGCTCGTCGGCTCGACGTACAAGACCGCCGACTCCTGGGCGCTGGCCCACGAGTTCCCCTCGCCGGGAGACGGCACGGACCCCGCCCTGTGGCTGGCGTCCATCACCCGGACGGGCCACAGCGCCGCCACCCCGATCACGCTGCCGCCCGTGACCTTCAAGGGGCAGCAGCTCGCGAACCGGGTCGCGGCCGCGATCACCGACCCCGTCCCGCCCCTGGTGCGCTACCGGGTGTACGGGATCGAGACCGAGAGCGGCGGCACCGTCGCGGTCACCTACTCGCCGCAGGACTGCACCGCCGCCGACCTGCCGTCGCCCTCCGCCAACACCCGCCGCTGCTATCCGGTGAACTGGTCGCCGCCGGACGCCCCGGCGACCGGCTACGAGCCCTACAAGGACTGGTTCCACGCCTACGTGGTCACGGAGGTGCTGGAGTCCGACAACGTCGGCGGCAGCCCGGTGAAGACCACCTCCTACACCTATCTCGACAATCCCGCCTGGACCAAGGACGACGACGAGTTCACCAAGGACAAGTACCGGACCTACAGCGAGCGACGCGGTTACGGCCGAGTACAGGAACGCGTCGGCGGAGGCTCGGACACCAAGACGCTCACCGAGTACCGCTACTTCCGAGGCATCGACGGTGCGCAGGTCGCCGACTCCGAGGGCAACGCCGTCACCGACCGCGAATCGTTCGCCGGGATGACCCGGGAAGAGGCCCGCTACGACCGGGACGGCGGCAGGATCGTCGACGCGGTGTCCTCGACGCCCTGGCGCTCGGCGGCCACCGCGACCCACACCCGCGCCGGACTGCCTGACCAGGTCGCCTACATGACCGGCACGGGAAGCGAGGCCACGCGGGAACTCAAGGCCGATGGGGGATGGCTGCGCACCGCCGCCGAGAACGCCTACAACTCCCAAGGGCAGATCACCTCCGTCTCCGAGACCGGGGACATGGCCAAGTCGGGCGACGAGCGCTGCACCACCACCTCGTACGCGCACAACGACGCGGCGAACATGCTGGACTACGAGTCCGAGGTCCGCGTCGTGGCCGAGGACTGCGCGTCGTCCCCCGACCTGCCGAAGGACCTGGTCTCCGCCGACCGCACCTACTACGACGGGTCCACCGTGCTCGGCGCCGCGCCGACCAAGGGCGACGCCACGCGCGAGGACGAGGAGGACGGCGACGGGACCGGCTACATCACCACCGCCACCACCACCTACGACCAGTACGGGCGGGAGCTGACGTCCACCGACGGAGCCGGCGCCAAGACCGGCACGTCCTACGCCCCCGCCGCCGGCGCCGCGCCGACGAAGATCACCACCACCAACGCGCTCGGCCACACGGATACCAGCGAGGAGGATCCGCTGCGGGGCGCGCCCATCGCCGAGACCGACGAGAACGGCCGGCGCGCCGACGCCGAGCTCGACGCCCTGGGCCGGGTCGTGCGGCGCTGGGAACCCGGCTGGTCCAAGAGCGACCATCCGGACCAGCCCACCGCAGAGTACGCGTACAGCATCACCAAGACCGCGGCGCCCTACGTCGCCACGAAGACGATCCAGCACGACGGCTCGTACAGGACCTCCTACACCATCTACGACGGGCTGCTCCGGGAGCGCCAGACCCAGGAACCTGCCATCGGCGGCGGCCGGATCGTCAACGAGAAGCTCTACGACACCCGCGAGTTCGCCTGGAAGACCTACAACGACTACTACGCGAGCGGAGAGGCGTCCGGCACCCTGGTCACGGCATCGGACGCCGCGGTGCCGAACATGACCGAGAACGTCCATGACGGTCTCGGCCAGGTCACCGCGGCGATCTCCCGCAAGTACGGCACCGAGACCAAGCGGACCACCACCACCTACAGCAGCGACCAGGTGACGGTCACCCCGCCCCAGGGCGGCGTCAAGCAGACCACCGTCACCGACGCCCGCGACCACGTCGTCGAGCTGCTCCAGTACACCGATCCCGCGTCCGGAACGACGCAGAAGACCACCTACGGCTACGACAAGCACGACCAGCTCGCCAAGATGACCGACCCCGCCGGGAACGTCTGGACCAACGCCTACGACGCGCGGGGCCGCATGGTCTCCTCGAACGACCCGGACAAGGGCACCACTACCACTGCCTACGACAACGCCGACCGTCCGGTCACCACCACCGACGCCCGCGGCGTCACCCTGACGACCACCTACGACGCGCTGGGCCGCAAGACCGAGGTGAAACAGGGATCCACGGTGCGGGCGAGCTGGACCTACGACACCGTCCTCAAGGGCGAACTCACCTCAAGCACCCGCATCGCCGACGGCGAGAAGTACATCACCGCCATCGGCGGCTACAACGATCGCGACCAACCCACGTCCACCACGGTGACCATCCCGGGCGGGAACGGAACAACCCAGGCCTACACCTACTCCTACGGCTACAACACCTACACCGGACAGCAGGAATGGACGCTGTACCCCAGCCTCGGCCAACTGCCTTCCGAGCGGGTGACCACCGTCTTCGGTGAAGGCGGCCTCCCCCAGAAGACCACCGCCGGACAGACCGTCCTCGTCGGCGCCACGTCCTACGACGCCTACGGCAGGCCCCGGCGCACCGAGTACGGGCCGTCCGGCTCCAAGGCCTACAAGACCCAGTACTACGACGAGCACACCGGCGACATGACCCGGCAGGTCACCGACCGCGACACCGCCCCGCAGCGCATCGACGACACCACCTACACCCGCGACGACGCGGGGAACATCACCTCCATCGCCACGATCGCCGGCCAGGACGCTGCCCAGACCGTCGACCGGCAGTGCTTCACGACCGACGGGCTGCGCCGGCTGACCGAGGCGTGGACCACGACCGCGGCCGCGTGCCAGCGGACACCGTCGCCGTCGGCGGTGGCAGGCCCGGAGCCCTACTGGCTCTCCTACGCCTATGACGCGGTCGGCAACCGCACCAAGGAGACCCGGCACCAGGTCCCCGGGACAACCACCGGAGACATCGTCCGCACCTACACCCACCCGGCCGCCGGCGACCCGCGGCCGCACGCCACTACCGCCGTCGCCACCGCGGGCGGCCCCGAGAACGGCACGACCGACGCCTTCGCCTACGACGCCGCGGGCAACATGAACGGCCGCAAGGAGGGCGGCAGGAGTCAGGGCCTGACCTGGGACGCCGAAGGACGCCTCGCGAGCGTCACCGAGGACGGCAAGACCACCGGCTACGTCTACGACGGCGACGGGAACCGGCTGCTGTCACGCGGCCCGGACGGCTCGACCACCCTGTACCTGCCAGGAGACGACGAGCTGACCACCAGATCCGACGGCGGCAGGACCGCCGTCCGCTACTACGCCCACGGGCCGGACGACGACGAGGCGGTGGCCGTGCGCACCAGCGCGGGCCTCTACTACACCTTCGCCGACCACCAGGGCACCGCGCTGACGGCGGTCAGGGCCGGCGAAGGACAGGACGTCGCCCGCCGCAGGCAACTGCCCTACGGAGAGGACCGCACCGCACAAGCGGCGTTCTGGCCCGACTCCCACGGCTTCGTCGACGGCGTGGACGACCCGACAGGGCTGACCCATCTCGGCGCCCGGGAGTACGACCCCCGGCTCGGCTCGTTCATCTCCGTCGACCCGGTGATCGACCCCGACGACCCGGCCCAGCAGAACGCCTACACCTACGGCAACGACAGCCCGGTCACCTACTCCGACCCCGACGGCATGCGCCCCCTGGGCCCGACCGACCGCGGCTACCTCAGCGGCGGCGACTCCGCCTACGACCGCAAGCACCGCCAGAAGTCCCACTGGAAGTACAGCCGCAAGAAGGGCTGGGGCTACAGCGTCCGCAAGGTCGTCCACCGCCACGGCCAGTACCGCATCTCCAGGACGACCACCCAGTGGAGCAAGGCCCGCAAGACCACGTACTACCACTCCTACTGGGTCAAGAAGAAGCCCCACCAGGCCAAGAAGCACCACAAGTCCATCTGGGGCAAGGCCTGGGGCAAGACCAAAAAGGTGGCGAAGAGCGCGGGCAAGGGGATAGCGAAGGGCGCCACGGCGGCCTGGAAATTCACGATGAAACATCGGGGACAAATAGCCACGGGCGCCGCCCTCGGAGTCTGCCTCGGTGCGGGTTGGGTCGCATGCGGGATCGCGACGGGGGTGGCGTACGGGGTCCGAGCACAGAAGCGATGGCATGACGATGGATTCCGAGATTCCTGGCGCGCCAACGTCCATGACGGGGTCTTCACGGCGGTCTCGTTCGGGAACACAAGCGCGATGGAGTACGCGAAGTTCGGTCAGTTCTCCAAATGGATCAGGCCATCGGAGGTACAGGCTCGTGCCCCATTCATTCTCAGGAGGGATGCATGGCGGTCCAACGGGCCACGCGCCAACGGGGTCGGCGCCTATCACGGCATCTACACGCTCGCGCTCAGCGTACCCGCAATAGTCGGACTGTTCAGGCATTACTGATCTCTGGCGGTACAGGTGGCTGCGGAACGCGGGTGCGGAAAGGAAGTGGTGATGACCGGAGGAAACGGACGCCGTGATCGGCCCGGAGGAAGACGGCGAACGGCTCTGCTGGCCGCGTCGGGTCTCCTGCTGACCGTGGCCATGAGCCCCGGCCTGGCGGGATCGATGGCGCTCGCCGCCCCGCAATCACAGCGGGCCAACGAAGCGGCGGCGGGGCGGGGGGTGGCGGCTCAGGAGGGTGCGGCGCTGGCGGAGGCCGCGAGGACCGGGAGGCGCGTCGAGGTCAAGGGGCTGCGCACCGAGACCTCGCAGGTGTTCGCCAATCCCGGCGGCACGTTCACCCGGGACGCCTACGCCCTGCCGCAGTGGGTGCGGCAGGGCGGCACGCTGGTGCGGATCGACACGACCCTGCGCCGGAACGGGGACGGCACCCTGTCGCCCAAGGCCGCCGAGGTCGGCGTGAGGTTCTCCGGCGGCGGCACCGGCCCGCTGGTCACCATCGTCCGCGACGGCCGGAGCATGGCGTGGAGCTGGCCGAGACCCTTGCCCGCCCCCGTCGTGGACGGTGACACCGTCACTTATCGCGACATCCTGAAGGACGTGGATCTGAAGCTGAAGGCCGACTCGGGAGGCTTCGGGCAACTGCTGGTCGTCAAGACGGCCGAGGCCGCCGCGGACCCCGCGCTGAAGGAGGTCGGCTTCGGCCTGCGCGCCGACGGGGTCACGGTCGCGACCGACGCGCATGGGAACATGACGGCCCGCAATCCCGCCGGCCAGCAGGTCTTCGGTTCTCCGACACCTCTGATGTGGGACAGTTCGACCGGTTCCGCGCCCGCGGGTCCGGACGGCCGCAAGACCGTGCCGCCGCGCGCCGACGAGTTCGAGGCGCCTTACGGTGCGCGGCGGAATCCCGTCGGCATCAGGGCGCGTTCCGGCAAGCTCTCCCTCGTCCCCGACTCGGCCCTGCTCAGGGGGAAGGACACCCGTTTCCCGGTTTACATCGACCCTTACGTCTCCGGTGCGCGTGAGGCGTGGACCATCGCCTACAAGAAGTACCCTGACTCGTCCTTCTGGAACGGTACGGGCTGGGGCGGGAGCGGACAGAGCACGAAGGAAGCCCGAGTCGGCTACGAGAATGTGACCAACGGGCTTTCCCGTACCTTCTTCCGACTGGATTCCAACAACCTTTGGGACACCGACAAGGTCATCAAGAACTCCACCTTCAGGATCAAGAACACCTGGTCGTGGTCGTGCACCGACAGGCCCGTCGAGGTGTGGTCCACCGGGGCGATCAGCTCCGCCACGACGTGGAACAAGCAGCCGACCTGGTCCGACAAGGCCCTGGCCACCGTCAACGACTCCAAGGGGTGGAGCAGCACCTGCCCGGCCGGGAATCTCGCCTTCGACGTCACTTCGGCGGCCCGGAAGGCCGCTACCGATCACTCGAACAACATCACGCTGGGCATGCGGGCGCCCAAGGCGCTTGAGGACGCGCACGACGAGTACACGTGGAAGAAATTCGACGCCACCACGGCAGTGCTGTCCACCGAGTACAACACCGTTCCGAGCGTCCCGGCCAGTCTCGACACGGTCCCCAGCACGAAGAACCCGGCAGGGTGCGGCGACACCGCACCCTACGGCTCGATCGGCGACACCGACGTCTACCTCACCGCCAAGGTCGCCGACCCTGACGGCGGCACGGTGAGCGCACGGTTCAACCTGTGGGCGACCGGCCATCACGACGACGGACCCGGAGTCTTCCTCGACCAGACCGTCTCCGTCACGTCGGGGACGGTGGCGATGCTCAAGGTGCCCAAGGCCACGCTCGCGTCCAACGCCGGCGTTTCCGACGGCGACTTCTCCTGGACGGTCCAGACCGGTGACGGGGCCCTGACCTCGGCCTGGGCACCGACCACCGGGTCGGGCAGCTGCCGCTTCGCCTTCGACCCCGCGCGTCCCAGCAGCCCGCCCGGCGTGACCTCCCAGGAGTTCCCCAACGGCTCGGGCGGCTGGCCCGCGAACACCGGCACGGTGCACACCGAGGGCACGTTCACGGTCTCCAATGGCGGCGTCACCGATGTCACCGAGTACGAGTACTGGACGAGCTGGGACCCCACCCACCGCACCGCGTCCCCCTCCTCTCCCGGAGGCTCGGTGGACCTCAAGCTCACCCCGCCCAGCGCAGGCGCCAGCCAGCTCTACGTCAGGAGCCGCGACAAGGCGGGCAACTCGTCCGACATCACCAGCTACCTCTTCTACGTCAACGGCCGCCGCACGCCTGGCAGACCCGGCGACCTCAACGGCGACGGGAACGCGGACATCTGGGGCGTGGACGCCGCGGGCAGGCTGCACCGCTTCTTCGGCACCGGCGACGGCACCGTCACCGAGGCGTCCGGGACCGCCGGCGCCGACGACTGGACCGGCACCAGGATCACCCACCGGGGCGACTGGACCGGAGACGGCGAGGAGGACCTCATCGCCCTGCGCCATGACACCGCCCTCAACACCGACCGGCTGTGGATCCACCCCAACGACGGGACCGGCTACGCCTGCACCGCGTGCCCTGGGGGCGCGCGGAAACAGGAACTCGGCGTCTATGAGCCCGCCAATGACCACTGGAAGGACGGGGCGAAGCAGATCCTGGCCATCGGCGACGTGGACGGGCCCCTCGACGTGGACGGCGACGGAACCGTCGATGTTCCCGGTTTCCCCGATCTGCTGGTGAACACCGGCACCGCCCTCTGGCTGTACTACGGATCGCCCGACAACCATCTCGACTCCACACGTGACCCGGTGCTGCTCGCCGCCGGCGACAGCATGAGCGACGGCGGCAACTCCCTCGACAAGATCACTCTCGCGGCGCCGGGCGACTACAGCGGCGACGGGCAGGTGGACCTGCTCGCCCGCTTCGACGCCGCGGGCGGGCTGTACGTCTACGACGCCGTCAATCCCGACGGACCCGCCGGCGCCGGCCAGGTCGGGCCCGCCCACCGGAGTGGCGTCGGCCGGAACTGGGGCACCGACGCGGTGCCGCTCCTCACCGCGGCACCCGACGCGAACAACAACGGCAAGTTCGACCTGTGGGCCACCGTCCCCGGCTCGGGCAACCTGCGGATCTTCGCGGACTTCGACAGGACCACCAACTCCTACACGGCGGCCCGGACCGCCTCCGCCGCGTTCGCCGGTTACACGTCACTGGGCTGAACCGGCGCCACCCTTCCGCGTCCCGCTCGGGTGAACCGTGACCGCGATGTCCGCCATGCCGTCCTTGAAACGGAGTACCAGCGATGATCGACGCGGCAGGAGAGCGAGGCCGTCCGATGCGCGGCGGGAAAGCGCGCGCGATGAGCGCACTCGTCCTGCTCGCGGCGGTCTGGGTGGCGCTGGCGATGCTCGTCCCGCTACCGCGCGGCGTCGGCGCGGCCGTGCTTCCGGGCGCGCACCAGCAGGTCTTCGCGGCGGGGGAGCGGGAGAGCGGCGCGGCGGAGGCGTACGCGTGCTTCCGTGCCCCCGCGGTGCTGCGGGCCCGGAACGGCGACCTGCTGGCCTTCGCCGAAGCGCGCCTGGGCTCCTGCGCGGACAGCGGCCGTATCGACATCGTGGTGAAGCGCCGCGGCGAGGGCGCGACCGGATGGGGCGGCCTGCGGGTGCTGGCCAGGCACCGGCTGGACGCCGCAGGCGGGCCCGAAGCGTTCGCGCACAACCCGGTGCCTGTCGTGGACGCCGGATCGGGCCTGGTCACGCTGCTGTTCACCGAGAACTACAAGCGCGTCTACGCCCTGAACAGCGAGGACGATGGCGCCACCTGGAAAGACCGCCGCGAGATAACGTCCGACGTGTGGAAGCCCGCCTGGGGACCGCTGTACTCGGGGCAGCTCGGCACCGGGCCCGCGCACGGTGTCCAGCTGTCCGGCGGCGAGCATCCGGGTCGGCTCGTGATCGGCATGGGCTACCGCGTCGCCCCGGGCCGTCCCAAGGTCGACCCGAAGGGCGGCGCGATCGTCCACAGCGACGACGGGGGGCGTACCTGGAGGGTCGGGGCGTCCTCGCACGGCGCCGAACCCGCCATCGGCGTCCAGGAGCTGAACCTGTTCCAGCGCGGTGACGGCGCCGTGGTCGCGGTGGCCCGCAACGAGGAAGGGGATCCGTCGACCGTCGACCGGGCCGCCTACGCGGTCTCCGACGACCAGGGCGACACCTTCGACGCCGATTTCCGGCTGCTGCCCCCGCTGGACCTGCCCGACTCGGGAGTGCAGGCGTCCGTCCTCGCCATGCGGGCCAAGGGCCGCGACGGCTACGACCGCGCGCTGCTGGCCGCACCGGCCGGCCCCACGCGCGCGGACCTGACGATCCGCTCGTCCTTCGACGGCGGTATGACCTGGCAGTCTCCGGCGGACGGGGCGCTGGTACGGAAGGGCTACGCCGCCTACTCCGACATGGTGGACCTGGGCGACGGCCGCTACGGCATCCTGTACGAGGGCGGTGACCAGGGCCAGCACGAGTTCATCCGCTTCGCCGCGTTCACCGAGGCGGACCTGGACATGCCGGACGACCCCACGAGCCTTTCCGCCTCCCAGAGGTCTGGTGGGCTGGCCACGGCGGATCCCGACCAGGTCCACCTGTTCGCTCCCACGCCGGGCGGTGACCTCGGCCACTGGTTCGAGGAGGCCGACGGCACCGTCAAAACGGGGGCATGGGGCTCGGGGATCGCGGGCGAGGCGGTGTCGTTCCTGTCCGGGCGGCAGCAGCACGTCCTCGCGCGCGGGACGGACGGGAGCCTCCAGCACCGGTTCTGGGATGCGGGACGGGGAGGGCTCGTCAAGGAGACATGGTGCGAGCCCGGCACCGTGGCCGGAGCGCCCACGGGCTTCCTCGCGTCCGGCCAGCAGCACGCCTTCGTCCGGACCGCCGACGGACGGCTGCTGCACACCTGGTGGGACCCCGGCAGCGCGGCGCAGCGCACGCAGACGTGGGCCGCGGCGGGCACCGTGGCGGGCGATCCGGTGAGCGTGCCCTTCGGCGACCAGCAGCACGTCTGGGCCGCCGGCACCGACGGGCAGTTGCACCACTGGTGGTGGACGAAGGGTCCGGGTGTGCGACACGAAACCTGGGGCGGTTCGGTGCGCGGTACCCCGACGGCGTTGGTGTACCGCGGCGAGCTGCACGTGTTCGCCGCCGACTCGGGCGGCCGGCTGGCGCACTGGTGGTGGAGCCCGGACACGCAGGTGGTCGAGCAGCAGGCGTGGGCCACACCGGTTCCGCTGGCCGGACGGCCCGCCTCGTTCGTCCACGGCGCCCAGCAGCACGTCTTCGCGCGCACCACGGACGGCACGCTCGCCCACTGGTGGTGGGACCCGGCCTACACGGCGCCACGCTACGCGGTGTGGGCCGGAGCACTGCGTTCGGACCCGGTGACGCTCCTGGCCGGTGACGTGCAGCACGTCTTCGGCGCCGGTGCCGACGGTTCGGTCACCCATTGGTGGTGGGACCGGGCCGGCGGCATACAACATGAGGGCTGGGGAGGACGCATGAAGCCGGCCGAGCCGTGACCCCCTCGGCCGGGCCGGCAGTGACTGCGGCGCATACGAGCCGCCGAGTCAGCGACCGCGCCGATCGTCGTGCGACGGCTCGTCATTCGGCGGCGCGCACACGTGCATGTGTTCAGGACGGGTCGCCCGTCCGGCTCGACAGCTTGGAGGGAAGCAGATGAGCAAGGTCGTCGCGATCACCGGTGCCGCGCGCGGCATCGGCCTGGCCACCGCCGGCGCGCTGAAGGCGCGCGGCGCGACCGTGGTGATCGGTGACATCGACGAGGGCGCGGCCAAGGACGCGGCGGACGTGCTGGGCGTGGCCTCGTTCGCGGTGGACGTGACCTCGCGCGAGTCGTTCGCGGCGTTCCTGGCCAAGGTCGAGGAGTCGGCGGGTCGGCTGGACGTCCTGATCAACAACGCCGGGATCATGCCGATCGGGCCGGTGACGGGGGAGAGCGACGCCGACGCGCGCCGCTGCCTGGACATCAACGTGCACGGGGTGATGCTGGGCACCAAGCTCGCCCTGGACCGGATGCTGCCGCGCGGCCGGGGCCACGTGATCAATGTGGCGTCGGTGGCCGGGGTGATGCCGACGCCGGGCCTGGCCCTCTACAACGCCAGCAAGGCCGCCGTGGTGGCGTTCACCGAGGCGACGCGGCTGGAGGTCCGCGACCGCGGCGTGCACGTCAGCGCCGTCCTGCCGACCTTCACCAACACCGACCTGGTCGCCGGGACGCGCAGCCCCAAGGGCCAGCGCAACTGCGAGCCCGAGGAGATCGCCGCGGCGATCGTCGACCTGATCGCCCGCCCGCGCCCGCAGGTCGTGGTGCCCAAGCGGCTCGGCGCGCAGATCCGGCTGGGCGCGCTGTTCCCCGACGCGCTCAAGCGGGCCGTCGCCCGCCGCTACGGGCTCGACACCCTCTTCCTGGACTACGACCCGGAGGCGAGAAAGGGCTACGACGCCCGCATCCGATCCCGTCCCTGAGCGGCGTTGTGCGGCGTGGATTCAGTCGGCTGCGCTGCCTGATTGGGCTCAGACAGTCGCTCAATGCTTGTGCGAGGGGGCTCCACGCGCTCTCATCGGACATCACACCGTAGGTGGTGCCGAGAAGCTCGTTCCCGCCGACCGGGCCGTGCGGCGTTCTCCGAAAGCTCGCCAGCGTCGCGTCAGAACTTGCCCAGAGGGGTTACAGATTCAGCGGCTGATGTTCACGCCTGCGGCGAGGCGCTGAATGAGCGGCCCACCGAGGTCACCCCGGCCCGATGAAGGGGGAATGAGTCATCCGGGCCGGGGTGGCCTGGCTGCGTTCAATCAGCAGCCGGTGGGACGTGGAACGCCGACGGGGAAGTCAGTAGAAGTCCCGCTCAGATCGGCACTGCCCGGTTCAGGGAAGCAGGACTTGACCGAGGGAGGCTTTCCGGCCCTGGACGCCGAGGTTGGCGCTGCTGAACGCCTTGATCCCGGTCGTCGTCACGCCGGAGGCGGTGCCGTTCAGCACGTACAGCGCGCCCTCGGTGCCGTTCTCGCCGGACGATCCGACGGTCAGGTCGGCCTTGCCGTCGCCGCCGAGGTCGGCGAGCGAGACCTGCGAACCGAAGCGGTCGTTCGTCTCCACCGAGCCGGGGACGCCCGCGGTGCCCTCGCCGAACTGCTGCGCGCCCGTCCCGGTGAGCCCGCCGGACCCGCCGTACAGGACGGTCACCGCGCCGGCCTTCGCCGTGGTGCCGATCGCCTCCTCCGGTGCGCCGACCGCGACGTCGGCCTTGCCGTCGCCGTTGACGTCCCCGGCCGCGACGGCGGCGCCGAACAGGTCGTCGGGCTCCTCGGTGCCGGGCACGCCCTCGCTGTCCTGGTCGATGACGGTGGCGGAGCCCAGGCCGGACGCGGTGCCGGAGTAGACCCGCACCTGCCCGCCCTTCCCGTCGTCCGGGAAGCCCGCGACGAGGTCGGCCTTGCCGTCGCCGTTCACATCGCCCGAGGCGAGGGACTGGGGGGCCGCCTCGGACGAGGTGTACGCCGGGGTCGCGGACACACCGTTCGCCGATCCCGGGTGGACGTTGAAGCGGATCCAGTAGTCGTCGCCGTCGATGGGCGCCCACGAGACCGCGTAGGCGAGGTCGGCGTACCCGTCACCGGTGAAGTCCGCCGCGGTGGTGGCGACGCGGAACGACTCGCCCTGGCCACTGCCGATCCGCGTGACCGTCCCGGACGTGCTGCCCGAGGCCAGGCCACGGTAGACGGCGAACGACCCGGGCAGCCCGGCGGCCAGGTCCGGCTTGCCGTCGCGGTCGAAGTCGCCCGCGCTGACGGTCTGCGCGTTCTCGCCGAAGACCACGGCACGGGACGACAGGCCGCTCGCACTGCCGTAGATCAGCGTGATCCGGCCGCCGTCGAGCGGGCCCTGCGCGTCCTCGCCGCTCGCGACGACGGCCAGGTCGGCGTATCCGTCGAGGTCGAAGTCGGCCGAGGCGAGCGAGGCGCCGAAGTCGTCGTACCGCTCCGAGGAGCCCGGCACCCCGGCGCTCTCCTGCGTGATCACCTGTCGCTCGGCGGCGTCCGGACCGGACGCGCCGCCGTAGACCACGGTGACGAACCCGGCGGCGTCCATGCCGTTCGCGGTGCCGAACGGGCTGCCGGCCACCAGGTCGCGCTTGCCGTCGCCGTTGAAGTCGCCCGGAGACGCGGGCACGCGGGGCGCGGCCTGCGCCGGCACCGCCGCGAGCCCTGTCGCGCTTGCGCCGATGGCCGTCACGGTGGCCAGCACGCTGATACGGAACCGTCGCCTGTGTCGAGTCATGTACATCCTTTTGGCGGGGGAGTGGATACGGGCGTCGCCGCACGTTTCATTGGCCGTTTGCGAAGCCGTCGAAGTCAAGTCGTTCGGACGAACCGCGCCCGTCGGGTACGGCGGCCATTGCTCGAAGATGGCACGGATCAGTGTGACGATGCATCAGTAAGGTGACCGGCGTCCGTCATATCGATTCCGAACTCACATGGGATTGCATCAGTACCCGGCGCCGCGCTGCCGCAGTCTGGCCGGCGAATAGTGCGGCGGGACGGCACCTGCCGGCGGCCATTCGATGTCAGGCACCTCTCCTAGGCCGCCGCTTTTGTAGAGGGGTGATCCCGTCTGCCCTATACCGGTCCCTTTGACGGCGGCCCCGGGGATGGCGCCGGTGAGGCCAGCGCCGCGGGCGCCGTCGACACGGCGATGACGACCCCACCCCCGTTGAGGGCGCGGTCAGCGAGCCGGATCGTCTAATCCGTGGGCGCGGCGGCCTGCTGCGCCGCCTTCAGCAGGTCGGCGAAGCTCACGTCCGGGGCGGCGACCCCGAAGAGCCGCGCCCGCGACATCAACCGCTCGGCCCACGCCCGGTGCGGTCCCACCTCGTTCATCTTGTTGGCGTAGCCGCTGGCCATCGCGCCGCCGCCGGGCGCACCCAGCACGTCGGCGGCGTCGCTGTACTCCTCGTGGGTCACCACTTGCAGCGCGTGCACCGGTGCTACGTGGCTCGGGTGGATGACCGTTTTGCCCACCAGCCCGTTGGCCTTGTCGAGGTAGGCCTCGCGGATGAGGCCGTCGAGCTCGGCGCCGACGACGCCTTGCAGCGGCGAGGCGGGGGCCGCGTGCGGCCGGCGCGCGTGCGGCTTGAACGCCCGTGTCTCGGACGAGAAGTACTCCCAGACCGGTCCGGTCACCGCGAATCCGGTCCCGTCCGCGCTGCCGAGGACGTCGATGATGTCGGCGATCGCGGCCGCGACCGGGTGGAGGTCGTAGACCGTGAGGTCCGGTGGGCGGCGCAGCCCGAAGGCCGCGCACAGGTCGGTGCCGCCCAGCCGCACCGCGAGCACGCGTTCCCGGTGCTTGGCGAGCAGGCGCCCGGTATCGAGCAGCGTGCCGAGGCGGGTCTCGCGGTGCGCGGCGTCGCGGCTCTCGATGACCGGCATCACCGCCAGCCGGCGGCCGGTCCGCTCCTCGGCCCGCGCGACCGCGTCCAGGAACGTTCCACCATGGTCGGCGGCGAACTTGGGCAGGACGAAGCCGGTGAGCATGCCGAGGGCCGGGCCGAGCCGATCCGCCAGGTCGCTGATCTGCCCGGGGGCCCGCACCCTGACGAACAGCAGCGGCGCGCCCTCGGCGCCGGTGGTGTGCAGCTCGCGCAGCTGCGCGACCAGGTTCTGTTCGGCGGCTGTCACCTCGGTGTCGGCTATCGCGTCCTCAAGGCAGATCACCATGCTCGCCACCCCGCCGCGGGCGCCCGCGGCGACGTCGCCGGCCAGCCGCGGCCGTGTCGCCGGGCAGTACAGGGTGGCGCCCAGCGCCGCGGCGAGGACGTCGAGGGGGTCGTCGCGGTCGAAGGGCTCGGGTGCCCGGTGGAAGAGGCGCCGGCGATCCGCGCCGGCGAGATGGTCGAAGTGCCGCATGGGCCCCTTTTCATGGTGTTCTGGAGGCCGGTCACCGCCGGGCATGCGGCCGCGCCTGACCGCTGTCCGGCGATGACCTGCGCCCCTCCGGTGGAGGTCGTCGCCGTCGGCCGCTACGCCGACGCCAGGTGGGCGGCGAGCGCCCGGACGGTGTTCGCGGCGACGAACGCGTGGCCCCGGGCGTTGAGGTGCAGCTGGTCGCCGCTGTAGATGCCGGGGTCGGCCGCGACCGGGTGGTCCGGCGGGTTCTCGACGTGGCAGCCGCCGTGCTGGGCGGACACCTCGGCGGTGAGGGCGTTCAGGCGCCGCGTCCGGGACGAGATGACGTCGCGGTAGCGGGACGGTCCGAGCCCGGCCACCGTGAGGTCCAGCAGCCCGGTCGTGACGACGTCGGCGCCGGCGGCGCGGAACGCCGAGATCATCGCGCTCAGCTCGCGGCGCACCTCGTCCTCGTCGAAGTCCGGGCGCAGCATGTCGTTGCCGCCGGCCACCACGAACGCCAGATCGGGCCCGTAGTTCAGCGCGGGCCGCAACTGCTCGGCGGCGATCTGCGCGGCGACGAGGTCGCGGCGGCCGAGGTTGAGCGCGGTGAACCCGCCGGTCACCGCCCCCAGGGCCTCCTCGACGCGGTCGATCCACGACAGGTCGCGGTACCCGGGGACGGGCTCGCGGACGCCCTCGGCGATGCTGTCGCCGATCGTCACCATCCTCTTCCAGGGGGCGCCCGCGAGAAGCGCGGCGGCCCGGTCGGCGGGCAGCACCGCCGGGTCGGTCTGCTCGGTCAGTGTCGTCTGGGTCGGTGTCGTCTCGGTCATGCCTCTCCTATCGGGACGGGGTCGGACGAGTGGTCAGGAACACACCGGCCAGGGCGGCGTTGACGACGCGGCGCCCGGCCAGGTCGGCCAGGCGCCCGGCGGGCGCGAGGAGCGCCGCGAACAGCACCGAGTGCAGGGTGACGACCCACGTCAGCCCGGACAGCGAGGCATCGGCGAAGTCGGCGTGCGGGTCGGGGACGGCGAGGTCGGCGACGGTGGCGTCGAGCACGGCCAGGGACATCGCGCCGGCGGCGAGCCAGGGCACGTCGCGCCGCGCGCCGGCCTGGACGGGCGGCGCCGCGCTGGGCTCGGCGGTCATGAGGCACTCCTAAAGAACGAACGATCGTACAATTTCTGTCCGGGGAGCCTCCTGTCAAGCGGATCACCGTGTTGACTTTGCACGAACGATCGTGCAGTTGGCATGCTCCGGCCGTCGCCGTTCACGCCCGGCCTCCGCCTTGCCCGCGGTCTGGTCGAAGCCCTGGACGTGCGGAGCCCCTGCCGTCGGTCACGGTGACGTCGCCACATGCCAGGGGTGTTAATTCATGCGACGTGACCGTTTCATCTCTGTTTCGGGGGATGTTTCGGAGGCGGGCGGGCGCGATAGTAGGCGCGTCACCTGCCGCGCATGGGAAGGAACGTTCCATGAAGGCCGTCCCCATCGTCGACCTCGCCCCCTGGTTCTCCGGTGATGAGCGCGACCGCGCCGCCGTGGCGGAGAGCGTGGACGCCGCGCTCGGCGAGATCGGCTTCCTGGTGGTCACCGGGCACGGGGTGCCGCGAGCGGACCGGGACGCGATCCGGGCCGCCGCCGCGCGGTTCTTCGCGCTGCCCGAGGACGCCAAGCGGCGGTACGCGGCGACGGTCGGCGAGCGCGGCTGGCTGCCGCCCGGCGTCGAGGCCAACGGGTACGCCGAGGGCACCGAGACGCCTCCCGACCTCAAGGAGACGTTCGCGACCGGCGCGGACCGCCCCGTCGGCGACCCGCTGTTCGACGCCGAGTGGTTCCTGCCGAACGTGTGGCCCGCCGAGGTCCCCGAGCTGGAGCCGCTGGTCACCGCCTACCTCGCGCGGATGAAAGCGCTGTCGGACGAGCTGCTCGTCCTGTGCGCCACCGCCCTCGGCCTGCCGGAGGACTTCTTCACGGCGCGGGCGGCGCACCCGTCGTTCACGTTCAACATCAACCGGTACCCGCCGATGTCGCAGCTCGGCCAGCCCGAGCCGGGGCAGTTCCGCATCGGCCCCCACACCGACTTCGGCACCGTCACGGTCCTCGACCGGCAGGACGGCGTGGGCGGGCTCCAGGTGTACTCGGACGAGGCCGGCTGGGTCGACGCCCCCTGGGTCGAGGACTCGTTCACCATCAACGTCGGCGACCTGCTCGCCCACTGGACGGGCGGCCGCTGGAAGTCGAACCGGCACCGGGTCCTGCCGCCCGACGCGAGCGCGCCCGACGAGGAGCTGATGTCGCTCGTCTTCTTCTACGAGTGCGACCCCGGCGCCCGCATCGAGCCGCTGGGCCCGCCCGTCGGGCGCGCCGCCGGCGAGACCGTCCGCGCGCACGACTTCATCATGGAACGCCTCGACGCCATCACCATCGCCTGACCTCGCAGTTCCCCCCGCATGTGAAAGGCCGGCATGACCGAGACCAAGGATCCCGCGGCCGGGATCGTCGTCCGCGAGGGCGACTACGGCGACCGGATCGCCGCCGTCGAACCGGGCGGCGCCGGGTTCATCCCGCTCGACCAGCGGCACGGGCGGCCGCGCGCGCTGTTCTGGACGTGGACCTCGCCCAACCTGGAGTTCGCGACCGTCTTCCTCGGCGTCCTCGCCGTCGCCGCGTTCGGGCTGACGTTCTGGCAGGCCGCCGCCGCGATCGTCGTCGGGACGGCGCTCGGGTCGGTGACGCACGGCGTGCTGTCGGCGCGCGGCCCGCGGTACGGGGTGCCGGAGATGGTGCTCGGCCGGGTGCCGTTCGGCTACCGCGGCAACCTGCTGCCGTCCACGCTGAACTCCGTCGCGGGCGGCGTCGGCTGGTTCGCGGTGAACAGCGTCAGCGGGTCGCTCGCGCTGAACACGCTGACGGGCCTGCCGAAGCCGCTGTGCCTCGCGATCGTCGTCGCGCTCCAGGCGGGCGTCGCGTTCTTCGGCCACAACCTCGTCCACGCGTACGAGCGGTACGCGTTCCCCGTGCTCGCGGTGGTGTTCGCCGTCGCGTCCGCCATCATCCTCGCCAAGGCCGACTTCGGCGCCCCGGCGCCGGCGGGGGCCGGTCCCGGCGGGATCGGCGGGTTCCTCGTCGTGGTCGGCGCGACGTTCGGGTACGCGGCGGGCTGGAACCCCTACGCCGCCGACTACACCCGCTACCTGCCGCCCGACACGGATCGGAAGGCGACGGGCCTGTCGGCGGCGCTCGGCGTCTTCACCGGCTGCGTCGTCCTTGAGGTCGTGGGCGCCGCGTCCGCGACGCTCGGCGGCAAGGCCCTCGCGGACCCGACGGGCGCCTTCACCGGGCACCTCCCGTCCGTCGTCGCGAACCTGACGCTGCTGGTCATCGCGATCGGCGCGGTCGGCGCGAACGCCATCAACATCTACTCCGGCTCGATGTCGTTCGTCGCGACCGGCATCAGGCTGCCGCTGCCCGTCGGCCTGCAACGCGCGCTCGTCGCGGTCGCGTTCGGCGCGGTCGGCCTGGTCGTCGCCTACTTCGGGCTGGACGACGCGGGCCACGACTACGAGGCGTTCCTGCTGGTCATCGCGTACTGGATCGGGCCGTGGCTGGGCGTCGTCCTCACCGACATGGCGTTGCGCCGCCGCACCCCCGTCCCGGACGAGCGGATGGAGGCGATGACCTTCGACACCGGGCACCGGAGCTGGGCGGGGCCCGCGGCGATGGCGCTCGGCGTGGTCCTGTCCGTGTGGCTGTTCTCCAACCAGGAGAAGTACGTGGGCGTGGTGCCGGACCGCTGGCCGTCGTTCGGCGACATCACGTTCGCGGTCGGCTTCGTGATCGCCGCCGCGGCCTACACGGCGCTGCGCAGGGCGCCCGGGTTCCGTCCCAACGGCTGACCGGACACGGCTTTGTCCGCGGCCGTCGGGCCGTACGAGCGGAGGACGATCGGGACGTCCAGCACGTCCGCGATCGTCTCCTCCGCCCGGCCGAGCGGCGCGTACACGGGACGGGCGTCGAAGAGCCGCCCGGTCAGGGCCGCCTGGCGGTCGAGGTCGCCGGGCGGCCCCGGCTCCAGGCGCTCGACCCGCCGCTCGCCGATGGCGTAGGCGCGGCAGACGCGCAGATCCGGACGCGCCCCCGCGACGTCCAGATGCGTGACCGCCAGACCGTCCACGCCACCGGTCAACTCCAGCGCGTAGCGGAGCGCGACGGCGTCGAGGTGCCCGACACGGAACGCGCCCTGCCAGGGGCCCGTCCCGTTGTGGGCCTCGGGCAGGGTGGCGGTCAGCCGCGCGTCCTCCGTGACGAACGGCCCCGGACCGTGACGCGTCGCGTACGTGCGCAGGACCCCGAGCCGGGTCGCCGTCTCGCCCGCCTCCGCCAGAAGGGTCTCCGCGTTGGCGAACGTGGTCGTCGACCAGGTCGTGTACGGGTGGAAGCCATGCCACTCGTCCAGCAGCACGCCCTGCGCGCCCTCGAAGACCACGTCCCCCTCCCGGAGGAGGCGGTGGAGGTGCCCGCCACCGACGATCCGCACCCGTTCGGCGAACGCGAGGAAGGCGTCGGCGCACGCGTCCACATCCGGCACGTCGCCGCCTGACGGGAAGGCCGCAAGGTACCAGTCGCGCAGCGCGGCGAGCCGGCGGCGCAACCGCGCGGGCGACAGGCAGTCGCCCGCGCGGGGCGCGTCATCGTGCGCGAGGGCGTACGACGCCGTCTCGCCGATCCCCATGCCGCACGACCCGTGCCGGGCCGCACCGCGCGCGGCCTCCCGCGCGCGGTTCGCGGCCCGGTGGTAGGGCGTCGTCAGCAGCGCGTCCCGGTCGACGGTCAGCCGGTCCAGCGCGTCCGGGACGCCGAGGGCCCGCAGATGCCCCGCCTCGGCGGCGAGGGCGAGCGGGTCGACGAGCATGAACCGCGACAGGTGCGTCCGGACGCCGGGCGTGAACGTCCCGGAGCCGAACTGCGCGAACGTGTGGGCCCGGCCGTCCCGCGCCACGACGTTGTGCGCCGCCTGCGCGCCCCCGTTGAACCGGACGACCGCGGCGACCCCGGCCGCCTCGCAGAGCCGGTCCACGACCGTGCCCTTGCCGGCGTCCCCGAAGCCGAGGTCCACCACGATCACGTGCCCCATCGCGGTGCCCCCTCAGAGCCGCGTCGTCGCGGACGGGCCGGCGGCGTCCAGCCCGGGCGGCGCCGTCGACACGGCGGCCGGCGCGCGGGACGTCTCCAGCCGGGCCAGCGCCCGCGACACCGACGCGCCCGCCGCCGAGCCCGCCTCCCGCAGGTGCTCCAGCCCCTCGTCGAGGTCGATGGCCTCCTCGGACAGCCCGACGGTCAGCGCGATCGTCTCGCACACCGCGTCCAGGTCGTCCAGGTACAGGACGTGCTGGCCGAGCAGCCCCTGCCAGAAGTCCTTCAGCTTGCGGCTCCCCGAGTGGCAGGCGCCCTCCGGGATGATGAAGTACACCTCGTACATCCGCTGGAGCTCGCGCACGATGTCGGCGACCGGGATGTCCTCGGGGATCTCCTCCCCGAGCACGTTCGCGACCTCGCGCCGCTTGACCTGCGGGTAGGCCAGCTCGTCGCCGATGAGGAACAGGTAACCGCGCCTGCCGCGCTTCTCGAAGCAGTCGATGGCGGTGTGCCGGGCCATGAAGTACATGGCCAGCTCGTACGACTCGGTCATCTGGCCGCCGCCCCCGCCCTCCAGCAGGATCTTGCCGAGGTCGTCGTCCATCCGGTTGTCGGCCTCGAACTGGCCGACCTGGAGCGGCGCCCGGTCGCAGGTCGCGTCGCCGACCGCGCCGAACAGGATGTGCGGGTCCGCGACGTAGCCCTTGCGCAGCAGCAGCCCGAGCAGGTCCGGGAGCTTCGTCTGGAGCGTGCGCGGCACGGTCCCCATCGACCCCGTCACGTCGAACAGCACGCCGATCGCGAGCGACTCGGGGTGGTCGTCGGAGTCCCGGCTCTCCCGGACGGCGACGCCCTTCGGGTCGAGGTCGGGGTGGACGGCGGTCGCGCCGCCGTCGCTGTAGGCGAAGGCGCTCGCGCCGGTGGCCGCGCGGTAGCTCGCGCGCGCCGAGTACACGTCGGTGGACCAGTGTCCGCTTCCCATGATCGTCTCCTTCAGACGTGGGCGGGCAGGTGGAAGGGGCGGAACCGCCGGGGGCCGTACAGGCGCTCCAGCAGCTCGTCGAACTCGCCCAGCAGCCGCCAGGCGTCGGACGGGCGGCGGTTCTGCGCGGGCAGCAGGCAGCCGCGGGCGAAGGCGCGCATCGCCCTCGGCGCCCGGTCGCCCATCAGGCCGGTCATGCACAGGGTGGCCATGTAGATGTCGGTCGCCGGGCTCGCGGGCCGCCGCGCCAGGACCTCGGGCGGATACCGGCCGGCGTGCCGCGCGACCATCGCCGGGACGCGGCCCGACCCGTCCACGTGGGCGTAGCAGCCGGGCACCGAGTAGCACCAGTCGACGAGCACCAGCCCGTGCTCGCCCGGATGGATCATGACGTGCTCGGGCAGGACGGCGCCGTGCAGCACCCCCGCGCGGTGCGCGAACCCCAGCCCGACCAGCAGCCGCCGCCACATCCAGGCGGCGTCGCGCGGATCGACGCCGTCCGGGTACGCCTCGGCGACCTCCGCGAGCGTGTGGAACCCGTCCAACCGGGCGACGGCGTTGACGTGCCGCCGGGCGCCGGTCACCTCGTCCCGGTGCTTGAACGACTCGACGAGCCTCGGCACGTACGGCAGGAACCGCCCGTCGCCGTCCTTCGGAAGCTGCCGCAGCGCCACCGCCTCGCGTTCGAGCAGGTCGCTGTCCCGCGGATCGCGCGGCATCTTGAGCAGCACGGACGCCCCGCCGTCGGCGGCGTAGAGCCGGGCGAGATCACCGTCGACCTCCGCTCCCGGAACGAGCCGGTAGGTACGGCGACGGGTGGCGATGACCGACGAGTCGCCTTTGTACGCCCGCCAGAGCGCGTTCAGCCTGATGAACGCATCGCGCGTATACCCGTCCGTCGCGTCGGGATGGACGAGCCGCGCCAGCCTCCGGTAGCGCCGCGCGGCCTCGTCGGCGTCGTCGCCGAACAGGTCGGCCGGAACCCGCGCCCCGGCCAGCCGCGCGAGAGCATCGTCGAGTTCGCGGATGTCCACGTCGTCGGGCCTCACCGGATCTCCTCCTCACGGCTCGGGCGGAGCAGCGCGGGATGCAGCAGCCGGGCGTCCCCCGCCCGATAGAGCCGGGGCCGGGGACCGCCGCGCCGCCCGCCCCGGTCGGACGTCGCGCCCGTGCTCTCCACGAACCCCGGCACCGACAGGACCTTCCGGTGGAAGTTGCCGGCGTGCAGCTCCTCGCCCCACACCGCCTCGTAGACGGCGCGCAGCTCCGGGATCGTGAACTCGCCGCCGCAGAAGGCCGTGGCGAGCGGCGTGTACTCCAGCTTGGCGCGGGCGCGCTCCAGCCCGTCCGCGAGGATCCGCGCGTGGTCGAACGCCAGCCGCCGCGTGGTACCGGGACGCTGCTCCCCGCTCTCGGACAGGCCGAGCGCGTCCACCGCCGTCCACGTCGCGTCGGCGGCATCCCCGCCCGCCTCCGGATCGGGAAGCTCCGGCGCGAACGCGAGGTAGGCGACGGAGATGACCCGCATCCGCGGATCGCGCCCCGGCGCCCCATACGTACCGAGCTGCTCCAGATGGACGCGTCCGAGCGCACCGCCCTTGGCGCTGAGCCCCGTCTCCTCCGCCAGCTCCCGGACCGCGGCCTCCGGCAGATCCTCGGCGTCATCGCCCCGCACCGGCCCGCCCGCGTGCACGAACCCGCCGGGCAGCGCCCACATCCCCGCGAACGGCGCGTTACCGCGCCGCACCAGCAGCACATGCAGCGCCCCGTCACGGATCGTCAACGCCACCACGTCCACCGTGACGGCGACCGGGTCGTAAGCGCGCGGATCGTAGTTCGCCAGGAACTCGCTCTCATCCCGCTCCGGAACCGCCCCCACCCCAACCCTCCCAACATGACCTCAGTCTGAGTAAGTCTCAGCATGAGTAGAACTCAACCTGAGAAGAACGTAACCGACAAGAAGACCGATGTCCAGAGATTTCAAGCAACGCAGCGACCCAGCGCTGCGATCGCGTGCGAAGCCAGTGCCGAGCCTGCGAGGCACTGATCGCGCAGTGAGCCGCCAGGCGAGCCGGAGCGATGCAGCGATCGCCGCAATGCCCGTTGAAGGAGGGCCGCCAAGGCCCGACGCCGAGGGCGTTGCAGTTAGACCGGATTTGGGCCTGTGGCGCGTGTGTCTCGTCTGGCTTCTGGGGGCTCAGGGTGTTCGGGGTTGTGTTGCTGGGAGGAGAACTGGCCGCTGGGGTTCCGGTCGGGGTGCGGGCTGCCGTACTGGCCGGTGGTGGAGTAGCGGCCGGGCGGGTACGGGGCTCCCGGCGGCGGCGGGGGAGGGGCAGGGCTCGGGGCGCCTGGGGGCACGTCGGTCGGGTACTGCTGGCCGAGGCCGAGGTATCCGGTGGGCTGCGCGCCGCTCTGGTAGGGGACGGGGGTGTACGGGACGGCGCCGGGCGGCGGCGGGGCGGGGTAGGGGACGCCTCGCGGTGGCGGCGCGGGGGCCATGGGGGCGGCGACCGGGCGTTCGGGTGGGGCTTCCAGCAGCAGTTTCATCTGGCTCTTGCGGCGGCCGTAGGCGAGGTACAGCAGGATGCCGGCGGCCATCCAGATCGTGAAGTAGCCCCAGGTCTGGACCTTGAGGTTCAGCATGAGCCAGCCGGTCGCGATGATCGTCGCGACGGCGGTGAGCGGGGCGGCGGGGACGCGGAAGGGGCGGTGCAGGTCGGGCCGGTCGCGGCGCAGGGCGAGCACGGCGGCGGCGACGAACAGGAACGCGAACAGCGTTCCGATGACGACCATCTGCTCCAGGGTCAGCACGTCGATGGTCTGCGACATGACGACCGCGGCGCCGCCGGCGACGAGGGTGGCGCGGGAGGGGACCTTGTAGCGGCTCATGTGCGCGACGGGGCGCGGCAGGAGCCCGTCCCGGGACATGGAGAAGACCACGCGGGTGAGGCTGATCAGCACCACGAGGATGACGGTGGTGAGCGCGATCACGGCGCCGATGTCGATGAACTTGCCCATCGAGGCCGCGCCGACGGTGTCGAACGCGGCGGCGAGGACGGGCTTGCTCGTGTCGACGTCCTTGAACGAGACCATGCCGACCATGGCGACGGCGACGCCGACGTACAGCACGACGGCGACGACGAGGCTGGTCAGCATGCCGCGGGGCACCTTGCGGGGGGCGTCGTCGGTCTCCTCCGCGGCGGTGGCGATCAGGTCGAAGCCGATGTAGGCGAACGCGATCGCGGGCGCCGCGGCGAAGATCCCCCAGATGCCGAAGACCTCGGGCGTGCCGCCGCCGATCGCGCCGAGCATCGCGTTGAGGACGGTCTGCTCGCCGTCGGGGGCGGGCCGCGCCGGGGGGACGAACGGGGTGAGGTTGCCGGGGTGGAAGAACTTGAGCCCGGTGGCGATGACCAGCGCGATGACGATCAGCTTGGCCATGACCATGTACCACAGGCTGCGCAGGCTCATCTGGCCGCCGGTCGCGAGCATCGCGATCAGCAGGAGCAGGATGCCCAGGGCGAACAGGTCGAAGCCCTTCTCCTGCCCGATGATCCCGCCGAGCCAGGACGGGATCGGGACGCCGAAGTCGGCCAGCGCCTGCGTCGCGTACAGCGACCAGGCGCGCGCGACGACCGACGCGGCGAGCAGCAGTTCGAGGATGAGCGCCCAGCCGACGACCCAGGCCCACACCTCGCCGAACGCGACGTAGCTGAAGGAGTAGGCGCTGCCCGCCACGGGGACGATCGAGGACAGCTCGGCGTAGGAGAGCGCGGCGAGCAGGCAGACGGCGCCGGCGATGAGGAACGAGATGATCACCGCCGGGCCGGCGGTGGTGGCGGCCTGCTGTCCGGAGATCTTGAAGATGCCGGAGCCGATCATGACGCCGAGGCCGAGCACGATCAGGTCGCGGGTCCGGTAGACGACGCGGAGCCGGTGCCGGCCGCCGTAGAGCCGGCCGGTGGCCTGCTCCACGGGCAGTCGCCGGAACATGTTGTTGCGCATGCGGATGTCCCAGGTCGTGAGTTTCGTTTCCCCCAGGCCCTGCACCCGCGCCGCTGTTCGCGAGAGACGGCTGGTCGAAGTCCCTAAGAATTCACCAGGTATGAGCGTATTGGCAACGTTTTCCGGTGGATTGATGCCGGGCCGGGGCGTCCCGGCCCCGGAAAGGCGGTTCTCGGTGCCGACCTGGAGCGGAGCGCTCACGGTCGGCGATGGGTGATTCGGTTTCGGCTGGAACGGTCCGGCCGTTTACCACCGCCGTCCGCCGCGCCGGAGCGGGCCTTCTTGATCAATTCCTTTTCCCCCGGGCGGGACGGCCGTCCGGGGTCGGCCGGTGCGGACGGTGGCGCGCGGCGGAGATCGATGAAACGGTAGGGGCGCCGCGTCCCTCAGGAGGTTCGGTGTCCCGTAGCACGTGGTCCTCGCGCGCCTTCCGCCACTGCTCCGCCTCGGCGGCCCTGGCCGTCACCGCCGCGCTGGCCGTCCCGGCCGCGGCCGCGGCGGCCGCCCC
>NZ_CAACUY010000120.1 GCF_900659615.1 Actinomadura fibrosa | reverse complement strand
TCGAGCTGAACGACTACCTGGCCACCGCCGGATTCCAGGAGACCGGGATCATCACCGGCGCCATCTTCATCGTCGTGGTCCTGCTGTTCCGCCGCGGCGCTGGAGGTGCCGGGGATCGAGCGCGTCCGGGTGCGCGGGCCGGGCGTGTTCCGCAGGCGGATCACCGTCCGCGCCGCCACCCACTACCGCAATCCCGCGAACCTGGAGGAGCTGGTCGAGCGCGCGGTCGACGACCGGCTGGACCGCGTCGAGCCGATGTACCGGCCGCTGGTCGCCGTCCGGCTGAGCTGGCGGAAGGACTGACATGAGAGTCTCGTTGGCGGTCACCGGGATCGTGCTGCTGACCTGCGGCACGGTCGCCCTCGTGCTCGGCCTCGGCGGCCTGGACGGGTTCGGCTCGCTCGCGGCGCGCCCGCCGCTCGATCCGGCGCTGCTCCGGTTCGCGGCCGGGCACGCGTGGTTCGTCCCCGTCGCCGCGGGCGCCGCGGGGCTCGTGTCGCTGGCCGGCCAGCTCTGGCTGATCGTCCAGGCCCGCGCGTTCGTCCACCAGTGGCGGCCCGACCTCGACGCGCGGACGCGCGAGATCGCCCGGCTCGCCGAGCACGACCTGGTCCGCGCCGCCCGGATGATGCCCGGGGTGCGGGAGGCACGCGCCCGCCTGACCGGCACGCTCGCCAGGCCGCGCCTGCTGCTGCGCGTCGTCTGCGAGGAGGACGCCGTCCTCGCCGAGGTGTACGGGGAGCTCGGCGCCGGCCCGGTCGAGCGGTACCGCAGGACGGTCGGCATGCCCGACCTCCCGGCCGTCGTCCGCTTCCGCCTCGACGCCGCTCCGGACGAGTACGGCGACCCGTACCTGGACGCCGCCTAGCACCGGGAGCGGGGTGGATCACCGGTGCCAGGCGGCGTGCTCAGCGGAGGCGCGACCAGGTCCGGACGGGCCAGGAATCCATCTAAGTCATGGCAATTCCGGCGAGCACGGCCATGACGGGCGCCGGACGCAGATAATGGACGCGGTCCCGCCGGGACCCCGCCACCGCGGCGGTCCCTCCGGCCATGGCGCTCTCCCTCGGTAGGTCCACCGCGACCGGCCGTGACGGCGCCCGGGCAAGGAGGGGTGCCCGTCCGGGGTCCGTTCCCGCGTGGGGAACGGACCCCGGACGGGCACCCGCGCCATCGCAGACGCCCATGCGCCCGTGGGAGCGGGCACATGCACACATTCGGGCGCCTGCGTCGTGGGAGCCGCACAGGTCTGGGGCCGTGCAACCGGAACTATGCGCGGCCCGGGCGGCCGGGTCACGCTTGTGTACATTTCGTTCACGGCCCCCATGACTGGAAAGGTGTGAGTGGTCAGGATGCGGCGTCCCGGATGGACGGCGCCGAGGCGCTGGAGCGTGGCGCGGCAACTCCTGGCGCTCCAGGCCGCACTGGTCGTGCTGCTCGTCGCGGCCGGTGCCACCCTCTCCTACCTCGACGTGCGCCGCGCCGCCGACGACCGCGCGGCCCGCACGGTCACCGCGGTCGCGGCGAGCATCGCGGACGCGCCCAGCGTGCGGGCGGCGGTGGCCCGCCCCGTGCCCAGCCGGGTCCTCCAGCCGTACGCCGAGCGCGTCCGCCGGGACACCGGCGTGGACTTCGTCACGATCATGAGCCCGGCGGGCATCCGCTACACCCACCCGAACCCCGCGCAGATCGGGCAGCGGTTCCTCGGCAACACCGCGCCCGCGCTGGCCGGGCGCTCGTTCACCGAGACCTACACGGGCACGCTCGGACCGTCCGTCCGCACGGTCACGCCGATCTTCGACGACCGCCGCAGGATCGTCGCGCTGGTCTCCGTCGGCATCACGATCGAGGCGATCTCCGCGGAGCTGCGCGCCCGGCTCGTCCGGCTCGTCCTCGCCGCCGCCGCGATGCTCGCCGCGGGCATGGCCGGCAGCTACCTCGTCTCCGCGCGGCTCCGCAGGCAGACCCGCGGCGTCGCGCCGGGCGAGCTCAGCGAGATGTTCGAGTACTACGAGGCGATCCTGCACTCCGTCCGCGAGGGCCTCCTGCTGCTCGACCGCGACGGCCGGGTCGTCCTGTGCAACGACGCCGCCCGCGACCTGCTCGGCCTGGGCGCCGACCCGCGCGGCCGTCCCGCCGGCCAGCTCGGCCTGTCCGCCGAACTGGCCGCGGCGCTCGTCTCACCGGAACCTCGCCAGGACGAGCTGCACCTCGGCGACGTCCGCGTCCTCGTGGTCAACACCTCGCCGGTCCGCTCGGGCGACCGGATGATGGGCAACGTCGTCACGCTGCGGGACCACACCGAGCTGCAAGGCCTCACGGGCGAGCTCGACACCGTCCGCGGCTTCGCCGAGTCGCTGCGCTCCCAGGCGCACGAGGCCGCCAACCGCCTCCACACGATCGTGTCGCTTGTCGAACTCGGACGGCCCGCGCAGGCCGTCGCGTTCGCCACGTCCGAGTTGGAGACGGCCCAGCGCCTCACCGACCGGGTCGTCGGCTCGGTGCGCGAACCGGTGCTGGCCGCGCTGCTCCTCGGCAAGTCCACCGAGGCGGCCGAGCGCGGCGTCGAGCTCGTCGTCACCGAGGACACCGCGGTCGAGGGCTGCCTCGAACCCCGCGACCTCGTCACCATCCTCGGCAACCTGATCGACAACGCGGTGGACGCCGCGATCGACAACACCGACGCCCGCCCGCCGCGCGTCGTCGTCACCGTCCGGCGGGAGGACGGCGACCTCGTCCTCCGGGTCGCCGACAGCGGCGCGGGCGTGGACCCGGCCGACGTCCCCGAGATGTTCCGGCGCGGCTGGACGACCAAGTCGTCCGGCGGCCCGGTCGGCCACGGCCTGGGCCTCGCCCTCGTCGGCCAGGCCGTCCGCCGCAACCGCGGCCGCATTGCCGTCGGCCGCCCGGACGGCGGCGACGGCGGCGCCGTCTTCACCGTCCGCCTCCCCGCGGGTGCGCGATGATCAGGGTCCTGGTCGTGGAGGACGACCCGGTGGCCGCCGAGGCCCACCGCGAGTACGTCGAGCGCGTCGGCGGCTTCGAGGTCGTCGGCGTCGTCCACTCCGGGGCCGACGCCCTCCGCTTCTGCGAGCGCACCGCCGTGGACGTCGTCCTGCTCGACTTCTACCTGCCCGACACCCACGGCCTCACCGTCTGCCGCGCCCTCCGCGCCGGGGGCCGCGACGTGGACGTCATCGCCGTCACCTCGGCCCGCGACCTCGCCGTCATCCGCAGCGCGGTGTCGGTCGGCGTCGTCCAGTACCTGCTCAAGCCTTTCACCTTCGCGTCGCTGCGCGACAAGCTCGACCGCTACGCCCGGTTCCGCGAGCAGGCGGGCCGCTCCGGCGAGGTCGCCGGGCAGGCCGACGTGGACGGCATGCTCGCCACCCTCCGCACCCCCGACCACCTCGCGCTCCCGAAGGGCATGAGCGGCGAGACCCTCCAGTCGATCACCGAGGCGCTCGCCGGGGCGGCCGGCGGCCTCTCCGCCGCCCGCGCCGCCGACCTCACCGGCGTCTCCCGCGTCACCGCCCGCCGCTACCTGGAGTACCTCGCCGAGAACGGCCTCGCGCACCGCCGTCCCCACTACGGCCAGGTCGGCCGTCCCGAGGTCCGCTTCTACCCCGGGTAGACGTTCGCATCGCGGGGTACCTACGGGACGAACGATTCGTCAGCGACATCGGGGGAGTTGTCGTGGGTGACCTGAACGACAAGGCGGACCGCGAGACGAGACGGACCCGGAACGGCGGGGCCGGAGCCGGCGGCGGAACGGCCCGCAAGACCCGCACGGGCAGAGACGCCGACGCCAAGATCGCCAAGAGGAAGCCGGGCGACGCCGCCAGAAAGATGCGCGAAATGTTCAAGGGATAGAAAAGACGGGCCCTAAGCCCATCAACCCGCAAATGACCGACGCCGGCGGCGCAACCAAGCTCCGCCGGCGTCGTCTGTGTTTATTGCATCGCCCTTGGCGTCAGGCGCTGGGCGCCTTCCTTCAACGGGCGTTGCGGCGATCGCTGCATCGCTCCGGCTCGCCTGGCGGCTCACTGCGCGATCAAGTTCTCGCAAGCTCGAACTTGGCTTCGCACGCGATCGCAGCGCCGGGGTTTTTTGGAGGATGGCTGCTAGGGCCGACGCCAAGGGCGGTGCAATAAACACTTACTTTTTCTGTGGTTTTTTGGGTGGGGCGGGTGAGCATCAATCGGACATCGTCGACGCACGGGGGGACGTCGTGAGCCATGAGGACGGACAGGCGGGCAGCGACCGCCGCGGGGGGACGCTGACGGCCGGGGGAGCGCAGGCGGCCCGGGGGTCGCATGCGGCAGGCGGGTCGCAGGCGGGCGGGGGCTCGCAGAGCGACCTCGTGACCTCCGGCGGGACGACGAGCATCGCCGACGGCGTGGTCGCGAAGATCGCGAGCATGGCCGCGAACGGCGTCGGCGGCGTGCATTCCATGGGCACGTCCAACCCGATCGGCGCGGTCAAGGACCGGCTGCCCGGGGTCGGGGGGAACCGGGGCGTGTCGGTGCAGGTGGGGGAGCGGCAGGCGGCCGTCGACATCGACCTCGTCGTCGAGTACGGGGTCTCGATCCCGGAGCTCGCCAACGCGGTCCGCGCGAACGTCATCAACGAGGTCGAGCACATGTGCGGGCTTGAGGTCGTCGAGGTGAACATCAGCGTGGACGACATCCACGTGCCGGGCGACGACGACGATGACGGGCGTTCCGGGGAGCCCCGGGTGCGATGACCGCGCTGACGAGTACTTCGGCCGAGCTCGCGGAGGACATCGCCGCCGCGGTCCTGGCGTGCCCGGACGTGGCCTCGCTGACGGCGGGGCCGCACGGCCGCGTCATGACGTACCGCGTCGGCGCCCCGTTCTCCGGCGTGGCCGTCCACGCCGACCGTATCGAGATCGGCGTGGTCGCGCGCCTGGCGCGGCCGCTGCCCGACACGGCGGAGGACGTGCGGCGGCTGGCCCGTCCGCTGGCGGGCGACCTCCCGATCGACGTCCTGATCGCCGACGTGGAGGAGGACCGGTGAAACTGCTGTGGCCCATGGTGGGGCTCGGGTTCGGTACGGCGCTCGGCTTCGCGGGCGCGTTCGGCGGGTTCGGCGCGTTCTTCATCGTGCTCGTCCTCGGTGCCCTCGGCTTCCTCGTCGGCCGGGGCATCGAGGGCGACCTCGACCTCGGCGGCTTCCTGTCGTCGCTGAACCCGGGACGGCGCCCCCGATGACCACCGGGGACGGCGCTGAGGCGCCAAAGCGGGGGAGTACGACGATCAGTGAACGGGCCGTGGCCCGGATCGTGGCGCGGGCCGCCGACGAGGTGCGCGACTCCGGCGGGCTCGGCCGGACCGTCCTCGGCGTGCACGTCCCGGGACGGCGCTCGGCGCGCACCGACGTCCGCGTGGACGGGGAGATCGTGACCGCGCGGGTCGCGATGTCGGTCGCCTATCCGAGGCCCGTCCGGGAGGTGGCGCGGCACGTCCGCGAGAGCGTGCGCGGGCGGGTGGAGGAGCTGACCGGGCTCTCGGTCCGCCAGGTGGACATCGACGTCGCCGAGCTGGAGCGCCCGAAGGCCGTGAGGACCGTGTCGTGACCGCGCATGCCGGGCCGCTCGCGCGCCGCCGCCGGACGCCGGCCGCCGCGGACCGCGCCGCCCGACACAGCTTCCGGTCGCGCCGGGTGTGGCCGGCGCTGCTCGCCGCGGTGCTGATCACCGCCGCGGGGATGCTCGCCGCGATCGAGGTGATCACCGCCTGGCTCGACCGGCCCGCGCGGATCGTCCCGTACGGGCGGATCGCGGACTGGGCCGAGGACACCGCGTGGAAGGACGCCCCGGCTCTCGCGATCGCCGGCGCCCTGACGCTCTTGGGGCTGCTTTTCCTGCTGGCGGGGCTGCTGCCGGGCCGGACGCGGGTCGTCCCGCTGCACGGCGACGACCCGGACCTGACGATGGGCGTGACGCGGCGCGGGTTCAAGGCCGCCATCGCGTCGGCCGCCGAGGGCGCGTCCGGCGTGTCCGGGGTGCGGCGGGTGCGGCTGCGCCGCCGCCGGGTCAAGGTCGTCGCGCTGACGCCCGTCCGCGAGCACGGTGACCTGGGGGAGCGGGTGACCGCCGCCGTCGGCGATCTCCTCGACCGGATCCAGCCGCTGCCCGCCCGGAAGGTCGCGGTGCGCGTCAAGTACCGGGAGGACTGATGGACCGCCGTCCCGGTCCCACGAACCGCACGGGCCTCGTCCTGCTCGGCCTGGTGCTCGCCGTCGCGGGGGCCGCCGCCCTGGCGCGCGGCCTCGGCCTGTTCGGGGACGGCCGCGCGTCGGCGCCCGTCCTCGGGGCGGGGACGCACCGTTTCGCGGACGGGCACGGCTGGTTCTGGCCCGCGGTGGTGGCGGCGGCCGTCGTCCTGGCGCTGCTCGGTCTCGGCTGGCTCTCCGCGCAGCGGCGGGCGCCCAAGCTGCCGGGGCTCACCCTGGAGCCGGATGCCTCGGCGGGTGCGACGCACCTGTCCGCGAAGGCCGTGACGAGCGCGCTCGAATCGGAGATCGAGGAGTATCCCGGCGTGCAGAGCGCCCGTGCGCGGCTGCTCGGCTCGTCCAGGCGCCCGAAAGTGCGGCTGAACGTCGCCTACAGCCGGCGCGCCGATCTCGCCGACCTGCGGCACCGGATCGACGAGGAGGCCCTGCGCCGCCTGTGCGGAGCGCTGGAGCGCGACTCGGTCCCCACGGTGGTCCGGCTGCGCCTGGTCGCCGCCGACCGCTGACAGCACCTTTGACGGTGGCTTGGACCCTGCTTGGGGTGATTTCGCCTGTTGCGGGGCTAGTGTCCAAGGTGACCACGGCGTCGAGGGTGCGAGGAGGCAGGCTTGACCGACGAACGGACACTGGGCGGCTCCCTCGGGGGACCCTCCGCACGAAGGGACTAGTCGGACCGACGGCACATGCCCCGCATGTCGGGGCTGTGCGCAGGGGCGACACCGGGACCCCGTCGCCAGCCGCCCGAACCGCACGCGGCGGCATGCCGGAACATCCTTACTTCACGTGACTGAGTGCCCTTGGATGCGATCCCGGAGTGCGGCCGCGTGCCGCCGTCCGGTCCCGCCCGCGCTGTGAGCGGCACCACGGCCCAGTGGGTTGTGTTTTCCAACTCGATGGACGGATACTCGACAGTAAGTTGGAAAATCAAACGGAGGTGGGCCATGCGGGACGCGGTGATCGTCGAAGCGGTGCGGACCCCGGTGGGCAAGGGCAAGCCCGGCGGGGCGCTGCACGCCGAGCACCCGGCCGATCTGCTGGCGCGGACGCTGCGCACGCTCGTCGAGCGGGCGAACCTGGACCCGGCGCTCGTGGACGACGTCGTCGGCGGCGTCGTCACCCAGGTCGGCGAGCAGGCGTTCAACATCACCCGCACGGCCGTCCTGGCCGCCGGGTTCCCCGAGAGCGTGCCCGCGATGACCGTCGATCGCCAGTGCGGCTCGTCCCAGCAGGCGCTGCACATCGCCGCGCAGGGCGTGCGGTCCGGCGCGTACGACATCGCGATCGCGTGCGGGGTCGAGTCGATGTCGCGGGTGCCGATGGGGTCGAGCGCGCTGCCCGGTAAGGACCCGTTCGGGCCGATGCTCGCCGAGCGGTACCCGGAGGGGCTCGTCGGGCAGGGCATCAGCGCCGAGCTGATCACGGCGCGCTGGGACCTCTCCCGCGAGGAGCTCGACGCCTTCGCCTACGAGTCGCACCGCCGCGCCGCCGAGGCGTGGAAGAACGGCGAGTTCGACCGCGAGGTCGCCTGGACGGGCCAGCGCGACGAGACCGTCCGCCCGGGGACGTCGCCGGAGATCCTCGCCGGGCTCAAGCCCGCCTACTACGACGAGCGGACCGCCGAGCGGTTCCCGGAGATCGGCTGGAAGGTCACCGCGGGCAACGCGTCCCCGATCAACGACGGCGCCGCCGCGGTGCTCGTCATGGGCGCGGACGTCGCCGAGCGGCTCGGGCTGCGGCCGCGGGCCCGGTTCACCGAGTTCGCCGTGACCGGCGACGACCCGCTGCTGATGCTGACGGCGATCATCCCGGCCACCGAGAAGGTCCTCCGCCGGGCCGGGCTGCACCTGTCCGACATCGATCTCTTCGAGGTGAACGAGGCGTTCGCCCCGGTCGTCCTGGCGTGGCAGCGGGAGACCGGCGCCGACCTCGCGCGCGTCAACGTGCGCGGCGGCGCGATCGCGATCGGGCACCCGCTCGGCGCCAGCGGCGCCCGCCTGATGACGACCCTGCTGCACGCGCTGGAGGACCGCGGCGGGCGGTTCGGCCTCCAGACGATGTGCGAGGCGGGCGGCTTGGCCAACGCCACCGTGATCGAGCGGCTCTGATGGCGGCGGCCCGGCCGCGGACGGCGCCGTCGCGAAGGGAGACGTCGCGGACGGCGGCGTCGCGGCCGGGCCCGCCCGACCGACCGGACGCGCCGGACGCGCCGAGCGGCTCGGGTGCGCCGGACCGGCCGGGTGCGCCGGGTGGCTCGGGTGCGTCGGGCGGCCCAGGCCTGCCCGACCGGCCGGGTGCGCCGGGTGGCTCGGCTATACCGGGCGCGTCGGGCGGTTCGGCTGTGCTGGGTCGTTCTGGTGCGGCGGGGCGTCCGGGGGCGGCGGCTAGGCTTTCGGGTATGCCCAAGGACGTCGAGCCGCGCGAGTGCTCCATCGCCGACACCCTCGACCTGGTGGGCGAGCGGTGGAGCCTGCTCGCCATCCGGGAGCTCAGCTACGGCGTGCGGCGGTTCGACCAGATCGTCCGCAACACGGGCGCGTCCCGCGACATCCTGACGGCCCGGCTCCGCAAGCTGGAGTCGAACGGCATCATCCGGCGCGAGCGCTACAGCGACCATCCCGTGCGCTACGAGTACCACCTGACGCGGGCGGGCGTGGAGCTGTGCGACGTGCTGCTCGTCCTGATGGCCTGGGGCGACCGGCACCTCCACCCGGACGACCCGCCCGTCCGGTGGCAGCACTCCTGCGGGCACCACATGAGCCCGCAGGTCGTCTGCCGGCACTGCGGCAGGGAGGCCCGGGCGGGCGCCCACTCCCCGACCGGGCGGGGCGCCCTCACCGGCTGACGCCCTACCCGATCACCGGCAGGGTCAGGACGCCCGGGGCCTTCGGGTCGGTGCGGACGGTGACCGGGAGGACGGTCCGGTTGCCGAGGTACGACAGGTCGCTGGAGGCGATCGCGACGCGCAGCCGGTGGCCCGCCGCGAACCGGTGCACGATGCCGGGGAGCTGGATCGACAGCGGCTCGCGGACGTCCCGGACCCGGACCGGCGACACCAGGCGGTGGACGAGCGACGCCGAGCCGTCCGGCGCGACGTCGTAGAGCTTCGCGAACAGCACGAGACGGCCGTTGACGCCGGTGCGCTGGGACTTCACGGCGGCGGGCGAATCCAGCCGGACGGACAGCGCGGGCATCCCGGCGACGTCGGTGTTCGCGGTGAGCGGCGCGCTCGTCCAGGCGGCGAAGGTGCCGGGCGCGTCGGCGGGCGGGACGTCGTCCAGGCCCAGGGCGCCCTGCACCGCGGAGACCTCGGAGAACGAGGTCGGCACCCAACCGAGGGGGTTGCTGTAGGAGGCGGCGCCCTTCACCACGGACGCCCGGGATCCGACGAGCTTGTCGCGGCCGGACAGGTAGAGCGAGCGGGTGCGGGTGGGCGCGGTGCCGTAGGCGGGGGCGGCGCTGCCCTGGTAGCCGACCCAGGGGCGGAAGTAGGCGAAGGACGGCCCGGTGGAGACGGGCAGGCCCTTCAGGTAGTGGTCGAACCAGGCGGCGGCGCGGGCGCCCACGTAGCTGCCCGCCGTGTCGCTCAGGTCGGAGTCGCCGGGGACGCGCCCGCCGCTGTGCCCGGCTGACTGCCAGATCATCGAGACGGGGGTGCGCCGCGCAGCGAGGGCGCGGTAGGTGGCCGTCCCCTCCTGGAGGTCGAAGAGGGTGTCGGCCTGCCCCTGGACGAGCAGCGTCGGCGCCTTGATCTTCGGGAGGTAGGACGCGACGGAGGCGCCCTTCATGTAGTCCATGCTCGCCTGCTGCGGCAGGCCGAAGACCAGGCTCTCGCCGACCGCCTGGCAGAGGACCGTCGGGAAGTTGGGGCAGCCGACCAGCCGGGACGGGTCGGTCTGGGCGTTGGTAATGCCCGCGGCGACGCCCTCGCCGAAGAAGCCGAGGGCCCAGACGAGCTTGGTCACGCCGGGGTCGCCCGACAGCGCGCCCTTGACGAGCTGGTTGTTGGGCGCGAGCGAGTACCGTAGATCGTTCCAGGTGATCATCGGGACGAGCGCGTCGATGCGGCCGTCCATCGCCGCGGCGGCGAACTGCACCTGGCCGCCGTAGGAGCCGCCGGCCATGCCGACGCGCGGGTCGCCGGCGCGGTCCAGCGCCACGATGTCGAGCCGCGTCCCGTCCTTGGCGGCCTTCGCGCCCGCGAGGAAGTCGACGAGCTGCGACGCGGCGGCGCCGTCCCAGTCGGGGTGGTCGAGGGTGATCCGGCAGCCGCTGCCGCCGAACCCGAGGCCGGAGTAGGACAGGACCGCGTAGCCGCGCCCGGCGTACGCCCGGCCGAACGCCGCCTGGTCGTCCTTGGAGCCGCCGAAGCCGTTGGTGGTGAGGATCGCGGGCACGCGGCGCGCGGACGAGGCGCCCGCCGGGCGGTACAGGTCCGCGACGACGTCGCAGTGCTGGTCCCGCTTGGGGCCGACCGCGACGTCGAAGTGCAGCGTCTGGGCGGCGGGGACGTCGTCGGCGCGGGCGGGGACGGCGAGGAGGCCGCCCGCCAGGAGCGCGGCGGACAGCGCGGCGGACACGGGGAGGGCGGCGAGACGACGCGGCATGGGGCGACTCCGGGACCGGCCATGAACGGAAGGTGAACGAGTGCTGATCTTTACTATCGGCCGGTCAAGAAATCTGTCCAGACCCTGATCCGAGGAATCTTCATGATTTCTCGGCTGGTCAGCGGGTCAGCACTCGATGACGTTCACGGCGAGGCCGCCGCGCGAGGTCTCCTTGTACTTCTCCAGCATGTCCCGGCCGGTGTCGCGCATCGTCTTGATGGCCTTGTCGAGCGAGACGAAGTGGCGGCCGTCGCCGCGCAGCGAGATCCGCGCCGCGCTGATCGCCTTGATCGCGCCGACCGCGTTGCGCTCGATGCACGGCACCTGGACGAGGCCGCCGACGGGGTCGCAGGTGAGCCCGAGGTTGTGCTCGATGCCGATCTCGGCGGCGTTCTCGACCTGCTCGGGCGTGCCGCCGAGGACCTCGGTCAGGCCGGCGGCGGCCATCGAGCAGGCGGAGCCGACCTCGCCCTGGCAGCCGACCTCGGCGCCGGAGATGGACGCGTTCTGCTTGAACAGCACGCCGATCGCGCCCGCGGTGAGCAGGAAGCGGACGACGCCCTCGTCGTCCTTGCCGGAGACGAACCGGTCGTAGTAGTGCAGGACGGCCGGGATGATCCCGGCGGCGCCGTTCGTGGGGGCGGTGACGATCCGTCCGCCCGCGGCGTTCTCCTCGTTGACCGCCAGCGCGAACAGGGTCACCCAGTCCATGGCGTGCAGCGGGTCCGACGCCTTCTCCGCGGAAAGCTGCCGGCGCAACTGCGGCGCGCGGCGGCGGACCTTCAGGCCACCCGGGAGCAGGCCCTCGCGGGTGCAGCCGCGGGTCACGCAGGCGCGCATGACGTACCAGAGCTTCAGCAGGCCCTCGCGGATCTCCTGCTCGGACCGGCCGAACGCCTTCTCGTTCTCCATCATGAGCGCCGACACCGACAGCCCGGTCTCGCGGCAGCGTTCGAGGAGCTCGGCGGCGGTGTCGAAGCGGTGCGGCAGGACGGTGTCGTCCGGCTTGATGCGGTCGGCGCCGGTGGCGTTCTCGTCCACGATGAAGCCGCCGCCGACCGAGTAGTAGACCCGGGAGCGCAGCTCGGCGCCGGACGGGTCGAACGCGGTGAAGCGCATCCCGTTCGGGTGGCCGGGCAGCGACTCCTTGCGCTCGAAGACGAGGTCCTCGTTGACGACGAAGGGGATCTCGTGGTCCCGGTACAGGTTCAGGGCGCCGCGCTCGCGGATCGCGGCGAGGCGCTCGTCGACGCCGTCCACGTCGACGAGTTCGGGCTTGTCGCCCTCCAGGCCGAGGATGACGGCCTTGTCGCTGCCGTGGCCCTTGCCGGTGAGGCCGAGCGAGCCGTACAGGACGGCCCGGACGGACGCCGTCTTCTCCAGCAGGCCGTCCCGGTGCAGGCCCCGGGCGAAGCGGTGCGCGGCGGCCATGGGCCCGCCGGTGTGGGACGAGGAGGGGCCGATGCCGATCTTGAACAGGTCGAAAACGCTGATGGCCATGGCTACCTCGGGGGGTGCGGCTACGCCGTCGTAGCCTGCGCCCCCTCCGCGGGGGAGGGGGCGCAGTGAGGGTCAGAGGTTCGGGTACAGGGGGTGCTCGGCCGCGAGGGCCTTCACCCGGGACGCGAGCGCGTCCTGGTCGTAACCGGGCTGGAGCGCCAGCGCGATCACGTCGGCGACCTCGGCGAAGTCCTCGGCGGTGAAGCCGCGGGTGGCGAGGGCCGGCGTGCCGATCCGCAGGCCGGAGGTGACCATCGGCGGGCGCGGGTCGTTCGGCACCGCGTTGCGGTTGACCGTGATGCCGATCCCGTGCAGCCGGTCCTCGGCGTCGCGTCCGGTGAGCTCGGAGTCGACCAGGTCGACCAGGACCAGGTGGACGTCGGTGCCGCCGGTGAGGACCTTGACCCCGGCCTTCGCGGAGTCGTCGGCGAGGAGCCGCTCGGCGAGGATCCGCGCGCCCTCGACGGTCCGGGCCTGGCGCTCCCGGAACTCGTCCGAGGCGGCGATCTTGAGCGCCACCGCCTTGGCCGCGATCACGTGCTCCAGCGGGCCGCCCTGCATGCCCGGGAACACCGCCGAGTTGATCTTCTTGCCGTACTCCTCGCGGGCGAGGATCAGCCCGCCGCGCGGCCCGCCGAGCGTCTTGTGCGTCGTCGTGGTGACGATGTCGGCGTACGGGACGGGCGAGGGGTGCAGGTCCGCCGCGACCAGCCCGGCGAAGTGCGCCATGTCGACCATGAGCAGCGCCCCGACCGAGTCGGCGATCTCGCGGAACGCCGCGAAGTCGAGCTGCCGCGGGTACGCCGACCAGCCCGCCACGATCATCTTGGGGTTGTGCTCGGCCGCGAGCGCGGCGACCTCGTCCATGTCGACCAGGCCGTCCTCGGCGCGGACGTGGTAGGGCACCACGTTGAGCACCTTGCCGGAGTAGTTCAGCCGCATCCCGTGGGTGAGGTGGCCGCCGTGCGCGAGGTCGAGGCCGAGGATCGTGTCGCCGTGCTGGAGCAGGGCGAAGTAGACCGCGGTGTTGGCCTGCGCGCCGCTGTGCGGCTGGACGTTGGCGTGCTCGGCGCCGAACAGGGCCTTGGCCCGGTCGATGGCGAGCTGCTCGGTGACGTCGACGTACTCGCAGCCGCCGTAGTAGCGCTTGCCGGGGTAGCCCTCGGCGTACTTGTTGGTGAGGACGGAGCCCTGCGCCTCCAGCACCGAGACGGGCGCGAAGTTCTCCGACGCGATCATCTCCAGGGTGGACTGCTGCCGGCGCAGCTCGGCGGCGACGGCCTCGGCGACCTCGGGGTCGGCCGCGGCGAGCGGGTCGTACAGGCCCACGGTCAGTTCTCCTCGATCAGCTTGTCGTAGGCCTCGGAGTCGAGCAGGTCGCCCGGCTCCTCCGACACGCGCACCTTGAAGATCCAGCCCTCGCCGTACGGGTCGTCGTTGATGACCTTCGGCTCGTCGATCACCGCGGTGTTGATCGCGGTGATCTCCCCGCTGACCGGGGAGTAGATGTCGCTGACCGACTTGGTCGACTCGACCTCGCCGCAGGGCTCGCCCGCCTCGACGGTGTCGCCCTCCCCGGCCTGCAACTCGATGTAGACGATCTCGCCGAGCGCGTCGGCGGCGTGGGCGGTGATGCCGACCGTGACGATGCCGTCCCCGGCCTCGTCGCCGGCGGGGTCGAGCCCGGCCACCCACTCGTGCTCTTCGCTGTAACGGAGCTGCTCCGGAACGCTCACGATGTCTCTCTCCAGGTCTCAGGAACGCTTGTAGAAGGGCAGGGCGACCACGTCGACCGGCTCCCGCCTGCCGCGGACGTCCACGGCGAGGCCGGTCTCCCCGACGCCGCTGTCGAGGTAGGCCATGGCGATCGGCCTGCCCAGTGTGGGCGACGGGGCGCCGCTCGTCACCACTCCGCACGGCGTGCCGTCGGACGTGACGACCTGGTACCCCTTGCGGGGCGCGCGACGCCCCCGCGCCACCAGTCCCACGAGCCTACGGCCCGCCGGGGTCTGCGCCTGCGCGGCCAGCGCGCCCTTGCCGACGAAGTCGGCGGCCTTGCCGAGCTTGACGACCCGGCCGAGGCCCGCCTCGAACGGGGTGGTCTCCGCGGTCAGCTCGTTGCCGTACAGCGGCATCCCGGCCTCCAGGCGGAGGGTGTCGCGCGCCGACAGGCCCGCCGGGACGACGCCGTCCACCGCGGCGAGGGCCCGCCAGAGGGCGACGGCGTCGGCGGCGTCCACGAACAGCTCGAAGCCGTCCTCGCCGGTGTAGCCGGTGCGGGCGACGAGCGCGTCCACGCCGGCGACCTTGTCCGCGAGGATCGCGTAGTACTTCAGGTCGGCGAGCGGCGCGGCGGTGAAGCCCTCCAGGATCGACTGGGCGCGCGGGCCCTGGAGGGCGATCAGCGCGTAGGAGTCGGAGCGGTCGTCCACGGCGGCCTCGAAGCCCGCCGCGCGCTCGATGAGCGCGTCCCGGACGGTCGCGGCGTTGGCGGCGTTCGCGACGACCATCCAGGTCTCGTCCGCGAGCCGGTAGACGATCAGGTCGTCCAGGACGCCGCCGTCGGGGGCGCAGATCATCGTGTAGCGGGCCTTGCCGACCTTCATCGGCGACAGCTCGCCGACCAGCGCGAAGTCGAGCGCGGCACCCGCGCCCGCCCCGGACAGGAAGATCTCCCCCATGTGGGACAGGTCGAAGAGCCCGGCGCCGGTGCGGACGGCCTGGTGCTCGGCGGTCTCGCTCGCGTAGCGGAGCGGCATCAGGTATCCCGCGAAGTCGACGAGGTTCGCGCCGAGGTCCTGGTGGACGTCGTGCAGCGGCGTCTTCTTCGCGGTCGGGTCGGCGGGCATGGGTGTCGGCTCCTTCGTCGCGGGCGCGGGGTCCATCGTCCCACTCGCGCACCGGGCGTCTCGGTGCCTCCCCCTCTGTCATCGGCGCCTGAGAGCTTCACCCGCCTCGCGGACGGCGCCGCGCGGCGGGCTTTCACCTTCGGCGGGGGACCCGGTCCCCGCTTTCCAGAGGTCGCCTGGTCCGTGCGGTCCGTGGGCCTGAGAGGTTCCGGGGAGGATTTGCTCCTTCGGCGTCCCCCGCTGGCGGCGGCGGACTCTCCCGCACGGGATCATCGGCTGACGCCAGGCTAGCAGCGCCGATGCGATGCGACCAGCCGCGCCCGCCGTCCCGCCGCGCGCTCGCCTTGTTCCGGCTCCGGCGCAGGTCAGCGCGGGGTGGGCGACGCGGAGAGCGACTTCACGCACGCCTTGAGCGCCGTCCTGAGCTTCGCGAGCTCCTGCTGCGAGGGGGTCCGCTTCGGGTTCGGCGACGGGAGCTGGACGCCCTGCCGCTTCATGCACTGGTTGAACAGCTGGGCCGGCTGGGACGGCTGCCCGCCCGACGGCCTCGGGGTGGCGACCTTCCCCGCCCCGGCCGCGTCCGACGGCGCGTCCGGCGAGGGCGCGGGCGCGGCGGGGGTGGACGCCGCGGTCGAGGACGCGGCCGTCCCGCCGTCGTCGGAACCACCGCACCCGCTGAGGGCGAGCATCAGCGCCAGCACCGGCACCGCCGCGGAACTGCGCTTCAAGGCCATCACATCTCCAGGGACGGGGGTGGGAAGCGACATGATGCGCACGGAACGGGCCCGCCGGATATCGCCGGACGTGCCAAGAACGCGCGTCCGGATTAGCAGCCCGTTGAGCACGAACGATCCTAGCCACCTCACACAGGGGTCACATAGGCCCCGGAGATCCCTCCATCGACCAGGAACTCCGCCGCCGTGACGAAGGACGCGTCGTCCGAGGCGAGGAACGCGACGGCGGCGGCGATCTCGGACGCCTCCGCGAACCGGCCCACCGGGATGTGGACGAGCCGCCGCGCGGCCCGCTCGGGGTCCTTCGCGAACAGCTCCCGGAGCAGCGGCGTGTTGACCGGCCCGGGGCACAGCGCGTTCACCCGGACGCCCTGCCGCGCGAACTGCACGCCCAGCTCCCGCGACATCGCCAGCACCCCGCCCTTGGACGCGGTGTAGGAGATCTGCGACGTCGCCGCGCCCATCACCGCCACGAACGACGCGGTGTTGATGATCGAGCCCTTGCCCTGGTCGAGCATGTACGGGATGACGTGCTTGCAGCACAGGTACACGCTGGTCAGGTTGACGTCCTGGACGCGCTTCCAGGCGTCCAGCCCGGTCGTCAGGATCGAGTCGTCGTCGGGCGGGGAGATCCCGGCGTTGTTGAACGCGACGTCGATGCGCCCGTACGCCTCGTGGACCGTGCGGTACAGGGCCCGGACGTCGTCCTCGGCGGTCACGTCCGTCCGGACGAATAGGCCGTCCACCTCGTCGGCGGCGGCCTTGCCCGCCGTCTCGTCGACGTCGGCGACGGCGACCCGCGCGCCCTCGGCGGCGAGGCGGCGCGCCGTCGCGAGGCCGATGCCGCCGGCGCCGCCGGTCACGACGGCCACCCGGCCTTCCAGACGCTGCATGGACGTCACTCCCATCTTGGCGGGGTGCTCACCCTCTGGTCAGTCAGAGGCGATGAACACGTTCTTGGTCTCGGTGAAGGCGTCGAGGGCGTCCGGTCCGAGCTCCCGGCCCAGGCCGGACTGCTTGTAGCCGCCGAACGGGGTCCAGTACCGGACGGACGAGTGGGAGTTCACCGACAGGTTCCCCGCCTCGACCGCGCGGGAGACGCGCAGGGCGCGGCCCACGTCCCGGGTCCAGATCGAGCCGGACAGGCCGTAGGGGGTGTCGTTGGCGATCCGGACCGCGTCGGCCTCGTCCTCGAAGGGCACGACCACGGCCACGGGCCCGAACACCTCGTCGTGCCAGGCGGGCAGCGCCGCCGGGTCCTCCGTGGCGAGGACGGTCGGCGGGAACCAGAACCCCGGCCCCTCGGGCGCGGACCCGCGGATCGCCACGGGCGCCCCGTCCGGGACGTATCCGGCGACGCGCTTCCGCTGGGCGGCGCTGATCAGCGGCCCGACCTCGGTCTTGGCGTCCCGCGGGTCGCCCACGACGACGCCATGCACGGCCGGTTCCAGCAGTTCCATGAACCTCTCGTACACGGGCCGCTGGACGAGGATCCGGGACCGGGCGCAGCAGTCCTGCCCGGCGTTCTCGAACACCGCGTACGGCGCGGTCGCGGCGGCCTTCTCCAGGTCGGCGTCGGCGAACACGAGGTTCGCGCTCTTGCCGCCGAGCTCCAGCGTCACCCGCTTCACCCCGGGCGCGCACGCCGCCAGGATCTCCCTGCCGACCCGGGTGGAGCCGGTGAAGACGATCTTGCGGACGTCCGGATGCTCCACCAGCCGCCGTCCCGCCACGGGTCCCGCGCCCGGCAGCACCTGGACGACGCCCTCCGGAAGCCCCGCCTCCAGCGCCAGCTCCCCGGCTCGCAGCGCGGTCAGCGGCGTGAGCTCCGCCGGTTTGACGATCACCGTGTTGCCCGCCGCGAGCGCCGGGGCCAGCCCCCACCCCAGGATCGGCATCGGAAAGTTCCACGGCACGATGACACCGACGACCCCGAGCGGCTCGGCGAACGTGACGTCCAGCCCGCCCGGCACGGGGATCTGCCGTCCCGTGAGCCGCTCCGGTGCGGCGGCGTAGTACTCCAGGACGTCCCGCAGGTTCCCCGCCTCCCAGCGGGCCTGCGCCACCGGGTGCCCGGCGTTGCGGACCTCCAGCCCGGCCAGCTCCTCCCGGCACGCGTCCACCCGCGCGGCGAACGCCCGCAGCAGCCGCGCCCGCTCTCCGGGAGCCAGATCCCGCCAAGCGGGAAACGCCCGCTTCGCGCGCTCCACGGCCGCGTCGGTCTCCTCGACCGACGCCAGCCGCACCTTCTCAATGACCTCCTCAGTGGCGGGATCAACGACGTCATGCACACCCATGGACTCTCACAATCGTTCGAAGCCCCGGAACATCTCCCAGTCGGTGACGGCGCGGTCGTACGCGTCAAGCTCCACGCGGGCGTAGTTGGCGTAGTGCTCGACGACCTCCTTGCCGAACGCCTCCGGGGCGAGGGAGCTGCCGCCCCAGTCGGCGGCGGCGTCGCGGAGGGTGCCGACGACCGTGCCGGCGTCCGTCTCGTAGGCGTTGCCGGGGTACGGGTCCTCCAGCGGGAGCGTGTTCTCGATGCCGTGCAGCCCGGCGGCGATCATCGCGGACACCGCCAGGTACGGGTTGACGTCGCCGCCCGGCACGCGGTTCTCGACCCGCAGGGACGGGCCGTGCCCGACGAGCCGCAGCGCGCAGGTGCGGTTGTCCACGCCCCACTTGATCGCGGTGGGGGCGAACGAGCCGCGCTGGTAGCGCTTGTAGGAGTTGATCGTCGGCGCGTAGAGCAGCGTGAAGTCGCGCAGGCACGCCTGCTGCCCGGCGATGAAGTGCCCCCCGGCGGGAGACAGGCCGTACGGCCCGTCCCCCGCCAGCACGGGGGTCCCATCGGCGGCGCGGAGCGAGAGGTGGATGTGGCACGAGTTGCCCTCCCGCTCGTTCGGCTTCGCCATGAACGTGATCGACCGGCCCTCCTGGGAGGCGATCTCCTTGGCTCCGGTCTTGTAGAGGACGTGGTTGTCGCACGTCGCGAGCGCCTCGTCGAAGCGGAAGGCGATCTCGTGCTGGCCGAGGTTGCACTCGCCCTTGGCCGACTCGACGTACATCCCGGCGCCCGCCATCCCGTTGCGGATGCGGCGCAGCAGCGGCTCGACGCGGGCGCCGCCGAGCAGCGAGTAGTCGACGTTGTACTGGTTGGCCGGGGTGAGGCCGCGGTAGGCCCGCGTCCACGCGTCCTCGTAGGAGTCCTCGTAGACGATGAACTCCAGCTCCGTTCCGACGTAGGCGCTCCAGCCGCGCTCGGCGAGCCGCGCGAGCTGCCGCCGGAGGATCTGCCGGGGCGAGGCCGCGACGTCCGAGCCGTCCTCCCACACGATGTCGGCGTGGACGAGCGCCGTGCCCTCCTGCCAGGGGATCCGGCGGAGCGTGCCGAGATCGGGGCGCATGACGAAGTCGCCGTAGCCCCGCGACCAGGACGACATGGCGTAGCCGTCCACCGTGTTCATGTCGACGTCCACCGCCAGGAGGTAGTTGCAGCCGTCCGAGCCGTGCTCGGCGACCTCCTCCAGGAAGAAGCGGGACGAGAGCCGCTTGCCCTGGAGCCGCCCCTGCATGTCGGTGATCGCGACGATGACGGTGTCGATCCGGCCCGCCGCCGCCTCGTCCCGCAGCCCGTCGAGGGTGAGCGATGTGGTCACGTGTCTCCTCACGTCCGCGCTAGCCCAGGGACTTCAGCTCGTGCTCGATGGCTTCGAGCTCTTCCGCGCTGCCCTGGACCTTCGGCCCCTCGAACCACGTGCGGGCCGAGAGGACCCACCACAGACCCGCACCGCCCAGGACGACGAGGATCGCGACCGGTGAGTAGTTGAAGCTGTCCTTGTTGATCGGGTTGGCCGGGGGCAGCATGAACAGCACCGAGATGACCAGGACCCAGCCCACCGCGAGCATGCCGATCGGGCGGCTCCAGCGCCCGAGGCTCCAGGGGCCCGGCCGGAAGTCGGCGCCCTGCCTCAGCCGCAGGAACGTCGGGATCACGTAGGCGATGTAGAGCCCGATCACGGCGACGGACGTGACGGCCAGGTAGGCGGTCAGGTTCCAGAGAGCGGGCAGGGCCAGCACGAACGCGCCCCCGGCCGCCAGCCAGATCGCGTTGGTCGGCGTCCGGCTGCGCTTGTTGATCCGGTGCCAGAGCGACGACAGCGGCAGCGCCCCGTCCCGCGAGAACGCGTAGATCATCCGAGAGTTCGCCGTCACCGACGACATCCCGCAGAAGAACTGCGCGCCGAACGACACGAGGATCAGCAGCTTGCCGGCCGTCTCGCCGGTGGACGCGATGAAGATCTCCGCGGGGCCGCCCTCGACCGCCTTGCCGTAGTCCTGGATCGCGAACGTGACGCCGAGCAGCAGCACCCACCCGGCCACCACGGAGATCAGTACCGAGTTGACGATGCCCTTCGGCCCCGACCGCGCCGCGTCGTGGGTCTCCTCGGTCATGTGTGCGGACGCGTCGTACCCCGTCAGCGTGTACTGCGACAGGAGCAGCCCGATCAGCGCCGCGTACGCCCCGTACTGCCAGCCCGTCTCGTTCACGAACTTGGTGAAGACGAAGTCCGCGGACTGGTGGTGGGACGGTTTGAACGCCAACACCCCCACCACGACCACCACGCCGATCACGTGCCACCACACGCTGACGCTGTTCAGCAGCGACACGAGCTTCACGCCGAACTGGTTGAGCAGGGCATGGACGACCAGCAGGATCGCGAACAGCAGGAACGTGTGCTTGAGCGAGACGCCGAACCCGAACTGGAGGTCCAGCAGCGGGTTGAGGAACGCCGCCGAGCCGTAGACGATCGCGGCCGTCACCGCGACCTGCCCGATGAAGTTGAACCAGCCGGTGAACCACGACCAGGCCGGGCCGTTCGTCCGCGCCAGCTTGGCCGCCCAGTAGTAGAGGCCGCCCGCCGTCGGGTAGCTGGAGCAGACCTCGGCCATGGCGAGCGCCACCAGCAGGGTCATCCCGCCGACCGCGAGCCACCCCCACGTGATGACGACGGGCCCGCCGCCCTTCAGGCCGATCGTGTACGAGGTCAGGCAGCCCGACAGCACCGAGATGATGGTGAACGAGACCGCGAAGTTGGAGAAGCCGGACATCGAGCGGCTGAGCTCCTGCGCGTAGCCGAGCTCGTGCAGCCGCCTCTCGTCGTCGGACAGGGGATCGGGGCCGGCGGAAGCCTTGTGCTCGTCGACGCTCACGAGCACCTCCTCGTCCACGGAGGGTGTCGAGTAGCCGCAACGGGCTAATGTCAGACCATTAAGGTTTCTCGATGAAGCCCCGTCAAGACCCCGGGCGCGAGGAAACGCACATGTAACGTGGAACGCGACTCCCACCCCCCGGACCGAAGGACGGTCATGCTCCCTGCGGAGCCCCCCGGCACCGACACCATGCCCGCCGCCTCCGCCGCCGTCGCGGACGCCGTCCCGGGAGGCGCCGCGCCCGCGGAGGCGAACTCGCCCGCACCCGACGGGGCACCCCCGGAACTGCCCGACCTCGCCGCCGCGGCGGTGTTCCGTCCCGTCCGGACCGGGAACGCGTTCGAGGAGACCGTCGAGCGGCTCCTCCAGGCGATCAAGCTCGGCGTCGTCGACCGCGGCCAGCGGCTCCCGCCCGAGCGCGAGCTCGCCCGGCTCCTCGGCGTCAGCCGCGTCACGCTGCGCGAGGCGATCCGCGTCATCCAGCAGGAGGGGTACGTCGAGTCCCGGCGCGGGCGCTTCGGCGGAACGTTCGTCACCTACCGGCGGCCCAAGCCCCGCCAGTCCGACCTGAGGCGCGCCCTCGCCGAGATGGGCGACGCGCTCAACGACACGCTCACCTACCGGATGGCCGTCGAGACCGGCGCCGCGCAGATCCTCGCCACCACCCGCCTGGACGAACCGAAGCGCGCGCTCCTGCGGGCCCGGCTCGCCGAGCTGAACGCCGCCGGGCCCGACGAGTACCGGCGCCTCGACACCCTGTTCCACCTCACCATCGCCGAGCTGACCGGCTCGGCGCTGCTCTCCACCGCCTGCGCGGACGCCCGGATGCGCGTCACCGACCTGCTCAACGCCATCCCTGTCCTCGGCCGCAACATCGAGCACGCCGCCGTCCAGCACGCCGCGATCGTCGACGCCGTCCTCGCCGGGGACCCCGAGGCCGCCCGCCGCGCCGTCGCCGAGCACCTGGAGGGCACCGCCGCCCTCCTCCGCGGCTTCCTCGGCTGACCCGCTCGCCCGGCCTAGTTGGGAGCCGTGAGCACCAGAGCCTCGCGCAGTTCGGCGACGGGCGGACGGTCGCGGTGCTCGGGCGGCACGGCCTCAAGCACCCAGCGGCCGGTCTGGGTGATCATCTGGCTGCGGTAGGAGACGGGCAGAGCGGTGAGCACGGCGGTCGCCTGCCGCGCGCCGGTATCGCTGCCGCCCTGAACGACCGTGCAGATCGCCTCATGAAGCCGAACGTTCGCGTCGTACTGGTACTCGGGATTGTGGGAGAGGACCCGGTCGCGTGCGGCGTCGGCCCTCACCTCATCGCCCGCACACGCGTGTACCCAGCTCTCGGCGAAGTGAGGCTGGTCAAGGCTCCAGAGGGTCGGGAAGATCTCCGGGGTGCGACCGTTCCCGACGTTGTCGACGAAGACGCGGAGTGAGCGCCGTGCCTCGTCGTGCCTGCCGAGGAGGCTGAGGGCCTTGGCCTCGACGCCTGCGAGATTGGCCGTCCAGAAGGGGTACCCGTCACCGGTGAGGCGGCGTGCCTTCTCGATCAGGCTGAGGGCAGTCGGCAGCGGACGCTGGCCGTAGATCCCGAAGCCCACCTCTTTGCATCGCACCAGGAGCTGGGCGTCGATCATCCCCGAGGCGTCGGCGGCGGTCTTGGCCGTGCGCCACCAGCGGATGGCGGCACTGTCATCGCCCAGGCGGGTGAGCGCGTTGGCTTGCAGGAAGCCGAGCGAGGCGAGCATGACCTCCAGATCGGGAAGGGTCTTGGACGACGCCGCGGCCATCTGGCGGCGGAGGGCCATCAGGTCGAGGTTGAGGCCGTCCCGCACCTGGGCGGGCGGCTGGGTGCGGAGTGCGTGGAGGTGGTCCGCGCAGGTCGTGTCCCAGTCGTCGATCGACCGGGTCTCGCTGTCCAGGACGAGGTCGAAGAGCTGGCGTACCGACTCGCCGGACGATGCCATCGCGCCGACCCCCATGGCGAGGGTGGCCTGAAGAAGGCGCCGACGTTCCATGTCGTCCCAATCGTCGACGGTGGACTTCGCGTCCACGCTAGCGACCGGGAGATCGGAGGGAAGAGACGCGGAGGTTCGGTTTCGGTTATCTCCCGATATGTCGTCCTCGGGAGCAAAGAGATCATCTTCATTGAGCCCGAAGACGGCCGCCTGAACTGCGTCTTCGGTCATGGGAGCCTCGCGTTGGGGGTGCCGGAAGGGTTGCTCCTCTTATGAGTTTCATTGTGCACGCGTCCGGCCGCTTCGCGCTGTGAATTATCTACTTCAATGCAAGAGCGTTCGCCGCGTCCATTACTGGTATTCGATTCGCTCGAAATACCCGAAATTGTCGGCTCCGCAACGGTGACGCCTGGGGCTTGGTCGGCGACGGAGGCCGCTTCTGTGGACGGTCGTGAGCCGTCCGGGGGCGGTTCGCCGCCGTCCGCCGCCGTCCGCCGAGGCCGCTTCCGGGACGCCGGGCGGTGCGGGCGGGAGGTCGGAAGGAGGGCGGCTCGTGCCGTCATGAACCGAAAAGCGGGCCGGTGACGTACCCTGAGTCGGTAGCTGGAGACCACCCCCCGGGGCGGGGTGCACGACCGGAGGGGCATCACGCATGGGCTGGCTGGCGGGAGTACTGATCCTGTTCTTCGGCCTGCTCGCGTCCATCGCGCTGCACGAGCTGGGGCACTTCTCGTTCGCCAAGCTGTTCCGGGTCCGCACCACGCAGTTCATGGTCGGGTTCGGGCCGACGATGTGGTCCAGGCGCAAGGGCGAGACCGAGTACGGGGTGAAGTGGATCCCGCTCGGCGGCTACATCCGCATGATCGGGATGCTGCCGCCGCGCAAGGGCGACGCGCCCGGGCAGGTCCGGCAGATCAGCACCGGCCCCTGGCAGGGCCTCATCGAGTCCGCGCGCGGCGCGGCGCTGGAGGAGGTCAGGCCCGGCGACGAGGACCGCGTCTTCTACGCCAAGAAGTGGTGGCAGAAGCTGCTGATCATGTTCGGCGGCCCCGCGATGAACCTGCTCCTCGCGGTGCTGTTCTTCGCCATCCTGATCATGGGGCTCGGCACCCAGCAGCGGCAGCCGGTCATTCAGCAGGTGTCGGAGTGCATGGTCCCGGCGAGCCAGTCGAACGTCGACACGTGCCCGGCGAACGCCACGCCCACGCCCGCCAAGCAGGTCGGCCTGCGGCCCGGCGACCGGATCGTCTCGTTCGGCGGTCAGCGCATCGACGACTACGCGCAGCTCCAGAACCTGATCCGCGACTCGGGCGGCCGCACCGTCCCCGTGGTGGTCCGGCGCGACGGCCGCGACCTCCCGCTGAACGTGCCGATCACCCGCAACCAGATGTACGACCTCAAGGACGAGGACAAGATCGTCACGGTCGGGTTCCTCGGCATCACGCCCACCGTCGAGCTGGAGCGCCAGGGGCCCGGCGCCGTCGCCAGCACCATGGGCGACCTCACCAAGCACACGGCGGGCGCGCTGCTGCGGATGCCGCAGAAGATGGTCGGCATCTGGAACGCCGCCTTCAGCGGGGAGAAGCGCGACCCGAACGGCCCGATCGGCGTCGTCGGCGTCAGCCGCATCGGCGGCGACGTCGCCGCGTCCCACAACCTCAGCGGCACCGAGAAGGTCTCCTACTTCGTGATGCTGCTCGGCTCGCTGAACCTCGCGGTCGGGCTGTTCAACCTCGTCCCGCTGCTGCCGCTGGACGGCGGGCACATCGCCGGCGCCCTGCTGGAGGCGATCAAGAAGGCGTTCGCCCGGGTCTTCCGCAGGCCCGACCCCGGCTACGTGGACGTCGCCAAGGCGCTCCCCATCACCTACGTGATGGCCGCCGTCCTGATCGTCATGGGCGGCCTCCTGATCTACGCCGACCTGGTAAACCCCATCCGCTTCAACGGCTAGGCGCTGGCTTCGTCCGGTGTGGGGAGTTGGCCGGTCTTTAGGAAGGTGTCCAGGGCTGTGCGGTAGGGGGTTATGTCGATGTTCTGGGTGGTTAGCCAGGTGTCGGAGCCGTAGGTGCCCGTGTAGCGTTCGCCGCCGTCGCAGATCAGGGTGACGACACTGCCGCGCTCGCCGCGGGCCCGCATCCGCGCGATCAGCTCGGCGGCGCCCCACATGTTCGTGCCCGTCGAGCCGCCGACGTTCCGGCCGCTGACCTCGGTGGTCCAGCGCATCGCCGCGATGGACGCCGCGTCCGGCACATGGATCATGCGGTCGATCACCGTGGGCAGGAACGACGGCTCGACGCGGGGGCGGCCGATGCCCTCGATCCGCGAGCCCGCCGCCGTCCGCTCGGGGTCGTCGTCGGCGAAGGAGCCGAAGAACGCCGAGCCCTCCGGGTCGACCACGGCCAGGCGCGTCTGGAAGCGCCGGTACCGGGCGTACCGGCCGATCGTCGCGGACGTGCCGCCGGTGCCCGCGCCGACCACGATCCAGGACGGCTCCGGGAAGCGCTCCAGCCGCAGCTGCTCGAAGATCGACTCGGCGATGTTGTTGTTGCCGCGCCAGTCCGTCGCCCGCTCGGCGTAGGTGAACTGGTCCATGAAGTGGCCGCCGCACTCCGCCGCCAGCCGCCGCGACTCGGCGTAGATCGAGGACGGGTCGTCCACCAGGTGGCAGCGGCCGCCCTGGAACTCGATCAGCGCGATCTTCTCCGGGCTCGTGGCGGCCGGCATCACCGCGACGAACGGCAGGCCGAGCAGCCGCGCGAAGTACGCCTCCGACACGGCCGTGGACCCGCTGGACGCCTCGATGATCGTCGTGTCGGCGCGGATCCAGCCGTTGGCCAGCCCGTAGAGGAACAGCGAGCGCGCGAGCCGGTGCTTCAGCGAACCCGTGGGGTGGACGGACTCGTCCTTCAGGTAGAGGTCGATGCCCCAGTCGGGAGGGAGGGGGAAGACGTGCAGGTGCGTGTCCGCGCTGCGGTTGGCGTCGGCCTCGACCTTGTGGATCGCCTCGGCGATCCACGCCCGGCATCCGGGATCGCAGCGGTCCACGATGCGGCTCACAGTGGAGTTCCCCCTCACGTCATCGGCACCCCACCATATCGCCGCATGTCACAGGGCATTATCGTGCCAGCGGGGGGTGCATGATCGACCTGTTCCAGCAGCGCATCGTGGAGACCGGACGGCTGCCGCTGTTCGGCTTCTTCGTCGCGTTCATCGTCACGTTCGTGCTGACCCGGGTGAACGTCCGGCTCATCCGCGCGAACGTCCGGTGGTGGTTCCGCAACGTCACGGCGGGCGACCTCCACATCCACCACGTGGTGTTCGGCGTGGTGCTGATGCTGGTCGGCGGGGTGGCGAGCCTCGCGGTCCCGGACGCCTACGTCGGCCTCGACCTCGTTTCGGCGGTGGTGTTCGGAATGGGGTCGGCGCTCGTCCTGGACGAGTTCGCGCTGATCCTGCACCTCAGCGACGTCTACTGGACGGAGAAGGGCCGCGCGTCCGTGGACGCGGTCTTCGTCGCGCTCGCCGTCACGGGCCTGCTGCTGCTCGGCATCCGGCCGCTCGGCTACGAGGGGGTCGTGCCGGACGGGACCACGATCACCGGCCTCTACGTCGCGTCCCTTGGCACCAACCTCGCGCTGGCCGTGGTCACGCTGCTGAAGGGCAAGATCTGGACCGGGCTGATCGGCCTGTTCGTGCCCGCGCTGCTGATCGTGGGGGCGATCCGGGTGGCGCGTCCCGGGTCGCCGTGGGCGCGGTGGCGCTACGCCGACGGGTCGCGCAAGCACCAGCGGGCCGTCCGCAACGAGAAGCGGTTCCGGCGGCCGCTGATCCGCGCCAAGATCTGGGTGCAGGAGTTCATCGCGGGACGGCACGACCTCCTCCCGCCCGAGCTGCTCCAGCGGCACAACGCGGCGGAGCGGGCCCGCCGCCGCAAGCTCGCCCGCGCGCAGCGCAGGGCCGCCGCGCGCGCCCAGCGCAAGTTCGCCGTCGCGGGCGAGCAGCGGGTCTCCGGCCGCGTCCGGCGCCGCGCCATGTCCCGGGCCCGCCGCCGCGGCATCGCCCGCGCGCGGGCCCGGACGCGGATCCGCCGCTCGGAGGCCGAGTGACCGCGGGTCAGTCGAGCACGGGCGCCACGGCCTGGACCGTCTCGATCGTGTCGGCCTCGGCGGGGGTCTTGTCCTCGCGGTAGCGCAGGACGCGGGCGAAGCGCAGGGCGATGCCGCCGGGGTAGCGCGGGCTGTGCTGGACGCCGTCGAAGGCGATCTCGACGACCAGCTCCGGGCGGACGTGGACGACCCAGTCGTCCTCCCGGACGGCCAGCTCGCGGAGGCGTTTCGTCTGCCAGGCGAGCAGCTCGTCGGTGAGGCCCTTGAAGGTCTTGCCGAGCATGACGAAGCCGCCGGAGCCGGGGTCGCGGGCACCGAGGTGCAGGTTCGACAGGAACCCCTGGCGGCGTCCGTGCCCCCACTCGGCGGCGAGGACGACCAGGTCGAGGGTGTGGCGCGGCTTGACCTTGATCCAGCCGGCGCCGCGGCGGCCCGCCGTGTAGGGGGTGTCGAGGGACTTGACCATGACGCCCTCGTGGCCGCGCGCGACGGCGTCGTCGAAGAACTCCTTGGCCTCGGCCGGGTCGCCGGTGACGATGCGGGGCATGCGCAGCTCCGCCGGGACGGCCCGGGCGAGCGCGGCGCCGCGCTCGGCGCCGGGGGCGTCGAGCAGGTCGGTGCCGTCGAGGTGCAGGACGTCGAACAGGAACACCGCGAGCGGGACGGGCTCGGTGCCCTTCTCGGTGCGGGTCGCGGTGCGGGCGGCGGTGACCTGGAACGGGTAGGGGCTCCCGTCGGGGCGCAGGGCGATCACCTCGCCGTCGAAGACGGCGTCGCGGACGGGCAGGCCGCGGACCGCGGCGACGACCTCGGGCAGCCGGGCGGTGATGTCGTCCAGCGTGCGGGTGAACACGCGCACCTCGCCGCCCGTCACGTGGACCTGGGCGCGGATGCCGTCGAGCTTCCACTCGACCGCGGCGTCGGCGGCGAGCTTCGCGAACGCCTCCTCGACGGACGGCGCGGACGCCGCGAGCATCGGCTTGACGGGGCGGCCGACCTCCAGCGTGAAGGCGCGCAGCCCGCCGGCGCCGTCGGCGAGCGCCGCGACGGCGACCGGGCCGAGCGCGCCGCGCAGCATCACCG
>NZ_CAACUY010000119.1 GCF_900659615.1 Actinomadura fibrosa | reverse complement strand
GACGTAGTAGTCCGACACCCCGCCCAGCGTCAGCCGGTCGTAGTCGATCGTCTTGACGCCCTGCGACTGCGCCTTGCGCTGCACCGCCGCCGCCGAGTTGGAGTCCAGGCCGTCCACGACCAGGACGGTCGCGCCGCTGGTGATCATCTGGTCGGCGATGGTCTGGAACCGCTGGGTCGAGCCCTCGGCGTTCTGGATGTCGTACTGCACGCCCGCCGCCTTGAACGCCTGCTCAAGGTAGGGGCGGTCGAAGCTCTCGTAGCGCGTCGACGAGACGGTGTCCGGCAGGATCACGCCGACCTTGCCCTTGGCCGAGCCGGACGCGGAGTTCGAGTCACCGGAGTCGTCGTCGCCGCCGCACGCGGACAGAGTGAGCGCCGCGGCCGCCGACAGGGCGGTGAGGCACAGGATCCCCTTGCGCATAGCCCGGGTCCTTTCTGGGGGTGGCCGCGACACGGCGGCCGGGGGTTCGCGTCGCCGGGTGATCAAGATCACGGACCAACCGGCTTGAATGTTGTGTCCCGCAACTTATGTCGCGTTCGCCCGTCGCGCCAGACCTCGGGTCCGGCTAATTTGTTGTGAGCGGTAACAATCCCGTAACGCGAGATCAACGTGGGGGAAACCTCGGGACACGGGGATCGTGCCAGGAAGCGGCCATGAAGCGGGCACGGGCACGGCGTCCGGACGGCTCCGGCGGAAATGTTCGGGGCCTCAACATTCACCCCGACCGCCCGTCAACCCGGCGCGACGAGAGGGCGGCCCGGCCGGACGGAGGCGGGCCGGGCGAACGGTCCGGGCGGCCTCAGCGACCGGGGCGGCTCGCGGGGCGGGCACCGACCGTGATCATGCAGGCGGCTCCCGGAGTGCGCCGGGCCGGCGCTGCATGACCACGTGTCTCAGCGGGCGGCGAGGACCAGCGCGACCCGTGCGGCCGCGGCGGCGACGTCGTCGGCGGTCGCGATGCGCTCGGCCCACGACCACCAGTACCACCACCCGTCGGCGCCCTGTTCCGCCAGGATGTTCTCCGTGAGGGCGGACGCGTCCGGGTTCATCACGTGCAGGCTCGGCGACTGGCCGCGGGGCAGGGTGAGACGCACCCGGAACCCGCGCTTGGCGAGCTCGTCGCCGAGCTCTTCCAGATATTCGATCCGCGTCTTGGCAGGCGCGGCCGTTCCCGTATCGTCAGGCGTCATCCTCGTGTCCCCATGGATTCCGCGCGGCCCGACGAGACCTCAGCCTCCCGCTTCGCCGCCGCGTCCGCAAGCTTCCCGCGCGGGTCGGCGGGACGCGCCGCGCGGGAGGTCGCGGGCGGGCACGCCGGCCCGGGCCCCGGGGAACCTATCCGGGATATGTTGCGCCTAACAGCCGAACGGGAAGATGGGGACAGCGATGGCGTCGAGCGCGGGGGCGGATCCGAAACTGACGCGGCCCGATCAGAAGCTGCCGGAACGGCCCGCGAACGGCGACGGCGGCGCACCGGCGGGAGCGCCGGACGACGTGCCGAACGACGTGCCCGGCGGTGCCGGCGCGGCCGCGCCCAGCGGCGGCGCGGCGGGACGCGGCGCGGCGGTGACCTGGCAGCGCTTCCACTACGCGGTCGGCGTGTTCCTCGTGGCGTACGGTCTGACGACGCTCCTCGGCGGGGGCCTCCAGTGGGACGACCGGCGCGAGGAGCTGGAGACCTACTTCGACTCCGGGCCCGCGGGCGCCATCCTCATCGCCGTCAAGGCGGTCGAGGTGCTGCTCGTCGTCATCACGGTGGTGGGGCTGGTGCGCCGGCGGGACGTGTGGTTCGTCCCGCCGCTGGCCGGCTGGATGGCCGGGTTCGCGATGTTCGCCGTGCTGGACGTGCTCAAGGGCCGGTGGGGCGGCCTCGTCGAACACCTCGTGTACCTCGCGGGCTTCGTGGTGCTGCTGTTCCTCTCCTACGGGCTGAGCGCGAAGGCGCAGCTCGGCAACGCCCGGCGCGCCGCCGCGGCGGGCGCCGCGCCCGCGGGGGACGGCGCGGCCGGTGGAGCGCCCGGCGAGGGTCGCCTCACCCGCACGCAGGAACTCGCGATCGCGGCCCTCAACCGCCTCCCGCGCCGCTGACCCGCTGACCCGCGCGAACGCAGGGACGTGGGCACGCGCCGACACTTGAACGCCAGGACGCGGATACGTCCGGGCGCGGAAGCTCAGGGGACGACGATGATTTTCGCGTCCGCGTCCGGGCGGGACAGGCGGGCGAAGGCGTCGGTGAGGCCGTCGAGGCCGACGGTGCCGGTGATGATGGACCCGGCGTCGACGCGCCCGTCCGCGATGGCCTGAAGGGTGGCGCCGTACTCGGCGGGGAGCGCGCCGAACGTGCCGCGGATCGTGAGCTCCTTGCTCACCGCGACGCCGGGCTCGACGAGGTCGGGCTGCATGCAGACGCCGACGACCATGACGGTCGCGCCGGCGGGCGCGCCGTCGATCACCTGGTTGAGGACGCCGGGCACACCGACGCACTCGAAGACGACGGCGGAGCGGACGGACGTGCCGAACAGCTCGGCGGCGATCCGGTCGACGGTGCTGGTCGGGACGCCGAGGTCCGCCCACCGTTCGTAGGGGGACGCGGTCGCGGGGTCGATCGTCTCGTCGGCGCCGAGGCCCTCGGCGAGCGCGCGGCGCTTGGCGGCGAAGTCCACGGCGAGGACGGGGCCGATGCCGCGCGCCTTCAGCGCGGCGACGACGCCGAGCCCGATGGGGCCGAGCCCGAGCACCACGGCGACGTCGCCGTCGGCGATGCCGCTGCGCCGCACGGCGCGCGTCCCGACGGCGAACGGCTCGGTGACGGCGGCGGCCTTGGGGTCCAGGCCGTCCGGGACGGGCAGCGTGAGGCCCTCGGTGAGGATCATGTACTCGCCGTAGCCGCCGGGGTACATGGGCGCGTAGCCGATGATCCCGGCGCCCTGCGGCCCGATGCCGATCGGCGGGCCGCAGACGGCGCTTCCGACGGGCAGCCTCCGCTCGGTCCCGGGCCCGTAGGCGACGATCTCGCCCGCGAACTCGTGCCCGAAGACGAGGCCGTCGCGCGGGTCGTAGGGGGTACCGCCGGAGCGCCGGGTGGTCTCGACGAAGGCGTCGGGATCCTGGAGGGCGTGCAGGTCGGAGCCGCAGATGCCGCAGGCGAGCGTGCGCACGAGGAGCTGGCCCTCCAGCGGCACCGGGTCCGGCACCTCGGTCACGATCATGGTCCGGTCGGCGGTCAACGCTGCGCGCATGCGCGGCCTCCAGTTGGGGGGGCAGGTTCGGCGGGTCTGCGCCGGGAACGGCTCGTCCCCGCACCGAACCACGCTCGGGGCCGGAGCGGTAGTGTCCGCACCACCGATCACCGGCGGGTTTTCCGTCGAAAGGTACGGCACGGCGGCGGATGTTGGCAGATGTTGCCGTTGGTGAACGTCCGGCCCGGTGTCAGCTTTGTGGCGCATGAGAGCGAGAAATCTGGCGTGGTCGGCGGTGCTGGCCGCGTCCCTGGTGGTGCCCGCGTCGCTCGCGTCCACCGCCGCCGCGCAGTCCCCCGGCGCGGCCCCCTCGGCCGGGTGCGACCCCACCGGGACCGCACCCGTCTACCGGGGCAAGGTCCCCTCCCCCGAGCAGGTCCTCGGCTTCGATCTCGGCGAGCGGCAGGCCACCGCCGCCGAGTCCGACAGGTATCTGGAGGCGGTCGCCGCGGCGAGCGATCGGGTCGTGTCCGGGACGCTCGCCACGACCGCGCAGGGCCGTCCGCTGAAGTACGCGATCGTCGGACGGCCCGAGCTGGTCGGCAGGGCGGGCCTGGCGAAGGTGCGCGGCGAGGCGAGCCTGCTGCGCGATCCCCGCACACCGGACGCGCTGGCCAAGCGTCTCGCGGAGCGTGGCGTCCCGATCCTGTGGGTGAGCGGCAACGTGCACGGCGACGAGCCGAGCGGGACCGACGCGGCGCTCAAGGTGCTGCGCGACCTCGGGGACCGGACGGACTGCGCCGCCGAGACCGTCCTCGGCAACGCGCTGGTCGTCGTGCTGCCCACGCAGAACCCGGACGGCCGCGAGCTCGCCACCCGGCAGAACGCCTACGGCTTCGACATGAACCGCGACTGGTTCGCGCGGACGCAGCCGGAGACGGACGGCAAGCTCGCGATGCTCAACCAGTACCCGCCGGCGCTCTACATCGACGCGCACGAGATGGGCGGGACGTCGTACTTTTTCCCGCCGAACGCCGACCCGATCTACCACGAGACGCCCGAGCAGGCCGTCTCGTGGATCAACGACGTCTACGGCGCGTCGATGGCGGCGGAGTTCACCCGGCAGGGCATCGACTTCTTCAACCGGGACGTCTACGACCTCTTCTACCAGGGCTACGGCGACTCGGTCCCGACGACCGCGTTCCACGCCGCCGGGATGACCTACGAGAAGGGCGACGGCAGCCCGTACCCGGAGCGGGTCAAAGAGCAGTACCTCACCCAGTGGGTGTCGCTGTCCGCGGCAGCGCGCAACCGGCACAGGATCCTGACCGAGTGGCACCAGATGGCCGTCGACGCCTACCGGCAGGGCGAGGCGGGACGGCTGGAGCCGAACCAGATCTACAACCCGCCGAACCAGATCGACCGTCCGGTGCCCGACCGGAAGGTCCGGGAGTACTTCTTGCGGGACGACCCGGCCAAGCGCGCCGAGGTCCACACGATCGTGCGGAGGCTGCAACGCATGGGCGTACGCGTCGACAGGCTCGTCCACCCGCTGACCGTGCCGGACTTCAAGGCGTACGGGCGGCCGGAAGCGCGCACCACGCTCCCCGCCGGGACGTTCCGGATCTCCATGGCGCAGGGGCAGAAGCACTGGATCCAGGCCATGCTCAACGAGGACTCCTACACGCCGTTCCCGTACTTCTACGACGTGACGGCGTGGAGCATGCCGCTGCTCGGCAACGTGTCCGGCGGCTCGTCGGGCGCGGAGCTGCGCCCGGCGGCCGTCCCGCTGCCGACGCTGCCCGCGCCGCGTCCGGGGCATGAGGGGCGCGCACCGAGGATCGGCGTGCTGCAACTGTCGGCGACCTCGACGTCGGCGCGGCAGTCGGTCGGCTGGCTGCGGCAGCGCCTCGACCGCGAGTGGAGGCTGCCGTACACGCTGCTCACCCCGGCGGACGTCGCCGCGGGCAGGCTCGCGGGCGTCGAGGTGCTGATCGTCCCCAACGGACCGGCTCCGGCGGCGAGTACCGCGCTCGGCGAGACGGGGCGCGCGGCCTTGCAGCGGTGGGCGCGGGACGGCGGCCGGTACGTCGGCTGGCAGGGCGGCACGCAGCTCGCGGCGACGCTCGGGCTGACCACCGCGACGCTGACCGCGCCGACGTCCGACATCCCGGGCACGCTGTTCCGGGTGAAGGTGGACGCGGGGAGCCCGCTCGCGAAGGGCGTGGGCGGGACGGCCTGGAACTTCACGTCCTACGACCCGGTCATGCGGGCGTCCACGGGCGTCGTCGCGTCCTACCCGGCGGTGGACTCGCCCGACTGGTTCGTGTCCGGGTTCCAGAGCGGCGCGTCCGAGCTGGGCGGCACCGCCGCGGTCGTCGACCAGCCGGTGGGCCGGGGCCGCTCGGTCCTGTTCGCGGCGGAGCCGAACTTCCGCGCGTTCAGCGACGGCACGGCGAAGCTGCTCTACAACGCCGTGCTCGGCGCGAACCCGCGGAACGCGGCGGCGCCGCAGCCGTCCGCGACCGCGAAGGCGGCGGAGCAGGCGGCCGGGCTGCCGTTCTTCGAGTCGCCCGTCCGGGTGTCGGTCAAGGCGGCGGACGCGGCGGCGACGGCCTCGGTCCTCCGCTCGGTCGGCGCGACATGGTCCGAGCGGCGCGCCGGCGATGTCGTCCACTACGTGGTGGACAACCCGCGCGGCCTGTCCGCCGACCACCACCCGTTCGCCGGACGCCTCCCGTCCCTGATCAGGAAGGCGGGGATCACGCCCGTCGCGGTGACGCTGCCCTGAGCACGTGCTCGGGAGGGCGTGCTGCCCGGGGCGTGCCGTCCGCGCGGACGGCACGCCCGGGGTGTCAGCGGACGATCCAGGCGATGGCGGTCATCGTGCCGGGCGGGACCTCGGTGAAGCCGCCGTCCCGGACGGCGACGGTCGCGCGCTTCACGCAGCGCTCCCACGGGACGTCCCGCGCCAGGTGGACGCGGGCGCCGCCCTCCAGCCAGGCCGCCACGTCCTTCCGCTTCCCCTGGCGCAGCAGGAGCTGGGCCGCGTGCCCGCACTGCGCCGCGGCCTTGCCCGTGGTGATCGTGACGCCGGGGTTCAGCGCGATCGCCGCGTACGGCGGCTCCGGCGATGGCTCCGGGTCGCCGTCCTCCAGGTCGAGTCCGGCGACCTGGAGCTTCGCCAGTTCCGGCGGGACGTCCGCGACCGCGGTCGGCGGGAACGCCCGCACCTCGGCGCCCGCGTGCTCGACGGTGACGCCCGGGAGCGCCTGCGCCTCCGGCCAGCGGACCCCGCGCGCACGCCGCGTCACCTTGCGGATGCGGCGCGACTCCCACTCGCGCACGGCCTCGTGCCACTCCCCTCCGGGCTCGGTCGCGCGCGGGTCGGTGAGCAACCGCACGACCGCGGTCGCCGCGGCCTCGCACGCGGCGGAGTGATTGGGCGGATCGGCCTTCTCCGCGCGTACCACCAGCTGCATCGCCCAGGGCGGATCGTCGAGAGGGTCGTAGTCAGGTCTCACCCATGGAGTATTCCAAACGTGATCCAACGCCCGGTACACGGCTTTCCGGAGGCGGATGCGGGGTACTGCAACTCTTACGGTCCCCCGGACGTCGGTCTTGTGCGAGAGGACGGGCCTCGTCCGGGAGGGCGAGGGGCACGGCGGAGGAGTCTGGTCGGAGGTCGCCGGTGACCAGTGGCGCGTGGAACGAGTCCATCCCCGGAGTCGGGACGTTCTTCGTCGGCATCGACGTCGCGCCGGGCCGCTACCGGTGCGACGACGGCAAGGGCGGCTGGTGGGTCCGCTTCACCGGGCCCGGCGGCGGCGACCCGGTCGGCTCGTGGCCGCTGCCCGCCGGCCCCACCGAGATCGAGATCGCGCCGACCGACTTCGCGTTCGAGACGCACGTCGGCACGTACTGGCGGCGGATCGCGCCCGCCCGCGCCCGCGGGGACGGCGCCGCCGCGGAGCCCCGCCCGGTCGCCGACCCGGCGCTGCGGGCCGAGCTCGACACGATCGTCGCGCGCCGCCGGCCGCTGATCTGGCTGGCCCCGCTGACCGTCCTCGGCCTCGGCCTGATCGGGTCGCCGCTCCTCGGCTCCCTCTGGCTGCTCGGCCTCGGCATGCTCGCCGTCCTCGTCGCGCTCGGCACCCCCTCGGTCTCCCTCGACCTGCGGCGCGCCCGCGAGCTCGAACGGCGCCGCGACCGCTACCTCACCCCGGAGGACTTCGACGACACCGGCCGGGCGATGCTGCTCCGCGTCCAGACGGCGGTCGACGCCGTCCGCGACTCGGAGGTCAACCGGGAGGGGCTGCTCGACACGGTCGACAACGCCGTTACGCTGCCGCGCCAGGAGTGGGAGATCGCGCAGGTGCTCGCGCGCCAGTCGAAGCTGCGCACCGAGCAGGAGGAGGCCGCCGCGGCCACGGCGCTCCCCGAGGTCGAGGCGGCGCTGCGGCCGCTGCGGGAGAAGCTCGACCTCTCCGTCCAGGCGGTGACGCGGCGCGTGGAGGCGCTGGAGCGCTACGCCGAGCGCGCCCGCGCCGCCGACGAGGCGCTGGTCGCGCACCGCAGCCTCGAAGCCCTGGCCGGCAAGGCGCACGAGTACGACGAGCTGGTCGCCGACACCGTCCGCGACGACCTGGCGCTGCCCGCGATCGAGCGCCTCGCCGAGCAGGGCGAGGCGCTCGTCCGGACGCTCCGCGACCGCCTGGCCCAGGCCGCGGAGGCCGGCGCCGAGGCCGAGCCGCCGGAACTCCCGCCGTCCGCCTGAGGGCGCGTCCCGGCGACGGGCGCGCAGCCGATTCCGGGGAATTTATGGATTTCACCGGCCTCGGGCTTTTTGCTTTCTCCCGCACACCGCGCGAAAAAACGGGGCGGACATGCCGCCGCCCTCCTTTCCCGGTGCGGAAAGGAGGGCGGACGGTCGGTGACGCCGGTGTCGGGCGCCGCCTAGGCTCAGTAGCCGGCCTCGTACCCGCCGGCGTCGGCGAAGTCGATGTTGCCTCCCTCGTCTTCGCCCCAGCCGGTGTCGATGTGACCCGCACCGGCGTGGAAGCCGGCGTGCGGCTGCGGCCACTCGCCGGCGCTGGCGGCACCGGCGGTGGCGAGGGCGCCCGCGGCGAGGGCGGCGGACGCGGCGAACAGCAGTGCGAGTCGCTTCATGGACGACTCTCCCTTCACTTTCGGTAAGATAGTAACTACTAACCGTAGCGAAAAATGCCCGGGCGATGATCATCGGAAACATCGTCCGCCGAAAGATTGCGCAAGCGCGCGACAAAGCGCCTAGAAAACGCCCGCGCAGGCGAGGGCGAAAGCGACGTAGGGCGCACCCGGCCGCCCTCCACCGCCATGCGGTCGAACGGCGGGGGCGACGGTCAGCCGACCAGCTTCCGGACCTGCTCCGGAGACGTGAAGACCTCGGCGCGCATGCCGGTCTCCCGCGCCGCGATCACGTTGCGCTCGCTGTCGTCGAAGAAGACGACGTCGGCGGGCGCCACCCCGAGGCGCTCGGCGCAGATCTCGTAGGCGCGCGGGTCGGGCTTGGCGACGCCGATGCGGCAGGAGTAGGTGAGCGCGTCGAAGCGGCGGAGCCAGCCGCCGTGGCGGGCCTCGAAGCGCGGCACGAGATCGCCGATGATGTTGGAGAGCAGGCCGAGCGTGCGGCCCTCGTCGGCGAGCTCGTGGACGAGGGCGACCATGCGCTCGTCCACGTCCGTCCAGCTCTCCAGGTCGGCCTCGATCAGCGCGGCGACGTCGGGGAAGGCGGTGCCGAGCCGGTCGGCGACGTCCGCCCAGTAGGCCGCGCTCTCCTGCCCGGCGTCGTAGGCCGGGCGGCAGGACCAGTACGCGTCCCAGAACGGGGCGCCGGAGATCCCGGCGAGCTCCTCGATCCGCCGCACCGCCTCGGGGGTCTGGGTGCGGGCGATGACGCCGTACAGGTCGAAAACGATCACTTCGCGCATGGCCGCGAGCCTACGCACCGCGGCCCGGTGGTCGGGACTGCGAGCAAGCGCTTGTTGCAAGGCGTAACCTGATGTCAACGTGTCAAATGAGCAAGCGGTTGGGCGAGACGGCATAATGAGGGGGTGACGAGCACGAGCACGAATTCCGGACGACCGAAAAGCCGGGCCACGGGCGAGGGCACCGCGCGGCGCCGCGGCAGGAACACGCCCGCCCTGGCCTCGGAGCGGCGCGAGCACCTGGTCAAGCTCGCGGCCGAGCTCTTCGCGGAGAAGGGCTTCCAGGCCACGACGGTGCGCAACATCGCCGAGGAGGCCGGAATCCTGTCGGGGAGCCTTTACCACCATTTCGACTCCAAGGAGTCGATCGTGGACGAGATCCTCGCGGGCTTCTTCAACGAGATCATGTCGGCGTACCAGGGCGTGATCGACGAGGGCCGCGATCCGCGCGAGACCATCGCCGGGCTCGTCCGCATCGCGTTCGGCACCCTGGAGCCGCACCGCGCCGCGATCACGGTCATGCAGAACGACTGGAACTACCTCAAGGGGATGGACCGGTTCGCCTACCTGACGAAGTCCGAGGACGACGTCGAGAAGATGTGGGTCGACACCATCCGCGCCGGCCAGGCGCAGGGCCTGTTCCGCGACGACATCGACCCGAAGCTGACCTACCGGATGATCCGCGACACGGTCTGGGTCGCGGTCCGCTGGTTCAAGCCGGGCGGCCGCCTGAACTCCCAGGGCCTCGCCGAGCACTACCTCAAGGTGATGTTCGACGGCATCAACACCCACTGACGGCCCCCGCCGCGGCGGCGGCCGGTGGCGGTCCGCGGGTGAGCCGTGAGCGCGCCCGCGATGTCCTCGCGGGCGCGCTCGTGTCCGGTGCTTAGGCGACCGGGACGCCGGGCCGCGGCCGCTCGTCCTCGCGGTGGGACGGCAGGATCCGCGCCAGCGGGCCGGGCAGCCACCAGTTGGCCTCGCCGAACAGCTCCATCAGCGCCGGGACGAGGACCATCCGCACGATCGTCGCGTCGATCAGAATCGCGACGCCGAGACCGAGGCCGATCTGCTTCACCGCGACGTCCGCGCCGAGCAGCACGGACAGGAACACCATCACCATGATCGCCGCGGCGGCGGTGATCACCCGGGCGGTGCGGGCCAGGCCCTGCGCGACCGCCTCGCGGGTCGGGACGCCCCGCTCGTACACCTCGCGGATACGCGAGACGAGGAACACCTCGTAGTCCATCGACAGCCCGAACAGGATCGGGAACATCATCAGCGGCACCCAGACGGTCACCGGCATGTCGGTGGGGAAGCCGAGCGCGCGGCCCGCCCAGCCCCACTGGACGACGGCGGTGAGCACCCCGTAGGCCGCGGCGATCGACAGAAGGTTCATCAGCGCCGCCTGGAGCGCCACGGTCACCGACCGGACGAGCGCGACGAGCAGCAGCAGCGACAGCCCGACGACGACGGCGATCAGCCACGGCAGCCGCGTGCGGACGTCGTCGGCGAAGTCGATCGCGGCCGCGTTCGGACCGCCGACGTACGCGGTGACGCCCGTCCCGGCGGTCGCCCGGGGGATGACCTCGTCCCGCAGGGTGTGGACGAGCTTCGGCGTGGCCTTGTCCTGCGCGCCCGTCGCCGGGAACGCGATGGTGACCGAGGCGGCGCCGTCCCGGCTGGTGCGCGGCGGCTGGACGGCCGCGATGCCCGGGGTGGCGCGGACGGCGTCGGCGACGGCCCTCGCGTCCCCGCCCTGCGCGACGATCACCAGCGGCGCGGCGGTGCCGGGCCCGAATCCCTCCGCCAGGATCTGGGACGAGGCGTAGCCGCTGGTGTCGTGCGGCTGGGTGCTGGAGTCGGGCAGGCTCAGCCGCATCGACAGGGCGGGCGCGGCGAGGACCAGCAGCACCGCGGCGGCGGCCAGCCCGGCGAGGACGGGATGGCGCTGGACGACCCGCGCCCAGCGTTCGGCGAGCGGGCGGCGGGCCCGGCCGAGGCCGGGAACGCGCAGCCGGTCGATCGCGCGCCCGGCGAAGCCGAGCAGGGCGGGCAGCAGCGTCACGGCGGCGAGCATCGTCATCAGCACGGTGAGGCCCGCCGCGACCGCGACGCCGTTCAGCAGCTTCTGCTGCATGACGAACAGGCCCATCAGGGCGATCACGACCGTGGTGCCGGCGAACAGCACGGCCCGTCCGGCGGTGGTGATCGCGGTGACCGTCGCCTCCTCGGGGTCGCCGCCCGCGTGCAGTTCCTCCCGGTAGCGGGTGACGATGAACAGCGCGTAGTCGATGCCGACGCCGAGGCCGATGAGCCCGGCCACGATCGGGCTGAACGCCGGCGCGGGCAGCACGTGCCCGAGCAGCGCGATCAGCCCGAGCCCGGAGCCGATGGCGAGCAGCGCCGTGCCGATGGGCAGCCCCATCGCGAGGACCGACCCGAACGCGAACAGCAGGATGACGACGGCCGCGAGGACGCCGATGCCCTCGGCCGGTCCCCCGCCCGGCGTCTCGGCACGGTCCACGGCGGCGCCGTTCAGCTCCAGCCGGACCGGTCCCGAGTCGGCGCGGACGTCGTCGATGAGGTCCTGGACGTCGGTCAGGGGCATGTCGTCGGCGATGATGTCGAGGCCGCCGGTCGCGAACGCCGTCCGCCCGTCCTTGGAGATCTGCCCGGGCACCTCGTACGGCGACGTCACCGACGACACGTGCGGCGTCTTCCGGAGCCGCTCGATCGCCTGCTCCACGCGGGGCCGGACCTCCGGCGACCGGACCCCGGCGTCGGCGCGGACCGCGAGCGTGATGCTGTCGCCGCTCTGCTCGGGGAAGTGGTCGTCCAGGAGGTCCGACGCCTTCGCCGAGCCGGAGCCGCCGCCGGAGAAGTCGTTGAGCGGGTCGGCCGCGAACCCGAAGCCGAGGACGAGGGCGGCGACCGCGCCCAGGATCCATGCGGCCACGGTCAGGCGCCGCCTTCGATAGCAGAGCCGGGCGAGCCTGGCCAGTCTCATGGGATGAACCACCTTCGCGTCGCGCCGCCCACGGAAACCATCGGACCCGGTCGATCCTGCCGGGGCGCGGATCGGGAAGAATCCTGCGGGCGGCGTCATTCCGGCGGCGGGGTACTTCCATCGGAGTACGTCCGGCGCGGTATCCCACCGTGGAGCTCCCCCAAGCCCCATAGTGTGCTTAGTCACGATTTGCCGATTAGGGGTGACGCCTTGGCCCATGGGGACGCTGTGACCGAAGAGACCAACGGGGGGAGGCGACATGACGGCTCAACGGGGCGCCGCCGGTCGTGAGGAGCCCACGCCCGCGGCGCTGCGCGCCGCGACGGCGCGGAACCTTCAGGAGCAGTTCCCAGGGGTGCGCGTCTGGTTCGGCGAGGCCACGGGGTCCTGGTGGGCCCTCGTTCCGCTGCGGAACGGCCCGCGGCTGCTGGAGGCGCCGACGCCCCAGCAGCTCCGCGAGGACATCCTCAGCGCCCGGACCCGGGGGTGACCAGCCCCGACTCGTACGCCAGCACCACCAGCCGGACCCGGTCCCGCACGCCCAGCTTCCCCATGGCCCGGCTGACGTGCGTCTTCGCCGTCAGGGGGCTGACCGTGAGCTCGTCCGCGATCTCCTCGTTGGACAGCCCCCGCCCGACCAGCCGCACCACCTCGCGCTCGCGGCCCGTGAGCACGTCGAGCAGCCCCGGCGCACCGGTTCCGGGCGTCCCGGCGGCCGCGTCCGGCACCGGGCGGCGCCCGACGAACCCCTCGATGACCGCGCGGGTGACGGCCGGGGCCAGCAACGCCTCACCGCCCGCGACCACGCGCACCGCGTGCAGCAGGTCGGCCGGTTCGATGTCCTTCACGAGGAAGCCGGCGGCCCCCGCGCGCAGCGCCCGGTAGACGTTCTCGTCGTCGTCGTAGGTCGTCAGCACCATCACCCGCACGTCCGCGAGCGCCGGGTCGGCGGCGATCCGGCGGGTCGCGGTGAGCCCGTCGATCTCGGGCATCCGCAGGTCCATGAGCACGACGTCCGGGCGCAGCTCGCGGGCCAGCGCGATGGCGGTGCCGCCGTGCTCGGCCTCCCCCACGACCTCGATGTCGTCGGCGGAGCGCAGCAGCATCCGGAACCCCGCGCGGACCAGTGACTGGTCGTCGGCCAGCACCACCCGGATCACGATGCACTCCGCGTGACATCGGTGACCGGGGTCTCGTCCCGTGGCGGCGCGTCCGCGAGTCCGCCGGACGCACCGGACGCGGCCGGACGCAGCGGCAGGCGCGCGGCGACCCGGAAGCCGCCGGACGGCCCGGGACCCGCCGCGAACGTCCCGCCGAGGGCGAGAGCGCGCTCGCGCATGCCGTTCACCCCGTGCCCGCTCTCGCTTCCCGGCTCATGCCCGGCGTCCACGGGACCGGTGCCGTCATCGTCGATCTCCAGGTCGAGCCCTTCCTCCCGGTACGCCATCCGCACGCGGACGCGCACGTCCGGCCCGGCGTGCCGCAGGACGTTCGTCAGTGACTCCTGAAGGATCCGGTAGGCGGCATGGTCGGCGGCCGGGGCGAGGACCGTCTCCGGACGGCCCGTCACGTCCAGCTCGACCGGCACACCCGACGACCGGACGGCCTCCAGCAGCGCCGGGAGCCGGTCGAGCCCGGCGCCGCCGCGGTCCCGCGCGTCCGCCGCGGACCGCAGCACGCCGAGCGTGGCGCGCATCTCCCGGAGCGCCCGCTTGCTGGTCTCCCGGATCACCGTGAGGGCCGGGCGGACCTCCTCGTCGCGGTCATCGCCGTCCCGTTCGCCGAGGACGTGGAGCGCGCTGCCCGCCTGGACGGCGATCGTGGCCATGCTGTGCGCGACGGTGTCGTGCAGCTCCCGCGCGATGCGGACACGGTCCTCGGCGACCCGGCGGGCCGCCTCCAGCTCGCGCTCCTCCGCGGCGAGCCGCAGCCGTTCGCGCGTCTCGGCGGCCAGCGCCCGCCTGCTGCGCACCACCTCCGCCAGCAGCATCACGGTCACGGCGAACGCCGCGTGGGTGAGGAAGTCGGCGGCGGTCTCCACCGGCGCGCCGGTCTCGCGGACGACCATGACGTACCCGACCCAGAAGAACCCCCCGTAGATCCCCGCCGCCCACCGCGCGTGGCCCGCGTGCACCGCCGAGTACATCGGGACGGCGAGCGGGACCGTCGGCGGGATGCCGGGATAGTCCAGGGAGTAGTAGACGAACAGCCCCAGGCTCGTCAGCGTCAGCGCCGCCACCGGACGCCGCCGGTGCAGCAGCAGCGGCAGGGTCATGAGGACGCCGAGCGCGTACGCGCGGGCGTCGGCCGGGCTCGACCCGCGGTCGTCCGAGGCGTGGATCAGCGTGACGACGAAGACGCCGACCACGGCCGTGACGCCCGCGTCGAGCAGGAGCCCGCGGGCCCGCGGCCGCGGGCGGGCGGCGCCGCTCCGGAGGGAGTTCACGGCGCCACCGTACGACGGTTCAGGCGGCGGTGAGGATCGCAGCGCTGCCGTAGCCGCCGCCGAAACCCGTGCAGAGCGCCACGCCCGCGTCCCTGACCTGGTTCGTTCCGGCTCCCCGGAGCTGCCGGACCGCCTCGGCGACGTTGTTCAGACCGTGCACGTAGCCCTCCGACAGGAGCCCGCCGTGCGGGTTGACCGGCACGCGCCCGTTCCACGCGATCTCCTGTGCGCGGAGCATGACGGGCAGGTCGGCGCGCGGCACCAGCCCGAAGTCCTCCAGCTGGCGCGGGACGAGCCAGCTGTAGGCGTCGTAGAACAGGGAGACGTCAATGTCGCCGGGCGTCATCCCGGCGGCTCTGTAGAGGGGTTCGGCGAGGTACGCGGAGAAGATCCGCGTGACGTCGGCGGCCTTGTCCATGCCGGACGCGCCGGGCCCGCCGCCGCGCACGACGGCGTGGATCCGCGGAGCGCCCGGCGCCCGGTCCGCGGCGGTGACGACGAGCGCGCAGGCACCGTCCGTCTCCTGGCAGCAGTCCAGCCGCCGCAGCGGCGAGGCGACCATCGGGCTTGCCCGGTACGCGGCCAGATTGAGGCGCTCGCGGCGCAGCGCGCGCGGGTTTCGGAACGCGTGCTCGCGCGACTGCGCGACGACGGCAAACGTGTGCTCGTCGGTCAGGCCGGTGTCGTGCAGGTAGCGCTGCCCCGCCAACGCGAACTGGTGGACGGGCCCCGCCAGCCCGTACGGATGCGTGAACTGCTCCTCGGTGCCCTCGCCCAGCTTGAGGCCGAGCGCGTTCATCCGCTTCCCCGAACGGCCGTTGAGCGCCCGGTAGATCAGGACCGTCCGGGCCAGGCCCGCGTCCACGAGCATCGCCGCGTCGGCGAGGATCGAGGCGCTCTGCGTCCCGCCGCCGTAGATCTCGTTGTGCCAGCCGATCTCCCGCAGGCCGAGCTCCCTCGCCAGGTACAGGACGGGCGCGGAGTCGTTCAGGTGGTACGACAGGATCGCGTCGGGCCGCTCGGCGCCCGCGTCGGCGAGCGCGGCGCGGGACGCCTCGGCGGCCAGGTCCAGCTCGGTGCGCCCGGACTCGCGCGACAGGGCCGTCATCCCGACCCCGGCGATCGCCGCCCGCCCCGAGAACCCCTGCCCACCACCCATCCAGGCCCTCCCGTCCGCTCCGCGCCAACGACAGCGCCGCCGTACTCCGCCGGCCCGTGCGCCGGCCCGTGCGCCGGTTCGTGCCGTCGTCTCATGCCGCCGTGTCCGCGGACGTGCCGCCCGCCGCGGACGGGGCGCGATCCGTCCACGGCGAGCGGCGCCCGCGGGGGCAGGGCCGTCCGCCCGGATGGCCCCGGATGGTCATGGCCGGTCCTCCGGGCGTCCCTGCCGTCGCAGGGAAAACTAACCCGAAAAACGTTCTGACACAAGCGCTTGCTCGGTAGCGTTCCAGGGGCGCCCCGTCACAGCTCGTACTGGATGGAGACCCGCTCCGCCGTGAGCGGCGCGATGTACTGGTCGATCACGGCGCGGTGGACCGGGGCGTCCCGGTACACCAGGTACGCCTCCTTGTCGTCGAAGTCGGCGACCACCACGAAGTCGTAGGCGCCCGGGTTGACGCCCGCGTTCGTCCCGATGCTGTACTCCCGGATCTCGGGGATGGCGCCGGGCAGCTCGCGCAGCTGCGCCGCGACCTCGTCCTGCTGGCCGGTCGTCGTCCCCTCGGCCCACTTGAACATCACCACATGCCGGAAACCACTCATGGCAGCACGCTAGCGGCCCGGCCACCCTCCGCCGCGCACCCCGCGCGGCGCCCGCCGGACTCGCCACAGCTCGTTGGAACCTCGCGGCCTCCGAACCGGGCAAAGCCAGGCAGCCGCGTGGCGCTCGGGCCGGAGCGGCGCCCGGAGCAGACCCAGGCAGCGCCCGGACGAGACCCTCGCGAAGCTCACCAAACGGGCACGGATCGCGTCCAGCGCGCCACTCGCGTCCCGTCCGCACCACGAGGCCGCTTCCGTTTCGGTTCCGTGGCCGGGTTCGGCCGCGGCGGAGGGATCCTTCGGGCGGAATCGCCGGACGCGGCGTCATAGCGAGTGTCCGGACGGCGGCCGACCAGGGGAAAGATCGATTCCCCGGCCGCGCCCCAGCCCGTAGGCTGTGGGGGCGGTGACCACAGGCGGCGAGATTCAACGCGCGATCCGGGGAATGGGTTCCAACGGATCATGGTTGAGGGCTCAGCGGAGGTGTTGGTCGTGCTAGCAGCGAAGCCCGACCGGGGGGACGATCCCTCGGAACTCCCGCGGGACGCGGGGACCGCGGCGCGCTCGCCGGAACGGGCGCAGGCCCTCTGGCCGCTCGCCCTGATCACGGCGTCCGTCGCCGCGCTGATCGCCGTACCGGCGGTCGCGCGCGCTCCGCACTGGCTCGACCAGGTGTCGCTGCTCGTGACCGGACGCCCGCTCATCCCCGCGCACGCGTTCGCGCTCGGCCTGGCGTTCGCGCTGGTGGCGCGCGGCGTGCTGCTGCGGCGCCGCGCGGCCTGGTACGGGCTCGTCGCGCTCGTGTCCATGGGCCTGCTCGCCGTCCTCGCGGGCGACGACGCGCTGTGGCGGCTGCCGCTGCTGGCGGCCGCGCTGGTCGCGCTGTGGCTGCGGCGCGACCAGTTCACGGTGCGCCCGCACCCCGAGCGGGTGCGCACGGCCCTCAAGACCTTCGCGTTCCTCGCGGTCGCCGCGGTCGCCGGCTCGGTGCTGCTCGGCGGCGTGTCGATCCGGTCGGCGGGCCGGGACGTCGCGAGCGGTCTCGGCTCCACCGGCGCGCCCATCGACGGCGCGTCGTGGCTGCCGGAGGTGCTCGGCCTCGCCGGCGCCGCCGGGCTGCTCGTCCTCGTGGTCACGCTGCTCGCGCCCGACCCGGCGCCGCCGCCCGGTGACGAGGGCGAGCGCGGCCGCGTCGCGCACCTCGTCGCGCGCCCCGGGTCCGACACGCTCGCCCCGTTCGCGCTGCGCCGCGACAAGGCCTACGTGTTCAGCCCGGACGGGCGGGCCGCGATCGGCTACCGGGTGCTGTTCGGCGTCGCGGTGGCGGGCGGGGACCCGGTCGGCGACCGGGAGTCGCAGCCCGCGGCCGTCGAGGAGTTCCTGGCCCTGTGCCGCCGGACGGGCTGGCGCCCGGCCGTGCTCGGCGCGAGCTCCGACCTGCTGCCCGCGTGGGGTCCGCTGCGCTCGTTCGGCTTCGGCGACGAGGTAATCGTCCGGCCGGGCGAGTTCACGCTGTCCGGGCGGCAGATGCGCAACGTCCGGCAGGCGGTCAAGCGCACCGAGAACGCCGGCGTCACCACGGAGATCCTGCCGGAGCGCGACCTGACGCCCGAGCTGCGCGACAAGCTGCTGGACGTGGCGTCCCGCTCGCTCGGCGGCGGCGCCGAGCGCGGCTTCTCGATGAACCTGGACGAGCTGCTCACCGGCTACCACCCGGGCGTCGTCGCCGTCGCCTACGACGAGGACAAGGAGCCGATCGCGTTCCAGCGGTACGCCGTCGCGGGCGAGGGCATCAGCCTGGACGCGATGCGGCGCTCCCCGGACGGCCCGAACGGCGTCAACGAGCGGCTCATCGTGGAGATCATCCAGTACGCGGCCGAGCGGGGGCACGAGGTCGTGTCGCTGAACTTCGCCGCGTTCCGGGAGCTGCTGGAGTCCGAGGACCGGTCGCCGGTCGAGAAGGCCGGCTACCAGGCGCTGCACCTGCTCGACCCGCTGATCGCGGTCGAGTCGCTGTACCTGTTCAACCGGAAGTTCCGCCCCGGCTACAAGTCGCGCTCGATCGTGTTCCGCTCGTGGTTCGACATCGCGTGGCTGGCCGCGGCGCTGCTGACGCTGGAGTTCGCGCGGTCCCGGACGCGGGCGCGGCCCGTCCCGGCCCTGGACGAGGAGCCCGCCGCCGAGCCCGCGCACCACTTCGGCCGCTCCTGACACTGATCGCCTCGAAGGCGCCCGGATCCATGAGGATCCGGGCGCCTCTTCGTTCGTCGGGTAGGCTTCCCAAGCGAGCGCTTGGTACGTAATGATGGGTGAGGCGTTGACCGATCCCAGGGGTCGACCAAGACGGCGAGGGCACGGCGTGCGCCCGCCAGGCCCGGTGACGAAGGAGCCGTACACGTGGCTGACCGCCCGATGAAGTTCTCGACCTTCCACCTGTTCCACCAGTTCGAGGGGCAGACCGCGCGGGAGGTGTACGACTACCAGATCGAGGTCGTCGAGCTCCTGGAGGAGCTCGGCTTCGACGGCGTCTGGGTCGCCGAGCACCACTTCCGGGACTACGGCACCGTCCCCAACATCTTCACGATGCTGGCGAACCTGGCCGCCCGCACCGAGCGGCTGCGGCTCGGCACCGGCATCGTCGTGCTGCCCCTGCACAACCCGATCCACGTGGCCGAGGAGGCCGCGATGGTCGACCTGCTGTCGGACGGGCGGCTGGAGCTCGGCATCGGCCGCGGCTACCAGAGCATCGAGTTCGAGAACTTCGGGCTCGACCTCGGCGAGGCCCGCGACCGGTTCAACGAGTGCCTCGACATGATCCTCGGCCTGTGGACCCAGGACGGCTTCGAGTACAAGGGCCGCTTCCACGAGACGAACCACCCGCTGACGCTGATGCCGAAGCCCGTCCAGCGGCCCCACCCGCCCGTCCACGTCGCGGCCGTCAGCCCCGAGACCGTGGAGCTGTACGCGGCGCGCGGGCTGCCGATCCTCGCCGACCCCGCCGCCCCCTTCAAGAAGATCGCCAAGGCGGCCGAAACATGGCACGCCAAGGCCGCGGAAGCCGGCGTGGACACCGCGGACGTCGAGCTCGTCGCGAGCCGCTCGGTCTACGTCGCGCCGACCCTCGACCAGGCCCGCGAGGACCAGGCCCGCTTCGAGGAGGGCTTCGACCGCTCGCGCATCTTCAACCTCCAGAGCGCCCCGATCGACCCGTCCACCGGCAAGGCCGCCAAGGGCTTCGAGTTCTACCAGGACCGCTACCTCAAGGGCGGCTCCGTCGACAACGAGTTCCGCTGGAACCAGCTCGAAGTGATCGGCGACCCCGAGCGCGTCATCTCGCAGATCAAGACGATCCAGGAGATGGGCTACGGGAACCTCATGTGCGACTTCGGCTCCACCCGGCCGCTCCCCCTGGAGGACATGAAGAAGGTCCTCAAGTTCTTCGCGGCGGAGGTCATGCCCGCCTTCCGCTGATCCCGACCCCCACCCCGCATCTAGGAGGCGCGATGACCGTACACCGGCTCACACTCGGGGACGTGCTCGGCGAGCACCGGCGCGGACGGCCGCTCGGCACCGCCGTCGTGGACGGCGACGTCCGGCTCACCTATCCCGAGCTGGACGAGCGGGTGGACCGCCTCGCCGGCGCCCTCGCCGCGGACGGGGTCGGCCCGGGCGACCGGGTCCTGTGGCTCGGCCAGAACTCGTTCCGCGTCCTGGAGCTCCTCCTCGCCGCCGGACGCCTCGGCGCGATCTTCTGCCCCGCGAACTGGCGGCAGACCGCCGACGAGCTGGCGCACGTCCTCACCGACCTCACGCCCTCGGTCGTCGTCTGGGAGGAGTCCGAAGCCGTCGAGAAGGCCCGCGGCCAGGTCCCCCTCGACGCCCGCTGGATCGGCTCCGGCGACGAGTACGAGGCGTACCTCGCGGCCTCCCCGCCGCCCGCCGGCCTGCCGTCCGCCGAGATCGCCGCCGACTCCCCCGTCCTCGCCCTGTACACGGCCGCGTTCGACGGCCGCCCGAACGCCGCCCTGCTGAGCCACTCCGCGCTGATCGCGCACAGCATGGCGCTCCTGCACATGCGCCAGATGGAGGACGGCTTCACCTTCCTCGCCTGCGGCCCCCTGTTCCACGTCGGCACGATGATGTTCACCCTCGCCACGTTCCAGCTCGGCGGGAAGCTCGTCTTCACCCCCGCCTACGAGCCGACCGAGGTCTGCCGCCTCATCGACACCGAGAAGTGCACCCAGGCGTTCCTGTTCGGCCCCATGATCGACGGCCTGGTCGAGGCCAACAAGGACGGCGCCCACGACCTGTCGTCCCTCCACTTCGTCTCCCACTCCCCCGAATGGGACGCGATGATCACCGTGGACGACAGCCCGTGGTGCGCGTCCAAGATGGGCGGCTACGGGCAGACCGAGGTCGGCGGCATGCTCACCTTCCTCGGCCTCGGCATGGGCGGCGCGGGCTACGCGGGCCGCCCGTCCCCGCTCGTCCACGTCCGCATCCTGGACGCCTCGGGCGAGGAGGTCCCGCCCGGCGAGGTCGGCGAGATCTGCGCGCGCGGGCAGAGCATCTTCTCCGGCTACTGGAACCGCCGCGAGCTCAACGAGGCCAAGTCGGCGGGCGGCTGGCACCACACCGGCGACCTCGGCCGCCGCGAGCCCGACGGCACGCTCACCTTCATCGGCCCCCGGCTCCGCATGATCAAGTCGGCGAACGAGAACATCTACCCCGCCGAGGTCGAGCGCGCCCTCAAGACCCACCCGTCCATCGCGGACGCGGCCGTCATCGGCGTCCCGGACGACCGCTTCGGCCAGTCTCCCAAGGCGATCGTCGTCCTGAAGGAAGGCGCCTCCGCGACGTCCGACGAGGTCATCGAGCACGTCCGCAACGAGATCGCCTCCTACAAGAAGCCCCGCGACGTGGTCTTCGCCGACACCATCCCCAAACGCGGCTACACCCCGGACTACGACACCCTGGACGCCACCTACGGCGGCGGCGCGTACCCGGGCACCTGACCCACCCCACGGCGGCGTGGCGCCCCATCCCCCCGAGGCGCCACGCCGCCCTTTACGTCACACCACCGGCCGCTCAACCCCGATCGAGCGCCCCGGACTTGATACGCCCCACCAACTCCCCGAACCCAACACCGCTCAGGCTCAACCGCCCACCGTCCGGATCCTTGGAATCCCTGATCCCCACGCCCGGAACGAGCCTGGCCACCTCGACGCAGGCCTCATCGGTCGCGCTCCCGCTGTGGGAGCTCTTCCGCCAGCAGTCCGTCATGAGAACCTCTCCTCGATCTCGTGGATCAGAGTCCGAGACGCTCCCTCGCTCAACGCCACCGCTCCGATCAACTCGAAATCTATGGCCAGTTCGCGCACCTCGACAGGGTCCTGGACCAAGCGCCCTCCATGGAACGCGCCAATGTAGGCCACGTCAGCCTTAAGACTCATCACCTGAAACGGCCCGTTCAGACCGACGTGCGCCCCGACCGATCGGGGAACCATCCGAATGATCACGTGCGACGCCTGGCCCAGCTTGAGAAGATGCCGGAGCTGGTCCGCCATCACATCTTTTCCGCCTGTCGGGCGATCCAGGGCGTCCTCATCGAGCAGGACCAGAATCACAGGTGGATCTGCGCGTTCCAGGATTGCCTCCTGGCGCGCCTTCCGCGCCTCAAGAGCACGGTCGACGTCCTTGACTCCGGCCACATCCAGGAACGCGCGAGCATAGGCTTCTGTCTGCAATGGGACGGGTATGACCTGCCCTTGGTAGATTCGGAGGATTTCAGCTCGCGTCTCGAAATCCACATACTGCTGGAACCAGGTGGGATCATGAGACGAGTTGGCGAACCAGATCAGGAGCTCGAACATTCGCGCGGTGTTGTACCGCTTGTCGAGCTTCCTGGCCTGGTCCTCGCCGAGCTTGAGCCGACCTGCCTCGATATTGCAAACAGTCGAGCGGGCGGCATTGATGATCTCGCCGCACTGCGCCAGCGACAGACCGTGCTTCTCCCGCTCGAAGCGCAGCGCGAACGCCAGGAAGTGCCATAGCGAGATCTTGGGGTCGAGGGGATCTCGGACGCGCGCCACATGCCCTCCTTGTTTTTGGTTTTCGCGGATACGCGGGAAGAGTAGCCCAGGTCGTTCATCCTGCGAGGAGCTAATCAGGAACCACTCGCAGAAGGTGCGAATTATGATCGCGACGCCTGACTGTTTGCTGATCTCCATGCTCGCGTCCACCGCGACGCCGGGGTTGGCGCGTACGCTCGTACAAACGCGGCTGAACAATTGGGGTTATCCGCATATCGCGGACGATGTCTGCCTTGTCATCTCAGAACTGGTGACGAATGCGGCGGCGGCCACGCCCGGGCGGGAGATCCGGTTCCAGTGCAGCCGGGACGTCACCGGGGTACTGGTCGCGGTGTGGGACGCCGCGCCGACACGGCCGGTGATCCGGGCGGTCGAGGAGGTCACGCTCGACGCGCTGGACGTGTCCGGGGAGCACTGGGACGACAACGGCGGGCGGGGGCTGCCGATCGTGGCGGCCCTCGCCGTCGAGTGCGGGTGCTGCGCCGATCCGTCCGGCGGCAAGTGGGTGTGGGCCAGGCTCAAGCCCTGACGCTTCGGTGGCCGGAGCTACAGGCGGATGTGCTGGGCCCACGACGGTTCGCGTTCCCGGCCGACTTCCCGCATCAGCTTCAGGCGCTGCCGGAACCGGCTCACGTCCGGTGCGGTGCTCCCGAACCACGCTGAGACCGAAGGCCACATCTTGCCGACGTCCTCACCCTCGACGATGGCCCATACCGCCGGATCGGGTTCGCTCAGATCCACGCCGTCGATCACGTGGTAGGCGTACGCCTGGTGTTCCAGCAGCACCAGCATCCCCGCCGCGTCGGTCAGCGGGTCGCTCGTCTTCTGCCTCAAGGTCGCCAGCGCGTTTCGCTTGGCCTGCGCGCCCACACGCTTGGGCCCGAACGAACTCCCCATCAGCCAGATCCCCGGCTGCCCTCCGACGAGCCGGAGCACCTCCCGCACCGCCGCCGGGACGGCCGCGACCTCCTGCGAACGCGCCATCTCGTCGATCAGCTCATCGCTTGCCCCGGACACCGCTTCGCGACGCAGACCGTCCGCCACGATCCGTTCGAAGACGTTCCTGACCCGCTCCACCGCGTCGCTTTCGCCCGCATCCATCCCAAGACCTTAAGACCTCGCGAGAGCCGGTCCGATGGTCAGAGGACGGCGATCGGGTTGATGGGGCTTGCGGTGCCGCCTTCGATCTTCAGGGGGGCCGCGATGAACAGGAAGTCGGTTCGGCCCGTTTCGGCGAGTTCCTCCAGCCACAGCATCTCGGCCAGGTGGACGCCGTGCCGCCACAGGAAGATCATGTGCAGGTCGTCGGCGAGGTCCTCGTCGGCGAGCTGGTGCTCGTTGAGGCCGCCGATCGCGGCGTTGTCGCTGGCCACCAGGGCGACGTCGCGTTCGGCGAGCCAGCGGCCCCCGGCGCCGGACAAGCCCGGCTGGCCCGCCCAGTAGGCGTCCGGGCCGTCCTGCCAGGTGAGGGGCCAACCTGTGCGGATCACGGCGATGTCTCCGGGACGGATCTCGACGCCGCATTCCTCCAGGTCGTCCGGGCCGATGCGGTCGGTGGCCGCGAGGTGCTCGACGCCGCGGAGGCGGGGGATGTCAAAGAGGACGCCGCGGCCGACGACCGGGCCCGCCTTCTCGATGCCGCAGCGCCCGGCGCCGTAGGAACGGACGCGGCCCGCCGGGTGGCCGTTGTAGAGCGCGTCGCCCGACCACATGTGGCACAGCGCGTCCATGTGGGTCGTGGTGCCGTGCGGGGTGACGACGAGCGCGTCGTCGGACATCTTCAGGCCCGCGCCGATCGCCCGGGTGCCCGCCGCGTAGTCGCCGCCGTCCACCGACATGAAGTGCTGCGGCAGCGGGCGGCCCTTCAGGTGCGGGACGGTCGTCGGCGCGGGCGAGGAGGTCGCTCCCCGGATCGGCAGCGACAGGCTCAGCACCCGGCCCTCGCGGACGTGCCGCGCGGCCGCCACGACCACGTCCGGAGTCAGGAGGTTGAGGGTGCCGCGCTCGTCTGAGGGACCCCAGCGTCCCCAGTTGCCGGACTCGTCGAGCATGATTCTAGGAACCTTCCCGTGAAAGGACCGTGCGATGAGCAGTACCGTGCAGGGCCACTGCGACCCGGCGTTCGCCGGCGTCCGCGAGGTGTTCGAACGGAACTTCGCCGAGGGGCGCGAGCTGGGCGCGGCCGTCGCGGTGTACGCGGGCGACCGCAAGGTCGTGGACCTGTTCGGCGGCGTCGCCGACCGGCGCACCGGCCGGGAGTGGCTGCCCGACACCCCGTGCTTCGGCTTCTCCTGCACCAAGGCGGTGACCGCGACCGCGGCGCTGCTGCTCGCCGAGCGCGGCGCCTATGACGTGGACGGACCCGTCACGGACTGGTGGCCGGAGTTCGGCGCGGGCGGCAAGGAGGGCGCGACGGCCGCGCACCTGCTGTCGCACCAGGTCGGGCTGCCCGCGTTCGCGCGTCCGGTGTCGGCCGAGGAGGCGGCGGACGCGCCCGCGCGGGCCGCCGAGCTCGCCGCGCAGGAGCCGGAGTGGACGCCCGGCGAGGCGCACGGCTACCACGCGCTGACCTACGGCTGGCTGGCGGGCGAGATCGTCCGGCGGCACTCCGGACGGACGGTCGGCGCGTTCGTCCGGGACGAGTTCGCGGGCGGCCTCGACCTGTGGATCGGCGCGCCGGACGACGTCATCGAGCGGGCCGCGAAGCTCTCGGCGGGACGCCGCGTCACGAGCAAGGACGCCAAGAACGGGAACGGGAACGCGCCGAGCGGCGACGCGGCCGGGCCCGCGACGGACGCGCCGAGCCAGGGGGCGGACGCGCCGCGCACGGGCGGTGACGGCAACCTCCTCGAACGGCTCGCGGGTGCGTACTCCGACCCGCAGAGCCTCCTCAACCGGGCGCTGAACAGTCCGCATCCGGGCAAGGGCGGCTACAACAACCCGGTCGTGCTGCGCGCCGGGTGGCCTGCGGCGGGGATGCTGGCGAGCGCGTCCGGGTTCGCGGGGTTCTACCGGGATCTCGTGGCGGGACGGATCGTGCGGCCCGAGACGCTCCGCGAGGCGATTCGCCCGCGCGTCGCCGGACCCGACCGGACGATGCTCGTGGACACCTCCTTCGGGCTCGGCTTCATGCGTCCCGCGATCACGTTCTTCACCCCGCAGGCCGGAAAGGAGAGCGCGTTCGGGCACACCGGCGCGGGCGGCTCGATCGGGCTCGGGGACGCCGACGCCGGGCTCGCGGTCGCCTACCTGCCGAACCTCATGGGCGACCAGCTGTCCGGCGACCTGCGCGCCTACCGCCTCGTCGAGGCGGCCTACGCCGCCCTTGGCTGAGCGGGAGAAGAAAGGCGTCACTGCATCGTGATGCCGCCGCTGACCGAGACGGTCTGGCCGGTGATGTAGCCGGCGCGGTCGGTGCAGAGGAAGGCGATGAGGCCGGCGACGTCGTCCGGGCGGCCGATGCGGCGCAGCGGGATCTGCTTGGCGAGCTTGTCGAGCAGTCCCGGGTGCCGCCCGGCCACCTGCTGGACCATCGGGGTGTCCGTCGGCCCGGGACAGACGACGTTGCTGGTCACGCCGCCGCGCGCGGCCTCGCGGGCCAGCGTCTTGGCGAGCCCGAACAGGCCCGCCTTGGTGGCGGCGTAGGCGCCCTCGCCGCCGGACCCGGCGCGGGCGCCGTCCGACGAGACGAACACGAGCCGTCCCCAGCCGCGCTCGGTCATGCCGGGCAGCAGGGCCCGCGTGAGCTGCATCGGCGCCCGCAGGTTGATCCGCCACATGAGGTCCCAGGCGGCGGGATCGCTCTCCGTGAACGGCTCGACGATGCTGACGCCCGCGTTGTGGACGAGGACGTCCACGGGTCCGACGCCGGTGGTGAACGCGTCGATCTCGTCCGGGTCGGTCAGGTCCACGCGGGTCGCGGTGCCGCCGAGCGGTTTCGCGACGTTCTCGGCGGCCTCCAGGTCGAGGTCGGCGACCACGACGCGGGCGCCGAGCGAGGCGAGGTCGGCGCAGATCGCGCGGCCGATGCCGCCCGCGCCGCCGGTGACGACGGCGGTGCGGCCGTCCAGGCTCATGCCGTCCACGCGGCCTCCAGTTCGCGGCTCGTCGCGCGGGCGGCGAGCAGGCTGATCGTGTTCTTCAGGACGGCGTCGCCGTACTCGGCGGGCATCCCGGCGACCGCGTCGGTCACGACGACGACGCGGTAGCCGAGGTTCACCGCCTCCAGGCACAGCCCGGGGATGCCGAGGTTGAGGGACAGGCCCGCGGCCACGACCGTCCGGACGCCGAGGGAGCGGAGCGTCTGGTCCAGGGACGTCCCGGTGAACGGGGAGAAGCCGTGGTAGCGCCGCGACTCCAGGTCGGACGGGTCGGCGAGCTCCGGCATGACCTCGACGGCGCCGGTGCCCTCCAGCATGTGCGCGGGGTCCTTGAGCAGCGCCTTGATGAACGGGCAGTTGTCGGTATGGCTGCCCGCCCGGTCGGCGCGGAACGCCGCGGTGCACTGCACGACGCGCGCGCCGGACGCGCGGGCGGCTGCCGCGGTCCGCGCCGCGTTCGCCACCACGCCCCGGTCGGCGCAGCTCTTCACCAGCTCGGGGAACTTCGCCAGGTCGCCGGCCACGCCGCGCTGCATCTCCATGATCAGCAGAGCGGTGCGCCGCGGATCGGCCAGTTCGGCAAGATCGATCGCCACGGAACCCACGATATCGACCTAGCACTTGCTTGGGTAGGCCGGACGGCGGCGGCCGGGCGCGGCGGAACCCCGGTAACGTGCCGGTTCATGGAGGTACGCGACCTGCATCCCTGGCCCGCGACGCCCGAGGAGGCCGTCGCGATCCAGGACGAGCTGCGCCCGCTGCTCGACCTGGAGACGCCCGGCCCCTCGTCCCCGGCGACCGTCGCGGGACTGGACGTCTCGTACGCGGGCGACGGCGGCGGAACCGGCACGCGCCTGGCCGCCGCGGTGGTCGTCCTGGACGCGAAGACCCTGGACGTGCTGGAGGAGTCCGTCGCTGTCGGCACCGCCGCGTTCCCGTACGTCCCGGGCCTGTTCGCGTTCCGGGAGCTGCCCGCGCTGGTCGAGGCGCTCCGCGCGCTGAAGACGGCCCCCGACCTGCTCGTCTGCGACGGGTACGGCGTCGCCCACCCGCGCCGGTTCGGGCTGGCATGCCACCTCGGCGTCCTGACCGGCCTGCCGTCGATCGGCGTGGCCAAGACCGGTTTCGTCGGCGCCTACGACCCGCCGGGCGGCCGGCGCGGCGACGCGAGCCCGCTGGTCGACGGCGGCGAGGTCGTCGGGCGCGTGCTGCGGACGCGCGACGGCGTGAAGCCGGTGTTCGTGTCCGTCGGGCACCGCGCGGACCTCGACACCGCCTGCCGCACCGTCCTCGCCCTCGCGCCCGAGTACCGGCTGCCGGAGACCACGCGCCGCGCCGACCGCCTGTCCCGCGACGCCCTGACCTCCTGACCGGCGCCGGGCTCCGCTCCCAGAAGGCGCACTGGCACCGGACGTGCGAGTGCGTCGCGCAGGCCACTCGTGGGTGTCCGCGCCGACGTGGCGACGGATCGGGCGATTGCCTTCCGCGGGCGTCCTGCTCATGATGGAGGTTCTCCAGGAAGCAAGCGGAGACCGCCCCCGGTCGGCCCGCCCGGGGATCTCCGGCCGGCACCCCGCTGGATGGCGCCCATGGACACCCGCCCGATGCGAGCCGACGCGCGCCGCAACCACGAACGGCTGGTCGCGACGGCCCGCGCGGCCTTCCTGGAGCACGGCACCGGAGCCTCCCTCGACGACATCGCCCGGCGCGCGGGCGTCGGCTCCGGCACGCTGTACCGGCACTTCCCCACGCGCGACGACCTGCTGCACGCCGTCCTGCGCGACTGGATCGACGCGCTGCTCGCCGACGCCGAGGCGCTCCTCGCGGGCGGTGACGGCGCCGGCGGCGACAGCGGCGAGGTCCTCGCCGGGTGGCTGCGCGCCTACCTGTCCGGCGCCGCCGCGCCGCGCGGGACCGCGGCCGTGCTGGTCGAGGCG